>JBFYRY010000007.1:0-30928 GCA_041302025.1 Chloroflexota bacterium | reverse complement strand
TCGGCACTCTCGAGATCGGGCATCTTTCCCCCGGAGTTCTCGGTCAGCAGGATCTTGACCTGCTTCAATTGGTCTCTTCACAGATTGCATTCAGTGTCCGGAATGCCCTCCTGTATTCCAGGGAACAGACGCGTTCAACAGAATTGAGCGGGCTGGCAAATCTGGCGCAGGTGTTTGGCGCGGCGCAGGACTATGAAAACCTGATCAGTCGGTTGGTCGCAGGCATTGGTCCGCTGTTCAATGTTGAGATTCTGGGTTTCCTGCTTTACGACGAATCCAAACGCACGCTTGAGGGACAGGTTCCGTTCCAGGGCTTGCCCACCCACATTGTCGAAATCTACCGTACAACCATCCAGCCTGAAAGCGCGGCTGAAAAGATAATATACGAACGAAAACCGCTCATCACGCGCAACGCCGCAGCCGATCAATCATGGCGTGACCTTGGTCTGCAAAACCTTGCGCAAGCCGCGAGTTTGCGGGAATCTGTTCTTGCCCCCATGATCTCAGGCGAACATCTTGTCGGTTACATTCAGCTCTCGAACCATCGCCAGTCGGCAGTCGAATTTTCTGAGACCGAATTGCAGTTAATTAACACAGTGGCGAATCAAGCCGCGGGTATCATCCAAAATTCGTTCGTCGTCGAAAATACACGCCAGCGTGCCATGCGTTCAGATGCCCTGCGCCGTATTGCGAGCCTGTCTGCATCCACAACGCCGCTGGATGAGATCCTCCAGGTTTCATTGCAGGAACTGTCGCATATTTTCCAAAGCGATCTTGCCGCTGTTTTTCTGCTCGATGAACGGATTGGTGAACTTCGCGTGCATACCGCTTCGATCCTTGGTGTGACCGCTGATTCTGCCAGCCCGCTTGCCCGTCTGCATCTGGATGACCCCGAGTATCGTTTCACAGTCTCTGGAAGCCGTCAATTGTTCATGTCGGGGCGGCTGAGTTCGGATCGCCGTGTGCTTCCCATATATCGCCCGCTGGTGACAGCCTATCAGGTTGAATCTGCCATTGTTGTCCCGCTGGCCTTCCAGGATCGAAGCCTTGGCGAACTCATGCTCGGCAGTCGAAAAGCCGAGTTCTTCAACAGTTACGATCTGCAGATCGTTTCCACGGCGGCAAACCAGATCGCGAGAGCCATCGAAGAAGCCGCCCGTTCCACCCAGACGGATGAAAACCTGCGCCGGCGTGTTGAACATCTAACCTCAATCGCCCGTGTCAGCCGTGAACTCAACTCGATGGTGGATCTAAAATCCCTGTTGGAAGTTGTTCGTGATGAAAGCCTGCAGACGACGCGTGCCGAGTGCGGGACCGCCCTGCTTTTTGACAGGAACGCTTCGTCCACCCCCCCGCCTGTCACTCTTTCATTGGGCTGTCCCCTCCCTGAAACTTTTTCACCGGTCGAATTGGATGTTATCGCGACCGGAAATCCACAATTAATGACCGACCACTCCGCCGCCGGGTTCCCGTCTGTTCATGAGGGCATCCGTTCTGTCATGATCGTTCCCATCATGAGCCAGGGTAAAACCGCCGGTCTAATCCATTTACATTCCGAGCGTGCGGGTTTCTTCGACCAGGCATCGCTTGAAGTGATACAGACTCTTGCGGCTCAGACATCGGTCGCTCTTGGCAATATCGAGCGTTTTCAGCAACAGAGTCAGCATACCGAACTCCTGCGGCGCCGTGCCGATACACTGACAAAACTGACCGAAGTCAGCTATGGCTTGAATTTTGAACAACCGCTGGAACTTCTGCTTCGAACCATTGCGACAAGCATCCGCGAATCGACCACCTTCCAGGCGGTGCTGATGAGTATTTACGAAACCGAAACAGACTCGTTGCGCCGTGTGGCTGGGGTGGGCTTCCCATCCGATACCCTTGCAGAACTGTTCTCGCACAAGCAGTCCTATTCGAGCATCCAACAGATGCTTAAACCGCAGTTTCGTATCAGTCGTTCCTATTTTATTCCCGTGACTGAAGCGCCGATCATACCCGCCGATGTCCATATCGTCACTTTGGATGTGAGTTCGAAGACGGGGGATGGGGTCCATGCCGCATGGGATCCGGACGATATGCTCATTGTGCCGCTTCAGGACATCCAGGGAAAACCGCTTGGTTTGATCAGCCTGGATGCCCCCAGAAACGGTTTAAGACCCGACCTTGCCACGATCGAAACACTTGAAATCTTTGCCGCGCAGGCTTCCCTAGCAATTGCCAATCATAGGAGGTTTACCGAACTGCGCACCCAGGCAGAGTCGCTTTCATCAGGCATGGAGAGGCAACAGCGTTTGATCAGCCTCACACAGAACGACCTGCCCATTCTGCTTCGTAAAGATCTGGACCAGACGATTGCCATTCACAACCTCGACCAGCGCGCCCAACGCGTTCGTGCCGGACTGGCAATTACCGAGTCTGTGAGCCGGCAATTGGACTCTTCCTCGGCATTGCAGGCATTGGGACGCGAAACATTGACACAGTTGGGCATGTCGGTGGCGATGATCGGTGAAATGGGCGCCGAGGGTCCCAAGTTAATGCATGTATTGGGGAATGTCCCGCGCGCCACCAGCCCGGAGGCGTTGTTCGGTCAACGGAATCCGCTTCGGGCTTGTTTGCAGACCGGCGAAGCCATCCTGATCTCAAGCCTTGATGAAAACCTCGAGTGGCGCGAAACCCCGCTCCTGACCGCATTGCATTCCAAGTCGCTGATCTGTCTGCCGATCAAGATCGAAAAGAAGACGGTAGCCGCGATGCTGGCGGTCAGCCCTGAACCACTGCCCGCATTCACAAGCGAGGATCTGCAGGTGTATCACCAGATTGGGCGGCAGACTTCGGTCATTATGCAGAACATCTCGCTCCTGAGTGAGACGCGCCGCCGCTTGCAGGAGGTGAATCTCCTGCTCGATTTCAGCCGCCAGTTGCGGGGTCTGGATTCGGAACGTATTGTCCGCTCTTTGCTTGAGAGTGCCCGGCGCGCCCTGCCATCGGCTCATGCAGGAGTGGTATTGATCTGGGATGAGCAGGCTGGTCATCTGGCGCCTCAGGCGGTCTCCGGCTATGCCGATAACGATGCGATGAAGCAGATCAATTACCGCATGGGCGAGTCATTGCCTGGACAGGCTTTCGAGACCAGGCGTCCGGTGCGCATGGATGAGATCCAGTTCACACGCGACTACATGTTCTCTACAGAAGGTTTGTTGTTATATCGTCAGGCAACGGGTGGACGTTTGCCTGTTTCGAGTCTGTTGATCCCGATCCAATCAGGCGAGCACTCTGTGGGGGTGCTTGTGCTGGATAATTTCAATACGCCTGCGGCATTCACCCCTGAAGATGAAACGTTGCTCCTTTCTTTATCCCAGCAGGTCGGACTGTCGCTTCAAAATGTGCTTCTGGTGAAGACCACACAGGAGCGTGCCGCACAGTTGGAAGCGCTTACGAATGCATCCACCACCCTTACCGCAAGCCTGCAGAGCGGGGAATTGGTTGCATCCCTGCTTGATCAGCTTGAGCCGGTCATCCCTTACGATACGGCGACTTTGTGGCTGAGGGAAAAAGACAGGCTGAGTGTGGCGGCTGCGCGCGGCTTTCCCGATACGGACCGCCGCCTTGGTTTGACGATTGCAATGGAAGATAGTGTTTTGTTCAGGGAAATGATCCGGACTGGTCAGGGAATTCTGGTTGGCGATGTCCGGTTGGATCCCCGCTTCCCGCCGTTTGAGGCGCCCCGGCTCTCATGGCTGGGTCTGCCTCTCATTTCCAAGAATGAAGTGATCGGCGTTCTGGCGCTGGAAAAATGGCAGGCACACTTCTATTCCCGTGAACACATGCAGGTCGGTACAACGTTTGCGAGCCAGGCGGCTGTTGCCCTGGATAATGCCCGACTGTTCGAAGATAGCATGGGACGCGCCACCGAACTGGATGAACGTTCCCAGCGCCTTGCCCTGCTCAACCGTTTCTCATATGCCTTGAGCGGATTACTCGAAGAGGACAGGATACTGCAATTAACCGCGCAGGAATTGATGGACGCACTCAGCGCGCCGCGCGTTTCGGTTGTGGTGTTTGAGCGCGGTGACGCAATATGGAAGTACTCCGCTCCCGCCACAAGGGAAAAACTTCCGAAAAAACTGCCGGATGCGCCTCTCTTCCACCGCTTGCAGGAATCGCTGGGTGTGTTTGCGACGGATGCTGTCAATGCTGAATCCGACCTGGCACCGCTGGGTAATTTCCTGGGTGGAGGAACAAGGTCACTGCTTGTTCTGCCGCTTGCGGGCGGAACGAATCTGCGGGCATTGATGTTCATCCATCAAAACGAAACTGTCCGGTTCAGTTTGACAGAGATCGAACTGGCGCGCACATTGACGAACCAGGCATCCATTGCGCTTGAAAATGCACGCCTGTTCCAGTCCACTCTTTCGACTGCCGAGAGGTTTGCGGTACTGAATCAGGCTAGTTTTCAAGTGGGCGCCAATCTTGATCCTGAACAGATCTATGTTGCCGTCCACCAGGCCGCAAAACGGTTGATGCCGGTCGAATCTTTTGTGATCAGCCTTTTGAGCGACGAATCGGATGAAATTGAAGGTGTGTATCTCGTGGACGGTGAGAAGCGTTCATCAGCAACACGTATCCCGCGTGATCAGGGCTTGAGCGGACGTGTCATTGAGTCGGGTGAGCCTTTGTTGTTACACGGCGCGGATACAGTGGATTCCATGGGTGGCATCACGTACGGCAAACCCGATACGCCTCTCTCGATTCTGGCTGTGCCCATGACCCTGAGCGGCAGGACGATCGGTATGCTTTCTGCGCAGAGCTACCAGCCCAATGTGTATTCGGAAGATGACCTGCAAATCCTCAGCACACTTGCCAACCAGGCGGCTGTGGCGATCCAAAACGGACGTTTGTTCAACGAGACACAGCGTCTTGCACAGGAACTTGAACTGCGCGTCATTGACCGCACGGCGCGGTTACAGCGCGAACAGCAGAATACCGAGACCCTCCTTCGCATTCTGACGGAGGTCTCCTCCAGTCTCGATCTTGACCGCGCGTTGAACCGTACGTTGTCCCTGCTCAATGACGCCATCGGTGCCGAACAGGGCACGATCATGCTGTTGAGCGCCGAGGACAATCTCCTGCATTATCGTGCGGGTTATGGGTATCTTTCGGACAAGGTCACCGGTGAAGGCCGCGGATTTACCCTCAAGATCGGCGAAGGTCTGGCGGGCTGGGTGGTGGAACACCGCGAACCGGTACTGATCAACGACCTGGCTGGCGATTTCCGGTGGGTGAGGACGTCAGCGTCTTCCCGTGAACATCGAAGCGCCATTGCGATGCCGTTGCTGGTGGCGGAGGATGTGATCGGTGTTTTGATGGTCTTTCACCGAAAGGTGGATTTTTTCAGCCCGGAATTATTGAACATGGTCAAAGCCATTGCCGGGCAGGTTGCGGTGGCGATCAACAACGCGCATCTGTACGAACTCATCCGGGACCAGGCGGAACGTCTCGGCAGTATGCTCCGCCGGGAGCAGGAGGATGCGAGCCGGTCTCAAGCCATTCTCGAGGCGGTGGCGGATGGCGTGCTGGTGACGGGAGCGAATAACCGCATTTCCTTCCTCAACCGGTCTGCGGAGCAGATCCTTAACCTGAATTCAAGCCGTGTGATGGGGCAGTCGCTCGATGTGTTTGTCGGGTTGTTCGGCAAATCTGCAAGACCGTGGATGCAAGCCATCCGTGACTGGTCTGATGCGCCCGGCGCCTACCAGCAGGGCGACACCTTCGCCGAGCAGATCGACCTTGAGAACGGGCGCATTGTTCTGGTGCACCTCGCGCCGGTCATCCTGCAGAGCGATTTCCTCGGTACGGTATCCATTTTCCGCGATATCACGCACGAGGTCGAAGTGGATCGTTTGAAGTCCGAATTCGTTGCCACGGTGAGCCATGAACTCCGCACGCCGATGACCTCCATCCGCGGATATGTGGATGTGCTCCTCATGGGCGCGGCGGGCGCAGTCAACGAGAATCAGACGCACTTCCTGAAAATCGTCAAGAACAATACCGAGCGGCTCAACATTCTGGTCAACGACCTGCTCGATATATCCCGTATCGAATCCGGACGGGTGACCCTTTCGCCTCAGGCGCTCGACTTGCGCGAAGTCGCTGAGGATGTGATCGAGGAAGTCCTGCGCCGTTCGCGGGAAGAGAACAAACCCATGGCTCTTTCGCTCGATGCGCCGAGGAAATTGCCGGCAGTATATGGTGACATGGAACGCGTTCGGCAGATCCTGGGCAACCTGGTCTTCAATGCCTATCATTACACCCCTGAAAATGGGACGATCACAGTGCTTATCCATTCCCTGGATGGCGGGCATGAGGTGCAGGTCGATGTGCAGGATAACGGCGTGGGCATCTCTCTGGATGATCAGGAACGTGTCTTTGAACGGTTCTATCGCGGCGAACACCCGTTGGTCCTGGCGACGCCTGGAACCGGTTTGGGCCTGTCCATCGTCAAACAGATCGTCGAGATGCACAAGGGACGCATCTGGATGAAGAGCAGTGGTATTCCGGGTGAGGGCAGTTTGTTCTCCTTTACACTGCCCACCTACGAATCACAATGAGGAATCAATGGCTAAGATATTGATTGCAGAAGATGAAAGAGATATTCGAGACCTAGTGGCGTTCACCCTGCGGTTTGCGGGACATGAGGTATTTGCCGCCAGCAATGGGGAGGAGGCAGTCGATCTTGCGCCGAAGGTGAACCCCGATCTCATCATCATGGATGTGCGTATGCCCCGCATGACTGGTTATGATGCCTGCAAGGTGATGAAAGCCAACCCGGATTTAAAGGATATCCCTGTAGTGTTCCTTACAGCGCGCGGACAGGAATCTGAAGTTAAGCAGGGATTGGATTTAGGCGCCGAAGCTTATTTATTGAAACCCTTCGCACCCGATCAGTTGACGAGCCGGGTGAAGGAAATACTTGCAAAATTTGGAAAATAACTCTTGAGCGCTATTCTTCTTGAAGGTTCGATTGTGCATTATGAGGTGCTGGGACGCGGGCGTCCCGTCATCTTCCTGCACGGCTGGGTCGGTTCATGGAAATACTGGATCGCCTCCATGCAGGTTGCCTCGACCTCCTATCGCGCCTACGCGCTCGACCTTTGGGGCTTTGGCGATACCGCCCACAATGTCCTTGGTTACTCCCTCGAACAGCAGTCCGCCCTTCTCGACCGTTTCCTCAACGAAATGGGTATCGGCAAGATCGCTCTTGTCTGTCACGGATTGGGTGCCCTGGTCGGATTGAAGTTTGCCACACTCCCGCAAAACGCCGGACGCGTGGACCGTATCTTGGCGGTTAACTGCCCGTTGGGATATGAGGCGGTCAGCCCGCGCCTGAAAACGGAATCGCCGTCCCCGGTCGAACTGACCGACTGGCTGTCCAGCCGTACCCCCGAAGCGACCACCGCCTTATCCGACTCCGCCAAAGCCGACCCCAGGGCGATCGCCGCCTCGATGGTCGGTCTGCAGGCTGATAATTTATACAGTTCCTTCCGAAACCTGAGCGTTCCCATTCCATGCCTGCTGGTGTACGGCGATAAAGACCAGGCCATCTCCGCCCCGGTGGAAGGCTCCTACCTTTCCTCCATGATCCATCAAATGTCACTTGATGGTTCCGGGCACTTCCCGATGATCGATGAGACCATCAAATTCAACCGCCTGCTCACCGATTTTCTCGCGCTCGATTCCGGCATGAGCCCAGGCGAACTCCAGATGAAGGAAGAATGGCGCCGCAGGGTGCGTTGATTTTTGTGTTGACAAAATAATCGACGCGTTTTATAAGTGCTAACAACTGAACGGGGTGTCCTGCGATGCGGGACTGAGAGGAGCGAGCCGCGCTCAACCCGAATTACCTGATCCAGATCATGCTGGCGGAGGGAACCTACCGTATGTTTTACCATCCTCCGCCCTCGGAGGATTTTTCTTTGCCGCGTATCATCATCTTCGCCAACGGCGAATTGCCAGACATCAATAAAGTCCGTGCCATTTTGCGGGACGATGACCACATCATCTGTGCGGATGGCGGAACCCGCCACGCCTCTGCTCTGAACCTCAAGCCTGCCCTCGTTATCGGAGACATGGACTCCGCCGATAGCGGACTCCTCCAAAAACTCCAGGCGGATGGTGTCCCCATCGAACTATTTCCCCGCGACAAAAACGAAACCGACCTCGAACTTGCCATCCAACATGCTACCGAGCTCAACCCAACCGAGATCGTCATCGTCGCCGCCCTCGGAGGTCGCCTCGACCAAACTCTTGCCAACATCACCCTCCTCAGTAACCCGTATCTCGTAACTCGTAACATGCGCCTCGACGATGGGGTGGAGGAAATCTCCTTTTGTCGGGATCAAGCCGAAGTCAAAGGGCGAAGCGGAGACATCGTCTCATTGATTCCGTGGGGCGGCGCAGTCCTTGGCGTCCAAACCGAAAATCTCAAATGGAAGTTGAACAACGAAACCCTATACCCCGAAAAGACACGCGGCATCAGCAATGAAATGACAGCCGATGTTGCGAGTATAAAAATTTCAAAGGGTTTGCTCCTGATCGTGCATACCCGAAAATCATGAAGGACAAAATGAAAAAAACAACACTATTATTTACTGTTTACTGTTTACTGCTTACTGCTTGCGCCTCGCAGGCGACACCCACGCAAAATGCCGAGCCTCAAACTCTAACCGTCATGACTCACGACTCATTCTCCATCAGCGAAGACGTGGTCAAAGCGTTTGAAACAGCCAACAACGCCAAAGTCACCTTCCTCCAAAGCGGAGACGCTGGCGCCGTGCTCAACAAAGCCATTCTCACAAAAGAAGCCCCGCTGGCAGACGTTCTCTTCGGTGTGGACAACACTTTCCTCTCCCGTGCCATCGAAGCGGAGATTTTCGAATCATATGCCTCGCCTGAACTGGCAAACATTCCTGATGCCTTCAAACTTGATTCGTCGAACAAAGCCCTGCCCGTCGATTACGGCGACGTGTGCATCAATTACGATAAAAACTATTTTACCGATAACTCGCTTGCCGTTCCGCAATCCCTCGAAGACCTGACCAGGCCCGAATACGCAAACTTACTTGTCGTTGAAAATCCCGCCACCTCCTCAACGGGACTTGCCTTCATGCTTGCCACAGTCGCACACTTTGGTGAAGATGGCTACCTCACTTACTGGAGCGACCTCAAAGCGAACGGCATTGTCGTCGTGGATGGCTGGGAGACCGCCTACTACACCAACTTCAGCGCCTCCTCTGGCAAGGGACCTCAACCGATGGTTGTTTCGTATGGCACATCTCCCGCCGCCGAAGTGATTTTTGCTGACCCGCCCATTGACGACGCTCCCACCGCCTCCATCCTCGGACCCGATACCTGCTTCCGCCAGATCGAATTTGTCGGCATCCTCAAAGGGACTCAAAATCGCGCCCTCGCCGAAAAATTCGTGGACTATATGCTCGGTAAACAATTCCAGGTGGACATGCCGTTACAAATGTTCGTCTACCCTGTTAACACAGGCGTTTACCTGCCCGATGAATTTATCCAATTCGCACAAACCCCTCAACAGCCCGCCACCCTCGCTCCTGACCTCATCGCCGCCAAACGCGACAATTGGATCCAGGAGTGGACAGATGTGGTGATGAAGTAATTTCAACCCAACTCGGTGGTTGAGTAGGGGCGGCGCTTGTCCGCCCCGTATCGAAACCACATATAACCATGACCACATCACCTAACCACGGAGACACGAAGACACGGAGAATAATTAATCTCTCTGTGCTCTCCGTGTCTCCGTGGCTAAAAAGAATCGCTCTCTGGCTTCTCCCTTTCTCCTTCCTCGCCATCGCTTTCTTCTACCCTCTTTCCCGCATCCTCTTCCTCACCTTCTCCCCCGAAACACTCAATCCCAAAAATTTACCAATTACCACTTACACATTACTATTTACGTTTTACCAAGCCATCCTCTCCACCATCCTCACCCTCCTCCTCGGACTCCCCTCCGCCTACCTCTTCGCCCGCTTCGACTTCCGTGGCAAATCCCTCCTGCGAGCCATCACCGCCGTCCCCTTCATGCTTCCCACCGTCGTCGTCGCCGCATCCTTCAATGCCCTCCTCGGTCAACGTGGATTGATCAACTCCCTCATCCAATCAATTACCAATTACCAATCTCCAATTACCAATCTCCATCCTTCATCCTTCATCCTTCATCCTTTCGTTGCTATCCTCCTCGCCCACGTCTTCTACAACACCACCATCGTCATCCGCATCGTAGGGACTGCCCTCTCCAGCCTCGACCCAAAACTTGAAGCGACCGCCCGCTCCCTCGGTGCTGACCCCTTCCGAGTTTGGACGAACATAACAATCCCTCTTCTCCGTCCTTCCATCCTTGCCGCATCCCTCCTCGTCTTCCTCTTCGACTTCACCTCCTTCGGCGTTATTCTCCTCCTCGGCGGCTCCCAATTCTCCACCCTCGAAGTGGAAATCTATCTTCAAGCCGTCAAACTCCTCAATCTGCCCCTCGCCGCCCTACTCTCCATCATCCAACTCGTTTGCACCCTTCTCTTCTCCATCCTCTACTCGTATCTTGTAACCCGTAACTCGCAACAACTCAATCCTCGCTCCTCCGCCATCAAACCCGCTACCCTCAAACAAAAACTCTTCGTCTTCACCCTCTGTTCACTGCTCACTATTTACTTTGCACTTCCTCTTGCATCTCTCCCTCTCCGCTCCCTCTTCCGCCTCGAAGCGGACCGTGGACAACGCGATGAAGTCCAATACGGATTCACCATCGACTACTACAAAGAACTCTTCGTCAATCGTCGTGGCTCGGTCTTTTACGTTCCTCCCATCAAAGCGACTCTCAACTCGCTCTCCTATGCCTCCGCAACTGTTATCCTTTCGCTCCTTCTCGGTTTCCCCGCCGCATTTGCCCTCGCAAAACCAACCCGTCTCGAAAAAGTCCTCGACCCGCTCATCATGCTCCCGCTCGGATCGTCCGCTGTCATGCTCGGGCTTGGATTTATCATCACCTACGGCAAGTGGCTCACCTCGCCGCTCCTCGTTCCGTTTGCACACACGCTCGTTGCATTGCCCTTCGTCATTCGCACATTGCAACCCGCCATCGCTTCCATCCCGCAACGACTCCGCCAAGCTGCCTCTTCCCTCGGCGCATCACCTCTCGAAGTCTGGAAGAACATCGACCTTCCCATTCTCAAACGTGCCACACTCGCCGCCGCAACATTCGCTTTCACCGTTTCCCTCGGTGAGTTTGGCGCCACCCTCCTCATCTCACGCCCCGAATACCCCACCATCCCTGTCGCCATCGAACGCTTTCTCTCCCAGCCTGGCGGACTCAACTATGGTCAAGCCATGGCGATGGCGTCCATCCTCATGCTCCTCACCACCATCAGCATCCTCTTCATCGAAAAATTCCGTCCACCCAATGCGGGAGAATTCTAATGCTCGAACTCCGTCACATCCACAAAACCTACGAAGGCAAGCCCCTCCTCACCGACATCTCCTTCAACCTCGACTCAGGCGAGACGATCTGCCTGCTTGGAGCATCAGGCAGTGGCAAGTCCACTTTATTGCGGATGATCGCTGGACTGGAGGACTCCAACTCGGGCAGTATTCTGTTCAATGACATTGATCTCGCCTCAACACCGCCTCATCTTCGGGACTTTGGGCTGGTCTTTCAGGACTATGCACTTTTCCCTCACCTGGACGTCAACGATAATGTCGCTTTCGGATTGAAGATGCGCCGCATGGAACAGGATGAAACCGCCGAGCGTGTAGCCAACTCGCTGGAGTTAGTGAACCTCAAAGAATTTGGGCAACGACGAGTCACCGACCTCTCAGGCGGAGAACAACAACGTGTTGCATTGGCGCGCGCCCTAGCCATTCGCCCCCGCCTGCTCATGTTCGACGAACCCCTCGGCGCATTAGACCGTTCCCTGCGAGAAGACCTGCTCAACGAACTGCGATCGATCCTGCACCGAACCCAGATCCCCGCCATCTATGTGACACACGACCAGGAGGAAGCCTTCACCATCGCAGACCGCGTCTTGATTCTGCATGATGGCGCAATCATCCGCGAAGGGACTCCCGCTGATGTATGGGCGAATCCGCAATCCGCATTTGTGGCGGAGTTTCTTGGGCTGGGAAATGTCCTGGATGGGGAAGTGGTTGCAAAGAGCCAGTTCCTAACCAAACTGGGTATCTTCGCAGTAGAGTGTGACCATAAACATTCGAGGGGAGATAAAGCTAAATTGCTGGTGCGCCCGCTTTCGGTTAAGGATGAAGCGAATGTCATCTCGGGTGTTGTCGCTGATGTGATATTCCAACACGACCGTTACAAAGTAACATTAGAAAACAATCTTGACAATGTCACCCTGAGCGATAGCGAAGGGTCTCTAACTCGACGGAACAAGACTTTTCGGTCGCAGCAAACGCTCCCTCAGAGTGACAGGGTCAGTTCTAGATTCTATGTTTACCTCGATGAATCCCCTAAGATCGGACAAAAGATCTCTGTGCAGGTCAAGGTGGAATGTCTCACATGAATAAGATAACTGTGTTGAAAAAGAACCCCGCTGGTGAAGTGACCTATCAATACGAAGGTGTTTTGTTGAAGCGCGACGGGAACTCAGTGACGATTGAGGCTCTCTTCGACCGCGACGACCGTCCCTTCATGGATACCACGCTGAAAAAAGGCGACCGCTTTATCGAGTTCTATTATTCCGACCGCTGGTACAACATCTTCGAGATCTACGACCGCGACGATGGACAGGTCAAAGGCTGGTATTGCAACGTGGGCATGCCTGCCGTTTTCGAAGACGGGGTTGTCTCGTATGTTGACTTGGCGCTGGATTTGTGGGTTTCTGCCAATGGAAAGCAGACAGTTCTCGATGAAGATGAGTTTGATGCTCTTGCCCTGGTAAACGAAATGCGAACCGGCGCGTTGACCGGGCTGGCTGAGTTGAAACAACTCTTTGAAGCGAACCATGGCCATCACGGCAGGACATTGCAACCTAAAAAAAATGAATAAAGCGCGGCGCAGTCTGAACGACCGGATCACCCTTATTTTTTATACACCACGAGTTCTTCGTAGCCCGAGTCCTGTGTGAATTCGCGTTTGTACACTACATCCTTGAAAACAGCCAGTACGATCTCGGCTGTTGTGTAGATCTTGCACCCGCTGACCAGGTGTCCGCCGATGGTTCGCCCGTCGCCGTCAGAAATGGAGATGTGCAGGTGTGAGCCGTATATCGAAACCGTTCCAGTCATGGAGACGATCTCGAAATGTCCGGTATACTCTGAGTGAAAATCGCGGTTTGCGAGCCGCAGAACCGCCTTTGTCAGACTCCCGACTGAGGAAAGCACACAGCCTGCCTCGATGTGGTTTTCATTCACAAATGTCGTGATGCTGTCAAACAAGTCCTGCCCGGAAGACAGGCGAAAGGTATAATTTTCCATAATCAGCCTCCAGCCCGATTATATTATCCTGCGATAGCTGGTGTGTTACCGCAGACAACGGATATGGATGACCAGTTTCAGTGATAATGTACAATTGAACAGCATGGGAGTCGGTATGAGTGAACTAAAGGTCAAGGCATACAAAAGCATCCAGGAGATCGATCCATCCATCTGGGATGGGATCGTTGCCGGGCGGGGTTTCCAGAGCCACAAATGGTATACCTTTGGGGAACGCGCCATGGCAGACTGCCCACCCACCTACCTGATCGCATGGGATGGCGATCAAGCCGTCGCAAGCGTGGCCCTCTTCAAGGTCCGAAATGAACCGTTACCGCTTCCCGAAGTGGCGCGCCGTTTTATGGAATCCATCCTAAAACGCAGGCCCCTGCTTGTCTGCCGATCTCCCCTGGCTGACACGTCCGCCATGTTGTTGCCCGGTGAACCGCTCCGTGATGAAGCGCTCGCCGTCCTGACCCGGTCTGCGCATGATGAATTCAAGAAACAGCGCTGTTCCTTCCTGGTCTTCGATTACCTGCTGACCGAACAACTCAAATACCCCTCCTGGCCCGCCGGATATGAGCCGGTTACCGTGTCGGAACCCGGCACGTACATGCCCATCGAGTGGGAAAGTTTCGAAGCCTATCTCGATGCGGGGAATAAAAAAGACCGCCAGCACTACAAAAAGACACTGCGTGATGCTGAAAACAACGGCATCGTCCTGACCCGGCACACTTCCATACCCGAGGTGGGATCCGCATTGTCGCTTGTTGAAAATGTCTCGATCTGGCATGGATCGGCGCCGAACCCATGGACGCGCGGCTTGCTGGAAAATTTCTCCATGATCGATGGGACATGGCTTGAGATCCGCAGGGAGGATAAATTGGTGGGATGCGGCGCAGTGGTGCGCGATAACCGTTTCCAGCTTGCAACCTCGCTCGGTCTGGAAGACGATGTCCCCGGCGGATACTTCCTCCTGTTGTATGCCGCTCTCGAAGAAGCATTCAAACACAATGTCCGCCTTGTCCGTTTTGGGAGCGGCGCCTACGATGTCAAACGCAGGCTGGGTCTGCATCTCGAAAATACGAACCACGCCATGATCAGTATGCCGGTCCTAGGCAGGCGTTCCTCAAAACGAAAACCGGATACGGAGTGAATCTGCATGTTATCGGGAATTCCCCAATCCATTGCCACGCTGATGACCATAGTCCTGTTCTACACAATGGACTTCATCCTCATCCGCCGCTACGATAGACAACGGCAGGCAAGCGGTTCAGGCCGGTCGTGGGATTTCACGTTCTTCATCTTCTTGATGGTCGCGGTCCTGGTCCTGCAACCCGTCCTTCTGCCCGTTCTCAGTCTTCGAACAACGGAAGTCTGGGGATTGCTCGTTCAGATAGCCGGAACCCTGACCATCGTCACTGCCCTGTCATTGCACATCTGGTCGCGTGGCCATCTGCGGCATTTCTACGCCGAACGTGTCGAAGTCCAGCCCGAGCACAAGGTGATCGACACCGGTCCATATAAACTCATGCGGCATCCCGTCATCACGTCCTTCTTTGGGATCGCAACCGGACTCTTCCTCATCAACCCTGCGCTCACCACTCTCGCGGCATTGCTCTACACCATTTGGGACTTTACCCGCGCCGCCCGGCAGGAGGAGGACCTGCTGACAAAGACCCTGCCCGGCTATGCGGACTACGCGCGTCGGACTCCCCGATTCCTGCCCCGCGTTTGGAGAAGCCGATGATTCCCTTTGAGCGTTTCCTGCAACTCCCCACCGAAGAAATTTCCGCCCTTGTCAAAGCCACCGGCGAAAAGGTCTGTGTCTTTCCCGTCAACGGCACCCGGCGCTGGTTCATGCTTGAGCACGGCAATGAGGCGGGCGTTGATTTCTTCGAAGCCTACATGGATGCGTCGATCAAAAACCATATCCAACTCTGCGAGATGTTCTTCAACCACGGCATCGACACCATCCTTGCCCCCGTGTTCGGGCGCGAACTCATGCGGCGTGGAGATGAATACACCCAACGCGTCGGCATCGACGGACTGGCGCGCACAGCCACCGACAAAAACTACCGCGACTTTTTTACCCGCATGAATGTCAGGGTCCGTTTTTACGGCGACTACCGCGATATGTTGACCGGGACCCCCTACGAATACGCATTGAAGTCCATATATGAGGTCACTGAATCAACCAGACACAACAACGGTCACCGTCTGTTCTTCGGCGTTTTTGCCGACGAGGTGACCGAGACCGTTTCCCGCCTTTCGGTGGAACATTACCTGGCGCACGGCGCCGTGCCGGATAAGGCAACCCTCATCCGTAAATATTACGGTGAGGATATGCCCTCGGTCAGCATGTTCATTGGCTTCGACAAGTTCAGCGTTTTCGATATGCCGCTGTTATCCACCGGCGAAGAGGACCTGTATTTCTCGTTGAGTCCCTCGCCCTACATGACGGAGCGTCAACTGCGCGCCATTCTGTATGACCATATCTACGTCCGTCGCACGCCCGAACCCGATTACACCAAACTCGGATACGAAGAACTCAACTGGCTGAGGGAGTATTACCGCAATAACAGGGATCATGCCTTTGGTGTTGGAAAATTGAAATTCGACCTATGGTTTCCGGAAACGGGCGAATAAAGCATGACAGACATCATCGCAAAACTCATCGACGAGATCGGACCCGGTCACATGGCGAGCACCGCTTACGATACCGCCTGGGCGGCGCGCCTCGGTGATGTGGATTGGACGTTGAGCCGTCAGGCGCTGACATGGCTGGCGGAAAACCAACTGCCCGATGGCTCGTGGGGCGCGCCCGCACCTCTGTATTATCATGACCGCGTGCTCTGCACGTTAGCCGCCATGATCGCGCTCTCGTATCAAGGGCGCCGCGGACACGACAGGACCCAGATCGAGAACGGGAAGCTCGCCCTGCAGAGGATCGTGGGAGGCGCAACGCAGGGACTCCAAGCCGATCCCAACGGAGCAACTGTCGGCTTCGAAATGATCGCTCCCACTCTGGCGGCGGAGGCTGAAAAACTGGGACTGCTCAAAGACCAGGGGAATCGCATCCTGGGCCGTCTATCCAGGCAACGCGCCAAAAAACTTTCGTACCTAAAAGATAATATGATCAACCGGCATGTGACCATGGCGTTCTCCGCCGAAATGGCAGGCACCGATGGGAAGCACATGCTGGATGTGGATAACCTGCAGGAGGGCAACGGTTCCGTCGGGGTCAGTCCATCTGCCACCGCCTACTTCGCCACCTACATCAAACGCGGAGACGCGGCATCCTTGAAGTATTTGCACGAGGTGATCAAACCCGATGGAGGAATGCCCAACGTGGCGCCGTTCGATGTGTTCGAGATCGCGTGGACTCTCTGGAACCTGAGTTTCATCCCAGACCTGATAAAGCATGTAAAACTCAAACCGCATCTCGATTTCCTTTCGAAGGCATGGCAGGCTAAACGCGGTGTCGGTTTTGCGGCGGGATATTCCGTAAAAGACAGCGACGACACCGGACTGGTCTACGATACCCTCCTGCGGTTCGGGATCGAAAAGGACCTGGCTAGCGTGCTTTTGTACGAGGAGAAGGATCATTTCCGTTGTTTCGACCTGGAGGTCAACCCATCCATCAGCGCGAACATCCATGTGCTGGGCGCGTTGGGGCAGGCTGGCTTGAACGAAAAGAATTCCTCCGTCAGCAAGGTGATCCATTTCCTGCGCAAGGCTAAAGGGGACAGGCTCCATTGGGTAGATAAATGGCATTCCTCGCCGTACTATGCCACATCCCATGCCGTTATCGCCTGTGCCGGTCTGGCAAATGATCTTGTGGAAGATTCCGTGCAATGGATACTTGATTCGCAAAGCAGGGATGGTTCCTGGGGGACCCATCTTCCCACCGCGGAGGAGACAGCCTATGCCATTCAAGCCTTGTGGCTTTGGAATGAGAAGGTTGCCAGGGTTCCCAAAACAGCCTTGAAGAACGGAGCCCGCTGGTTGAAGGAACATTTCGACCAGCCCTATCCGCCTCTGTGGATCGGGAAATGCCTGTACAGTCCCAATCTCGTCATCCGTTCGGCGGTGATCAGCGCTTTGGCGCTGGCGCAATAAGAGAATATGAAATCATTTTTCGATGGCATTCTCAGTGTCCCCGCATCTGATCCCGACGATTCACGCCGCCGCCGGGTGCTCAATATCCTCCTGTTGGGCACATTTGCCGCGACGCTTGTGGGGCTGGCTGGTATTCTTATCGCGGGCGCACTATCGCAGGTCAGCGATGCCGATTTTCGCCTGCTATTGAGCGGCATCCTTGGCACCACTTTCGGTATTCTGGGAATTTACTATATCAACCGGCGCTATTCGGGGCGTTGGGCGGCTATGCTTTTCCTGCTCCTGCTGACGGCTGTCTTTTCGATCAGCGACACTCCCGAGCAATTGTCGAACGGACGCGCGCTTTTCATTTTCACCCTTCCCATTGCGATCTCCAGTCTGATCCTTGCGCCCCAATCCGGTTTTCTGTTTGCATTCATCAGCAGTGGCATTGTTGCCGGGTTGGCGTTATCCATCGACCAGCCTGTCAATATCTTTGCGATCATCGGATATTTCATGCTGGCGCTCGTCTCATGGATTTCGGCGAACAGTCTCGAATCGGCGTTGAGAGAGTTGCGCACCATCAATACAAATCTGGACTCGGTGGTGGTCGAGCGCACCGAGGCGCTTGCCGCCTCCCTGGAGCGGGAACGCATCGAGGCGGGACGCAACCGGGCGATCCTCAATTCCATTGCCGATGGAGTGATTGTCTTCGACAGGAAATGGAATGCAATCCTCGCAAATCCGGCGGTAAAAGGGATGCTTGAAATCCCGACCGAGTTGATCGTCGGTAAGAACTTCCGCGAGATCATCGAACATCCCAGGCTTGCTCCCCAAAGCCGTGGTTTGTTGTATGCCATGGTCGAGCACGATACCCAGCCCATCGGTTTTCGCGTCGAATGGGGCGGAAAGACCCTTTCGGTCAGCGCGGCGCAGGTCTACAACACCCGGAACGAGAATATCGGCATCGTCATCGTATTCCGCGATGTGACACGCGAAGCCGAAGTTGAAAAGCTGAAGAGCACCTTTGTCGGGATCGTGTCGCACGAACTGCGGACTCCTCTCAATGCCATCCTCGGTTACGCTGAAATGTTCAAGGAAGCCGTCTACGGTCCCATGAACGAGAAACAGGTCAACATGGCGGACCGCATCATGAAAAATTCGCACCGCCTGCTTGGTTTGATCAGCGACCTGCTTGACCAGGCGCAGATGGAGGCGGGAAAACTCACGATCCAGATGGCGCCCCTGCGTCCATCCGAATTGCTCGACAACCTGCACAGTGTGCTGGATAAGAGCGCCTCAGACAAAGGCTTGAAACTGACCAGCGAGATCGAAGATAACGTCCCCGACACTTTGAACGGCGATGCCAGAAGATTGCACCAGATCCTTACCAATCTGGTGAACAACGCGATCAAATTCACCGACCAGGGCTCGGTGCGTGTGAGACTCTTCCTTTCAGGCGGGAGCCAATGGGGCATCGAAGTGACGGACACCGGGCGCGGCATCCCCGCCTCCGAGATACCCTACATCTTCGAAACGTTCCGGCAGGTGGAAGGGACAGCCACCCGTGTCCATGGCGGGTTCGGGCTTGGGCTTTCCATCGTCAAGCAACTGGTCACCCTGATGAACGGGGAAATAAAGGTCAATAGTACGATGGATGAAGGTACGACCTTCATTATCATTTTACCGATGCTTCCCGTGGACAAACTCGAATCGAATTGGAGATACCCATGAGCGAGTTGGCATTGGTCATTGAAGACGATGAGGACCTGGCGAATATCTTCGCCGAGGCTCTGCGCGGTGTTGGCTTTTCCCTGGAGATCGCGCCGGATGGAAGGCTGGCAAGGGAGAGATTGAAAGGCGCCGATGTACCCTTTATCATCCTGCTCGATATGCACCTTCCGCACGTTTCAGGGGAGGAACTGCTTGCCGACATCAAGCAGGATGAGCGGTTCTCCAAAACAATGGTGATCATCACCACCGCCGATGCGCGCCTGGGCGAGATGTACCGCGACCAGGTGGACTTTGCATTGATCAAACCCATCTCCTTCATCCAGTTGCGCGACCTGACAGCAAGGTTGAAACCGGGTCGCTAGAAATTGAATACACCTCTTTTTTCAAGCCGCCATCATTGGCGGCTTGTTTTTTTCCAATCCTGACCGCTCTTGGTATAATTCCCGCTCTATGGACAAGAAATACCACATCTGGACCGAAGGATGCCAAATGAATGTCGCCGACTCTCAGCGCGTCGGCTCGTCGCTTGAGCATCTGGGATATACCTTTACCGATAAAGCCGAGGAAGCGGACGTTATCGTTCTAAACACCTGTGTTGTGCGTCAATCTGCGGAGGACAAGGCGCTCGGACGCCTCTCCAGCCTGCTCCCGTTAAAACGGCAGAATCCCAACCTTGTGATCAATCTCATGGGATGCCTCGTCGGTGTGCGCGGTGCGGAAAAATTGCGTGAGAAACTCCCCTACGTGGATGTGTTCTCGCCGCCCTCCGACCCGGGTCCGCTAATCTCACATCTCACGCAGGGCGAGATCCAATCCTTGGAAGATGCCGAGACCACGCGCCGCTTCCTGATGATGGACGAGGAACTCAAACTCCCCATTGCCGAGCAGGGCAGGACCGTCAGTGCGCACGTGCCCATCGTCTATGGTTGTTCACACGCCTGCACGTTCTGCATTATCCCGTACAAGCGCGGCGTCGAGCGTTCGCGTCCCGTGGGCGATATTGTGGGCGAAGTCCGTTCGCTGGCGAAGCAGGGCGTCAAAGAGATCACGCTCCTCGGTCAGATCGTGGACCGCTACGGCAAGGACATCTCCGATGGTCCCAATCTTGCCGCGCTCCTGCGCCTCATCCATGATGTGGAAGGTATCGAACGCATTCGCTTCCTCACGTCGCACCCGAACTACTTTGACGATATCCTCATCCAGGCTATTGCCGAACTTCCGCGCGTGATGCCGCATATCGAACTTCCCATTCAGGCGGGTGACGATCAAGTGTTGGAAAACATGAAACGCGGATACACCCAGCAGGATTACCGCAACCTCGTGACAAAGATCCGCGAACGGATTCCCGACTGTTCCATCGCGACGGATATCATCGTTGGATTTCCCGGCGAGACCGAGGAACAATTCATGGAGACGTACCGCGTCCTCTCTGACCTTCGGCTTGATGTCGCTCATTTAGCCCGATACTCGCTGAGAGAGGGTACCGTCGCCACCCGCCGCATGGACGACAATATCTCTGACGAGGAAAAGATGCGCCGCTTCCGCATGTTGGAAGAATTGCAGGAGCAGGTCGTTGGCGAGATCAACAGGAAATATCTCGGCGAAACCGTGGAAGTATTGTTCGAAGAAAAGGTGAAGAACCGCTGGAAGGGACGCACGCCCACGAACAAACTGGTCTTTGTCGAAACAGAGGAATATCTGCGCGGCAAACTTTTGCCTGTCACCGTCACCTGGACGGGACCGTGGTCGATGCAGGCAAATCTGCAAAAGCAAACAGAATTGATTACTGTATAGTTTCGTAGCGCAAGATGCATCTTGCGCTACTTTTTTGAGGGAACATGAAGAAGAATCGAATTCGTCCGCTGGCAATTTGTGTGTTCCGCCGCAATGACCGCATCCTTGTTGCCGAGGGGTATGACCCGGTCAAGAAACAGACATTCTATCGTCCGCTGGGAGGCGGGATCGAGTTTGGAGAGAAAAGCGAAGAGACGGTGCGGCGCGAATTGATGGAGGAGATTGGCGCGGATGTGGGAGATGTGAGGTATCTCGGCACGCTGGAAAATGTCTTTGTCTTCAACGGGACTCCCGGTCACGAGATCGTGCAGGTCTACGATGGGGTGTTGAAAGACTCCGGGTTGTATGATCAGGCTGTGATCGTTGGAAAAGAGGCGGAGATCGATGAATCCTTCACCGCAGTGTGGATGAGTCTCGACCGGTTCGAGTCGGGGAAGTCCATTTTATATCCGACCGGCCTGCTGGAATTATTGCGCTCGAAGGCGCAGTAAATGCAGTCCGGGAGTCTCATGGAACTGCTCCCCGAATTTCCTACAAAATTTTTATCTTCTTCATTCGCCTTGTTTACATTCCAACGGTAACATTGGCGCAATTCAATAATAAAACAAGGAGATAAACCATGACCTTCTATTTGCAGACTTACCCGTACAATCATACTCAGCAGAGACCGTCCCGCCGCGTACTCCACCGCTGGGTCGAAAACGGTCAGCGTTCCCTCGGCGTCAACATCCGTGAAGAGGATGAAGCCTATATCCTCTCAGCGCTGGTGCCGGGACTCAAAGCCGAAGACCTGAACATCCAGGTGTTGGACGATGTCGTCCGTATCGAGGGAGAATTTAAACAGGATGAGAATCAATATCTCATGCAGGAACTGCCCCACGGTTCCTTCACGAGGACCCTGCGCCTGCCTGCCGTTATCGACGCGGACCATGTCGAAGCGAAGATCGCCGATGGCGTGCTGACGCTGACACTGCCCAAGGCAGAATCCGCCCGCCCGAAGAAGATCAACATCAAGTTCAAGTAGGAACCGGATGTACATCCGCCGGAGACCGTGCAACCGCGCGGTCTCTTTCGTTTAAGGGGAGCGGTCAACGGGTATAATTCGCCCATTCTTAACTTTGGAGAACAATAGTGCGTTCAAGACTTATCATCCCATTGGTTGTGCTTTCCATCCTGATAACAGCCTGCGGTGCATCCGAGACACCTGTTGCAACAACTACGCCCCAGCCGACCGATACCCCGATCATACCGCCGACATTGACGGCAACACCAACCGTGCCGCTTGCCATGCTTATCCTGCCCGCCGACCTGGATGTCGAAACATCCAACCTGTATCAGAAGACCGTCTATGACCTGGCACAGTCTGCGGGATTTCGTTTTCAGGTGCGGAACACTTTGACCCCTGCCGACCTTGCCGAGCCGGGCTTGCAAATCTTGATCGCGCTTCCGCCGGACCCCGGCCCCGGCATCATGACGCTTGCCGCCGCGGCTCCGCAGGTGCAGTTCCTGGCGATCAATATTCCGGGGGTTACGGCTGGCGGGAATATCAGCGTGTTGGGCGGCAATTCGCAGTCTGAGATTGCGGCATTCCTTGCGGGGTATACCGCCGCGCTCATCACGGATGATTACCGTACCGGTATGATGATCCCCAAGGATAACGCCGATGCCCTGCGCGCCTTGAATGCCTATGCCAACGGCAGGACCTTCCATTGCGGTACATGCCGTCCGTTCTATTATCTCCCCTGGAGTTTCCCGCAATACGTGGAGATCCCTGCCGAGGAGGATAAAGCCAATTACGACGCTTATGCCGATATTCTCATGCTTCAATACAAGGTGAGGACGATCTATCTTTATTCTGATATTGCCATCCCTGAATTGTATGAATACATCGGCACCACCGGCGTGTACATGATCGGGACGATTACCCCCGACCCACGTCCTGCTGGCTGGGCGATGACGATCCAACCGGATGTTATCAAGGCGATACAGAATGCCTGGCCCCAATTGATCGCTGGGCAGGGGGGAATCACGGTTCAATCTCCCCTTGGGCTGAGTGACATCGACCCGAGCCTTCTCTCCCCTGGAAAACAGCGACTCGTCCAGCAGATGCTTGATGACTTGCAGGCGGGTCGTATCGATATCGGAACGGCTCCGTAATACTAAAAATCAAAACTCCCGCATACGACGGGAGTTTTGATTGGAAGGGGAAGAAAAGGAGGAGATGAACGTTATACCGATACCTGTAAGTTCAACATGGCGGGGATCCGTTCATTTTTTTCGCCATGTCCAAGCCATGCCATTGCCTTTACCACCAGCACTGCCGGGTTGACGGGCTTGATGAGACATTCGTCCGCTCCCGCCGTGTTGGCTTCGAACACATCCTGGGCGGTGTTTGCCGAGACGAGCATGATGATGGGACCACGGCTTGCCTCGCGCAGTTCCTTCAGCAGGGCGGCTTGTTCCTTGCTGGTCAAATGCATATCGACCAGCATCAGTGACGGCCCGACCAGGCGTGCTCCCTGCAAGGCGTTCGTGATGTTCGATTCACACAGCACAATGCAATTTCTCTGGTTGAAAAGGGGTTCCCAGACCGCACAAGCTTTTGGCTGGTCTGAAAGGATCAACACGGTATGGAGGGGGATAGTATCAATGTCGGTTGTAGAGGCTACCATTCATTAGCACCTTTCATGCTTGTTTACTTGACGGGAAACCGAGCCGCATGTTACACTCACAGGCGTTCGAAAAATCCCAAGAAAGGAGGCGCACGACCCATGGCAATGAACACCGCAACGAAGTTTACGAAGTCTTTCCGCATGTCATTTGGCGGTTTGGGTTTCGTTCCTTGTCGTAGTGCGCCTGCTCATCGTTAATTTACGCGAAATTTCGTAAATAACAGCCGCGGTGCACTCGCCCGTGGCTGTTTTTATTTCATGTCCCTTCCAGCCATGGGCCAATGCCTATGGCTGATTTTTTATTATCCCTTCACTATCAGGGGTGAGGGTTTAGAGGAGAAAACCATGTTTGATATACAAACGCAATTGTTCGAAGGCAAGGATATCCGCTTCGGTCCCATTGACCACGAGAAGGATCCGGAGATCGAATCCAAATGGACGCATGATTCAGAATTCATGCGCATGTTCGAAATCGACCCGGCGCGTCCCATGTCGGCGGCGATGTTGAAGAAGAAGTACGAGAAACTCGAGAAAGAGATCGAGGAGGATAAGAACGTCTTTTACTTCGCTATCCGCGCCAAAGAGGATGACAGGTTGATCGGTAAAGCCGTGATCAATCGCATCGAATGGTCGAACGGCAACGGCTGGATCCGTCTCGGCATTGGAGCGGGGGATGATCGGCGCAAAGGCTATGGTTTACAGGCTTTGGCGATGCTGTTGCGCTTTGCCTTCGCTGAGTTGAACCTGTACCGCGTCTCTGCATCTGTGCAGGAGTACAACGAGGCGGGAAGCGCCCTGTTGAAGAAATTCGGTTTTGTCGAAGAGGTGCGCAGGCGTCAGGCGTTGGACAGGGACGGTCGCCGTTGGGATCTGCTCATTTTCGGCTTGTTGAAGGATGAATGGGCGAATCAGGCTAAGGCGTAGGAGGAAGCGATGAGAGATCTATTTCGCGGAGAATTGGTCCGCTTGACGATGGAGGAACCGGAGGCACACGCTAAGACAGAGTCCCACTGGCAAAGGGATTCGGAATTTATCCGCCTCGCTGATTCGGAGCCAGCCCACATGGTTTCGGAGAAGAAGTGGAAGGAGTGGTTCGAGAAGCGGGTCGAGAACGGCTTTTCGCCGAAACGATATCCCTTTTCTGTTCGCACCCTGGTGGATGATAAGTTCATCGGATTCTTCGGCTTGTGGCTGGACCTGATCCACAATGAAGCCTGGATAGGCATTGGGATCGGCGATCGAGAATTCTGGGGCAAAGGCTATGGCACAGACATGTTGAAACTGGCTTTGCAATATGCCTTCACCGAGTTGAACCTGTATCGCGTGTCATTGGGTTTGATGGATTACAACCCGCGTGCCTTGCGTGCTTATGAGAAAGTCGGTTTCCGCCTTGAGGGGCGCACCCGTGGAGATGTGCAGCGCGCAGGAAAACACAATGATTCATTATGGATGGGCATCCTGCGCGAGGAGTGGCTGGCAATGCAGAACGGAGAGAAACAATGAAAGATATTTACAAAGGCGAACTCGTGCGCCTGAGCGCGATGAACGCGGACGAGATCAGCAAGGCATTTTCACGTTGGGGACGCGACTCCGAATTCAAACGTTTCCTGGATAGCGGTGTTGCGAATATGGCGTCGCATACAGCCATAAATAAGTGGCTTGAAAAGGAACTGGAGGAACAGTCCGTCAACCAGCATTGGTTCAGCATCCGCAAACTGGATGACGACATGCTTCTCGGTGACATTGACCTGTATGTCTACAACTGGTCCGGGCGCGATGCGTTTGTGGGGCTTGGCATCGGTGAGCGCGAGTTCTGGGGCAAAGGCTATGGCACGGATGTGATGAAGGTGATCCTGCGTTACGCTTTTACCGAAATTAATTTAAAGCGCGTCACGCTTAATGTGTTCGAATTCAATCCGCGCGCGATCCGTTCGTATGAAAAGGCGGGTTTCCGCCACGAAGGACGGATGCGCCAGGTATTGAACAAGGAAGGCAGGCGTTGGGATATGCCCTTTATGGGTATCCTGCGCGAAGAATGGATGGAACAAAATGAACACTAATATTTTCCCTCTGCCTGCGGGATACACTTCCCGCGGCGGTAGTCTTGAAGACTACAAGATCACGTTTGATCTGCTCAATGTCCACTCACAATATCTGAATGGATGTGATGATCTGCTGGACCCGGAACTCCTGCGTCTTGACTGGCTGAACGAAGGCTTCAAACCTGAAACCGATATTCGCATGGTCTTTGCGCCGGATAACAGCCTCGCCGCATTCGTCGAATGCTGGCAGACGCATGAACCGCCCGTTCATCCGTGGATCTTTGGTGTGGTCCATCCCGAGCATTGGGGTAGGGGAATAGGAAGTCGCATTGTCAGTTGGGCGGAGGACCGTGCCAGCGCTTCATTGGAAAAATGTGCCCCTGAACTGCGCGTGGCTCTGCGTACAGGTACGGTTGCCCACAACAAAGCCGGGATCGAGTTGTTCGAGAGCCTCGGCTGGAAGTACATTCGTTCATACTACCGAATGATCACTGACCTTGATGCGACACCCGATGTGTCTCCTGTTCCCGATGGGATCACGATTCGCCCGTACAACCCTGAGACCGAACTTGAAGAGGTATATCTCACCATAATGGATGCCTTCAAGGATCATTTTGGGGTCATTGTCCCGCCGTTCGAAAAGGGATTTGCCGAATTCAAGCATAATTTCATCGAGGACCCGGGTTACGATCCGCGCTTCTGGTGGGTGGCGGTTGACGGGAATGAAATTGCAGGCATCTGTATTTGCAGGCGCGTGGATGCCGAAGACCCCGAATGTGGATGGGTGAATGAACTTGGCGTGCGCCGACAGTGGCGGAAGCGCGGCATTGGGTACAACCTGCTCAAACATGCCTTTGCCGCATTCCATGCCGATGGAAGAAAACGCGCCGGGCTGGGTGTGGATTCTTTGAACCTCACCGGTGCATTGCGCCTGTATGAACGCGCAGGCATGCATGTCCAGCGACAGTTCAATCAGTACGAGAAGGAACTGCGCCCCGGTCGTGAACTGGCAGTGACAGAATTGGAAGCAGAAACTGTCGAAGCATAAATGGAGATCGTATGAAGATGCGCTTTTACGAAGGTCTGCACGATCTACACGCCATGCTCGACCTTCTGTCTGAGGGCGCGATGGCGGACAACGGCACACATTACGTCCATCGCGGCGACCTGCAATGGTGGCTTTTCTACACCGACACGCCGCAGGAAATTTGGCAGTCCAGCATCCGCTTGTGGATGGAGGGCGACCGTCTGATCGGCTGGACTTTGCTTGCGCCCGACCAGAACGCCTTTGATGTGTACACGGTCCCTGAACTATGCGGCGATCCGTGCCAGCAGGAGATGCTTGCCTGGGCAGTGGAGAACATGCCGGAGGGTGCCGTCGAATCGTATTGGAATGCAGAAGGCGACACTGTGCGGATTCAGTGGCTCGAAGGCAATGGATTCACGCCTGCAAAGGATCATTACGTCTACTTCACGCGTTCTCTATCTGGGTCTTTGCCTGAGTCCCCACTCCCGAGCGGATTCCACTTCCGAGCCTCGCGCGGCACCGAAGAGGATGCACGCTTGCGGGCAGTCGCTTCACATGCGGCGTTCGGGTCTAGCAAACCCTTCGAAGAATACTGGCTCCGCACGTGGAAACTCATGCAGTCGCCGGTCTATGTGCCGGAACACGAAGTCTTCGTTATTTCACCTGATGGACAGGTTGCCGCGTATTGCATCGTCTGGACGGATGACCTGACCAAGGTCGGGCACTTCGAGCCGGTGGGAACTCACCCGGACTTTCAGCGAAAAGGACTCGGGAAGAGTCTGCTCTTCGAAGCAATGCGCAGGCTCAAGTCGGAGGGAATGACCGAAGCGGACGTCTGCACGAATCACGATAACGAAGCCGCGGTCCGCCTGTATGAGTCGGTCGGCTTTCAGAAGTCGAAAAAGTTATTGATCTATCGCAAGGATCATTAGAAAGACAAAGAACATTATGTTATCAACACAACAGATCAAAGAAACACTACTTGACCCCAGCCTCAGCCTGCGTCCCGCACAATGGACGGACGTGGATGCTGTGGCGCAACTGACCCTCGACGTGTGCACGCGTGATGGCGACCCGACCCCGGCAGTCATGCCGCAGGAATTGGAGCGCTTTTGGAAGAAGCCCGGTTTTACCCTTGAAAGGGACGCCCTCGTCGTTGAGACGTCCGATGGGCGGATCGTGGGGTACGAGGAATTTGAAGATAATCAGGGTCATGCGATTCTGGGAGGCGACGGCTATGTCCATCCCGATTTTCTGGGGCGCGGCATCGGCACAACCCTGTTGCGCGCATTGGATGTACGCGCCCGTGAAGAGATGCAACTTGCCGAACGAGACCTGCGCGTGTTCATCCGCAACGGCATGGCAATCGGCGATACGGTCGCGCGCGAAATCCACGAGGCGGAAGGCTATAAACCCATCCGCTATTCCTGGAGGATGGAGATCACGCTCGATGGAACGGCGCCCACGCCCAAATTCCCGGCGGGGATCGAACTGCGTCCCTTCGATATGTCGCAGGATGAGGCTGTATTCGAGGCGCATGAAGAAGCGTTCAGCGACCATTGGGGTCACACACGCGGAACGTATGAAGATTGGGCGCATCGCTTTTCTGAGCGGGAGCCTTCCCTTTGGTATATTGCCTGGGACGGTGACCAGGTTGCAGGATTTTCCCTGTGCCGTTACCGCATGGGTATCGGCTGGGTCGGCAAGTTGGGAGTCCGCCGCGCATGGCGCAAACGCGGACTGGGTGAGGCGTTACTGCTTCACTCATTTGCTGAATTCCACAAAGGCGATATGAAAGTCATCGGTCTGGGCGTGGACGCCTCCAACCCCACCGGTGCGACACGTTTGTATCAAAAGGCTGGCATGAAGATCGCCGCCGAATATGTCATTTACGAAAAGGAGTTGCGCCCCGGGCGCAACCCCGAAGAGTACGAAGGAGAATGAAATGAAAGCAATACTACAGGAACAACTGGAAGTTTCACTTCCTGATGGTTTCACTGTCCGTGGGGCAGTATTGGATGATGTGGAACCTGCCCTCGAACTGTTCAACCGCTGGTCGCGGTCAGTTATCAGCGAAGCCGAAATTACTGACGTGGTAGCGATCCGCACGGAATGGGTCTCACCCGGTTTCAACCCGGCGGAGGATATCCGACTCATCTTTGCGCCCGATGGCGAAATGGTCGGCTACGTTGAAGTGTGGACCACCAACAAGCCGCCCGTCCACCCGTGGATCTGGGGACGTATTGACCCGCGCTACGAAGGTCTCGGTCTTGGCACCTATCTCCTCACATGGGCAGAAGAGCGCGCCATGAAGGCTTTGAACGAACTTCCCATTGATTTGCGCTTTGCGCCCCGTGTTGGAACGTTTCGGCAGGCTGACCGCGCAAAGGCTCTATTCCATGATATGGGCTACCAGCACATCCGCAGTTCATACACCATGCGCATCAACATGGACGCGCCTCCCATCGAACCTCAGTTTCCCAAAGGGATTACCATCCGCACTTACAACCCCGAAACAGATATCGAAGTGGTGTATCGTGCCGTTGACGAATCGTTCCGCGACCACTTCGGGCATGTGGATGTGCCGTTTGAAGAAGGCTTGCAACGCTTCAAGCACATGATGACCGGCTACGAAGGTTTCGATCCCACGCTCTGGTTCCTCGCCATGAATGGTGACGAGATCGTCGGTGTCTCCCTCTGTCGTCTGCATGGGTATGACAACCCCGATGTGGGCTGGGTCAACACACTGGGCGTCCGCCGTCCCTGGCGCAAACACGGCATCGGTCTGGCGTTGCTCCGTCATTCGTTCTGTGAACTTTATCGGCGCGGTCAACGCATGGCTGGCTTGGGCGTGGATGCGCAGAACCTGACCGGGGCACTGCATTTGTATGAAAATGCCGGTATGCATGTGCACCATGCCTTCGATCAGTTTGAAAAGGAGATACGACCCGGCAAAGAAATCAGTGTACAATCACTTTAATACACAGACCTTCCTGCGTAAAACCCGTGCCACAGAGTCACGCAGACTCAGAGAAAAGAACTAAACCTACGTGTTCTCTGTGGCTGGAGAAATTTGTCGTGGAAGATTGAGTGAATCGAAAAGGAGACCAACATGAACCTTCGCTGTTCTTTTTGCCAGACCCCGTTCACCATCGGGCGCATCGAAAAACTCGACGCCCTGCAACACCTGGACGCCAACAACCTGACCCACTACGATGCGCATTGTCCGCGTTGCCGACGCTCCACGCCTGTCCTCCGTCAAAAATTGGAGATGTCTTTCCCGAACTGGCGCGACGCGCTCAAAGAGTTGGAAGCCGAATTGAAAGCCAACCCGCAACCGGAGGCGCCTCTTCCCAAGCCGGAGGCTGTTCCTGCTCCCGAACCCGAGTCCAAGCCTGAGCATCGCACCCGTGCCGGGAAGTCCGTGAAGACAGTGGAGAAACCGGCGGCAAAGAAGGCGCCATCCCCGAAGGCGAAGGCGGCGGCGAAGAAAAGCAAATGAGCTTTAAGGCAGTCTTCTTCGACCTGGGTGGGGTCATCGTCCGAACGGAATATCAGGCGCCGCGCCAGCAACTGGCTGAGCGCCTCGGCATGGAATATGAAGACTTGGTGCGGGTCGTATTCGACAGCGACTCGGCGCAAAAGGCGACAGTGGGTGAGGTCACCTCGGCAGAGCATTGGGCAATCGTGATGAAACGCCTGAAGCGCCCTGCATCCGAGATGGAAAAGATCCGCGATGCGTTCTTCGGCGGCGACATCATCGACCATGCCCTGCTGGATTACCTGCGTTCCCTGCGCGGCAAATACAAAACCGGGCTGATCTCCAACGCCTGGAGCGATCTGCGCGATTACATCGTCCGGCAGAAGTTCGACGATGCCTTCGACCACATGGTCATTTCGGCGGAGGTCCGTGCGGCAAAGCCCGGGGCGAAGATCTTCCGCGTTGCGTTGAAGCAGTTACAGGTCGAGGCAAATGAAGCGGTCTTCGTCGACGACTTCTACGAAAATATCGAGGGTTGCGAAAAGCTCGGCATGAAGGGAATCCATTTCCAGAATTC
>JBFYRY010000102.1:0-23541 GCA_041302025.1 Chloroflexota bacterium | reverse complement strand
GAAACAAGATCGTCGGTGGGTATCGATTGGAGCATTGCTCATGACGAGCCGGTGGGCAGTAATCAGTTAGAAGCAACCAGTGATCAGTCATCAGTGAGCAGTACACAGAACGAAGTACGCAGTACTGAACAATTACCAGTTACCAATTACCAGTCGTCACCACTTCCATCAGTGGATCGAATTCCTCTCCTCCGCCTCATCGGTCAGATCGGCGCGACGTACCTTGTCGCCGAGGGTCCCGATGGGTTGTATCTCGTGGATCAGCACGCCGCGCATGAGCGTGTGCTGTTCGAAAAACTCATGGCACAGCACGACATGAAAAAGATACCATCCCAGTCGTTGCTCACACCTGCAGTTGTAACCATCCATCCTCAACACGCCCAATTACTACTTACCCAATTACCAACGCTTCAACACTTCGGCTTCGATGTGGAAGAGTTCGGACCGAACACGTTCCAAGTCCGCGCCATGCCGGTGCTGTTCACGGGCAGTGACCCATCCGCGGCGTTGCGGGCGCTGGTCGAGGATTTCGAAGAGGACGAAGCGCCCCTGCAGAACGAGGTCGAAGCGAAACTCGCCGCGCGCGTCTGCAAACGCATGGCGGTCAAAGCCGGGCAGGCGCTCTCCGGCGAGGAACAACGCGCCCTGCTCAACGATCTTGAGTCGTGCGACTCGCCGCGCACCTGTCCGCACGGGCGCCCGACGATGATCCATCTTTCTGTTGACATGCTCGAACGTCAGTTTGGGAGGCGGGGTGCGCGCTAATCCTGTTGAATTCGAACTGCTCCTTTCCCTGTTCGCAAAACACGGACTAGAGTCCTTTTTAGAATCCACCCGCTCGCTGGTCGTTCTATTGAGCGATGGCGGCAGGCTGGTCGCATGGAACCGTTGTTTCGACTCGATGAAGGATGCCATGCACGAAGCGTCCCTGCTGAGGGATTTCCTTGCGCCTTCGAGCAAGACGTTCTTCGACCTGCTCCTCTCCTCTGCGACACACGACCGCATCAAGTCGCAGGGACAGTTGTTCCTGGGTCAGGGAGATCGTCTCAACGAATACACCTGTTCCCTCTTCCCCATGCCCGACGGGTACATCCTGTTCGTGGCGGAACCGATCCAGATCAAATCGGAGATCGAAGAGGCGGCGGCTGAACTGAACCGCATGAAACAACTCCTCGCGCGCAAGGAAACGGAACTGCAGGCGGTCATCGCGCAGGCAGACGAGGTCTCGCACACCGATGCGCTGACCTTCCTCCCCAACCGCCGCCAGATCATGATTGACCTGCAGAATGCCGTGGAATTTTCCGAGCGCTACGGCACGCCGCTCACCATCTCCATGCTGGATGTGGACCATTTCAAAAAGGTCAACGATACGCACGGTCATGCGGCAGGCGATGAAGTATTGCGGAACCTCGCCGGAAAACTCCGCAACCTGATCCGTCACCCCGATACGATCGGCCGCTTCGGCGGGGAGGAGTTCCTCATCGTCCTGCCGCACAGCACGGTCAAGGCGGCTGTAGAACAGGCGGGACGTCTTTGTGAACAGATCCGTTCATCGCAGATCAACATCGGGGAACAGGAAATTTCAGTGACCGTCAGCATCGGCATTGCCCAATACAAACTGCACAGGGAGGACTGGCAATCCCTGCTGAACCGTGCCGATGCCGCGCTCTATAAGGCAAAGAATGACGGACGTGATCGGTGGGTGGTTTCGGAGGAGTAGGCATGAACGCGCTCTGGCTCGAAAACAATAAACTTGATCTGCGCGATGTCCCACAAGCGCGCAAACCCAATGAAGCGTTGATCAGGATCCGCAAGGCGGGCATTTGCAGTACCGACCTGGAACTGGTGAAGGGTTATTATCCATACACAGGCATCATCGGTCATGAGTTTGTGGGCGATGTGATCGAAGCGGACGATGCATCATGGGTCGGTCAACGCGTGGTCGGTGAGATCAACGCGACTTGCGATGAGTGTGAGCAATGCCGAAACGGACGTCCCACCCATTGCGAGCATCGAACTGTCCTGGGAATTGTGAATCGTAACGGAACATTTGCCGAATGTACCACATTACCAATTGCCAATCTTCACCGCGTCCCCGATTCCATCCCGGATGAGATGGCGGTCTTCACTGAACCGCTTGCCGCGGCGCTGGAAATCCAGGACCAGATCCAGGTTAAACCAACGGATCGAGTTTTGCTCGTCGGCGCGGGGAGACTCGGTCAACTCATCGCCCAGACGCTGGCACTGACCGGCTGTGACCTGCGTGTTGTTGCTCGTCACGCACATCAACAAAACTTATTGAAGAAGCGCGGGATCAGGATCATCGCCGAAGAGGATGTAAAGCCCTGGAGATGGGATATCGTGGTGGAAGCGACCGGGTCACCGGGCGGCTTTTCTTTAGCGAGACAGGCCATTCGTCCGCGCGGGACGCTGGTTCTCAAGTCCACGTACAAGGGCGATATGGCCGTCAACTTCTCATCCATCGTAGTGGACGAGATCAACATCGTCGGTTCGCGCTGTGGACCATTCGCACCGGCGCTGCGTCTGATGGAATCCAGGCAGGTGGACCCGATGATCCTGATCGATTCGGAATTTTCATTGGGGGATGCTTTAAAAGCATTTGAGCACGCGGCAGGGATCGGCGTGCTCAAAGTTTTGGTACAGCCTTAATTTGATGTCATTGCGAGCGTTGCGAAGCAATCTTTACCATGCATCAGAGAGTGCTCCGTCGTGGCACTCATCGCAACGACATGATCGATCATTCTGTGCGCGGCGTTGTCCGCGAGACGCGGGGGAGGAAAACGGTAAACGATGTGCCTATGCCCATTTTACTTTTCACTTCGATACGCCCATTGTGTCCCTGGACGATCTGCTTGCAGATGGAAAGTCCCAGCCCGGTGCCGGTTGCCTTGCCCTCGTGCTCCTTCACGCGGAAAAACTTCTCGAACAGATGGGGGATCGATTCATCCGGGATGCCCATTCCGGTATCCTGGATCGCCGTGGAAATTTCCGTATCCGTATAATTGCCGGTAATGATGATCGAGCCGTTGGGGCGGTTGTATTTGATGGCATTGCTTAACAGGTTGAGAATGACCTGTTTGATCTTGTCGCGGTCGGCTTCCATTAACGGCATGTCATTGGGCACATCCACGCGGATCTGGATGTTGGTCTCCTGCGCCTTCGACATCATCACATCGCGGCACTCGTAGAGCAGGTCTGCCGCGCTGAAGCGCGTCTTGCGGAATTGCACACGCCCCGATTCGAGCCGCGCCAGGTCGAGGAAGGAGGATGCCAGCGAGTTCAATCTCAAAGTCTCGTTGTGAATGTTGTTCACAATTTGACTGCGCTGTTCCTGCGACATTTCAGGGCGGAGCAGGAGGTAGGTGGCGGTACTGAGCGATGCCAGCGGCGTGCGTAGTTCGTGCACGAATTCGGCGATCAGGTCCGATTGCTGGAACAAGCGCGCGTTCTCGATGGCGACCGCCGCCTGCGCGCACAGAACCGTGAGCATGGATTCATCGGGGTCGGTGAACCGTCCGCGTTTTTTGTTCAATACTTCCAGCACGCCGACCACTTTGTTCTTGGTTATCAATGGGATGCCCAACATGGATTTGGTCGAATAGCCGACGGTATGTTCCACATCGCTGAAGTAACGCTCATCCTTGTGGGCATCGTCGATGCGCACCGGCTTACGGTTCGTCACGATCCAGCCGGCGATGCTTTTCTCGAGCGGGACAACAAGTCCGCGCATGGTCGGCTCATCTATATTGGTGGCAACTTGAAAGTAGAGTTGACGCGCCATGTCATCGTAGAGCAGGATCGAGGCGGCTTCGGCATGGGTGATATCCGCCGCGGCTCGTACGATATCATCCAGCAGGGTATCCAGGTCCAGGGTGGAAGCCAGGTCGCGCGAGATTTCGATCAGGCGCAGGTAACTATCGAGGGTTTGGGTTTTGATCTCAGCCATGGAGTACTCGCTTCGCAATTTCGGGTAATGCGGTGGAAACGTCCTTCGTGATAACGACGTCCGCCCGCACATTCAAATATGTGGGCGTATTGTTGATGATGATCAGGTGGGCACCGCGGTCGAGAGCCTGCATCGGCAATCCCGCCACAGGCAAAACTTCAAGCGACGAGCCGGCAACCAGCATCAGGTCGCATTGACGCGCCGCCCGTTGTGCATCGAGCCATGCCGTTTGCGGCAGTTGTTCCCCGAACAATATCACATCCGGCTTGAGGATTCCATTGCAATTCGGGCACAATGGGATGGTTCCATGCTCAATGAAATCCTGTATGAAAAATTTTGATTCAAACCTGTGGAAACATCGGGTACACGATGATGTCCTGAGCGAGCCGTGCATTTCCACCACGTTTTTCGAGCCCGCCTTTTGGTGTAGCACATCTATATTTTGTGTGATGACCGTGATCTCGCGCTCCGGGCTTTCAAGTTCGACCAGGGCTTTGTGCGCGGCGTTCGGCTCCGCATGGAAGATCTGACCTGCAAGCGGACGGAACCATTCGAAGAAACGTTCAGGATGGGTTCGGAATGTGCTTAACGATGCCACTTCCATCGGTTCGTCGCGGGACCATAAGCCTGTTCCCTCCGAACGGAAGTCCGGGATGCCCGAAGGGGTTGAAATCCCCGCTCCTGTGAGCGCCGCGACATGCCTCGCCTTGCGGAACAGTTCCGCCGCGTCCTCGATCGCCGCTCCCCCGGCGAATAATGGACCGGCGGAGTCTCTCATCTGGGAAGGGCCTCGCGTTCGATGATGAAGTCCACCAATTTGGTGATCTGCCGCGCCGTCAGGCTTTCAGGCTGGCACAACACCGCCGGGGACTGGATGCGCGTAGCTTGCACGAACAGTTCAGGGGCGGGTGTCAGCGTGGAAACGATCTCACGATCTAGCTTTGACTGCACCTGGCTGGACGGCAGTTGTGTATCTGACCGCACACGGTTGTTCAAAACAGGATGGACATTCTTGGCATTTATACCCAAGGCGGTGATATCGTCGATGAGCGCCTTGGCGACGATGATCGTGTTGGGAACGCCTTCAAGCACCACCATCATCTCGTCGCAATGAGGGATGATCTTCTCGATAAAAGGCTGTAACCCCGCGCCGAGATCAAGCACAACAAACCGGGCAAGTCCGGCAAGTGCCGTGACGATCGCATCGTAGTTGACGGTCTGGCTGACCAGATGCATATCCCGCGGACGGTCCGATGCGAGCAGCATTTTCATGCCGGAACCATGGTGGGTCAGGGCTTCACGCACCTTGTCGCGGGTCAGTTCACTTGTCTTGTTCACACTGAGCAGATCGGTCAGCCCCTTGGATACTGTTGCGCCCAGTTCGAGCGCCAGAACGCCGCGACCAGGGAGCATTTCTGCAACAATCACTTCACTTTTCGTACGGGAGTGTAGACCTGCCGCGAGGTTGACCGCCAGGGTCGATGCGCCAAGCCCGCCGCGCGCACCCATGACCCCAATGACAAATCCCTGGTTCTCGCTCCTGACCGGGGAAACGGCGCCCTTCTTTTCGCTGGCGCGTGCAAGTAATGCCTTCACCCGCGCCTGCAACTCCGATGGATGCGTAGGCTTGGTCAAATAATCGTTTGCGCCCACTTCGAAGCCGATCACTTTATCGTCGAGCTGCGTTTTGGCAGTGAACATCAGAATGGGTGTTTCCATCGTGGAAGGGTTCTGCCTCAGCCGCCGTGTGACTTCGTACCCGTCCATGTCAGGCATCATGATATCAAGCAGGATCATATCCGGATCCTCCTCGAAAGCCTTGTCCAATCCCTGTTGACCGTTGGTAGCCGCGCTGATCTGATATCCCTGCCGCTGGAGCATCAACCCCACAAGCCGCAAAGTATCGAGATCATCGTCGATGATAAGGATTTTTTCACTCATAATCAGATTTTCCTCGTTGATTCCTTCAACAGTCTAGCATAAAGCGGTCTGTTGGGCAAGACAATGCCCACCCCTGTAAGTATGCTATAATGAAATTGCATTTGGGGATGACAGGCTTCGACGGGAGAGGCTGGTCCCGGAATGCGAGCCGAGAGGCGCCGAACTCGCTAACTCAGCGCAAAAAATCAAGTGCCAATCGCACTTCCTACGCTGCCATGCCCCTCGCTGCATAAGCGATACGCATGACAGTCAGCCTCCCTAGATGAGGCTGCGTCCGCCGTCACCGCTCTCCGCCGGGTGACGGACCGGGCGAGACAAAGGTGGAGTGCCGCGCACCACGCCGCTACTTGCGCGAAAGATCAGCGGCTGGTCGCAGTGAGTTCTAGTCGGACGAGACCACTGCGATGACGAACCTCGACCGACTACGCTCGTAGATTTCCGAGGGTCGAATCTTTCGGACCGGGGTTCAATTCCCCGCATCTCCACTTTATTGTCCAGCCTCATGCGCTGGACAATTGTGTTATAAAAGCGCCATGAAAAAACTTCTCCTTCTTGGATGTCTCCTCCTCGCCGCCTGCCAGCCAGCCACCGACGTGCCCACCCCTGCGTCTTCGTTCTTCCCAACTGCAACGGTTCCTCCCACGCCCGTGCCTGCCACCGTTACCCCCGAGCCGACCTTCACACCCGAGCCTTCCCCAACTCCCTTTCCCCGATACTTTACCAACGAATTCGACTCATCCCTCGCGGGCTGGGTGATCCTCCAGGCAGGCAACGATATCGTCCCGGAGATCGCCACTGAAAAAGACAGCCTCGTCCTCCAAATGGACTCGCCTCACACCTGGGTGTATGTCCTCTATGGGGCGGAGGATTACACCGATGTGCAAGTCGACGCGTCCTTCGAGTTTCGCGAAGGCATACCTTCATCCGTTGGATTGATCTGTCGCTATTCGGAGGAAAAGGGCTGGCTCGAGATGAACATCTCCAATGACGGGACATACAACATCCTGTATGGAGTCTGGGTCGATACAGGCATAGCAGATTACCTCCCCGTTTTCGCCGACAAAATGGAATATCTTCGAAATGAAGGGACACAGGAGATCGGCTTGATCTGCCAGGGCGATTTCCTCTGGCTCTCCGTCAATGAAAAACTCCTCCGCAAAGTGGATGTGTCACGCTACGAAGCAAAACAGGGCAAGATCGGCATTGCGGCATCCTCGTACGAAAACACCCCCGTCGTCACCTCATTCGACCGGGTAACCGTCACCGAACCAGCCGCACCCTGACCTGACCTTTTTGCCCATTCAAACAAAAACGCGAGTCGTCATCTACACGGCTCGCGTTTCCATTTATTCAGTTGTATTAACCCTGCGGGATCATGCCTCGTATCCCGCGGCATCCTCTTCGACGGTCAGCATGGGTTCCTCGCTTGGCTTGCGGTCAAGCATCTGCATGGCAAGGGCAACAACCTTCGTGAAATACTTTGTCTCACCCTTGTCCTCATACTTGTCCGTTTTCAAGCGGCCCTCGATGTAGACCAGGCTTCCCTTTTTGAGGTACCCCTGGCATATCTCACCCAGGCGGCCCCAGGCTTCCACGGTGACCCACTCGGTGTATTCCTTCGTCTCGCCCTCCTTGCTCTTCCAACGGTTGTTGACGGCAATACTGAAGTGAGCCACTTTCTTGCCGGTGGGCGTGAACTTGCTTTCTGGATCCTTTCCCAGATTGCCGATCAGTTGGACGCGGTTCAGTGCTGGCATGTCTCCCTCGCTTTCCTTTCTTTCAAAATTTTAGAGGCAATGTTATGTGTCATTTTAATCTCCTTTTCTCTAAAATTACAGTGTAAGTGATTTTGAACAGGGTTATACTTTATTTATGCCTGGTTTTCAGCGGGCGTCTCGGCTTTGGGTTCTGCCTGGACTTTCTTCAAAACGAGCATGCCCGTTTTCATTTCCACAACGTTGTACCCGGCGGGCACCGCGTCGAGGGCGCCTTGCTTGATCTCCTTCGAGAAGAAGAACATCCTGCCGTTGGAGTGCAGGTAGTAGGTGGTGCCTTTTGAATTGGTATGTGCGTAAGCCATTTTTTCTCCTTGTCTGAATTGGTTGGAAGACAAGTTTAGCACATATTTTCTAATGCTGTCAACAACCGGAGAATGGACTATGCGAAACGTTTCGACATTGGATGAACTGCGCTCCGCCCGCCTCTCCTTCGCAGGGACGGTTGGTCTCGTTCCGACAATGGGATACCTGCACGAAGGGCATCTCTCCCTGATCCGCCGCGCCCGGGAGGAATGTGACCATGTCTTCGTATCCATTTTCGTCAACCCGACCCAATTCGGACCGAAGGAGGATCTCGCCAAATATCCCCGTGACCTGGAGAGAGATTTCCGCCTGATCGAAGCGTACACCGACGTAGTCTGGACCCCGTCAGCCGGGGAAATGTATCCACAAGGGTATCAGACCTGGGTGGAGGTCGAAGCGATGACCCATCCGCTCGAAGGGGCGATGCGACTGGGTCACTTCCGGGGCGTGACAACGGTGGTCGCCAAACTATTCAATGCCGTCCAGCCGCACAAGGCGTATTTCGGTCAAAAGGACGCGCAACAGGCGGCGGTCATCCGGCAGATGGTGCGGGACCTGAACTTCCCGCTGAAGGTTGTGGTCTGTCCCACGACACGCGAACCGGATGGGCTGGCGATGTCGAGCCGCAACGTGTACCTGGATGCCGACCAGCGCAAAGCCGCCACCGTGCTGTTCCGTTCGTTGAGCGCGGCAAAGGAGATGTACGAGGCGGGGGAAAGAAATGCGGAAAAGTTAAGAGGAAAGATGAAAGAAGTACTGACGGGCGAGCCGCTGGCTGAGCCGCAATACGTCTCCTGCGCGGACTATGACACGCTTGCAGAACTGGATGAGGTCCAGGGGAAAACCCTGCTCTCCATGGCGGTGTTCCTCGGGAAGACAAGGTTGATCGATAATTTTGTGCTGGGATAAAACCCGTTTTGGAGTCATCGATGAAAACGAACCGATATTGGATGCGGCTGGCGCTTACAGCGATCTTCTTGTTGACCCTTGCCGCGGCTGGAACCGTTATGGGCGTGAGTTACCAGCAAGCCGATGGGTATCTTCACCCGGAACGGCATGTTGCCACCGGGGATTATCTTCGAGCCAGTGGAATTGCCTTTCAAGATATCGAACTGGTGACCGATGATGGCGTCAAACTTTCAGCATGGTATACGCCATCCCGGAACGGCGCTGTGATTTTGGTGGCACACGGATACGGACTGCATCGTCCGGAGGATGTTTATATGCTGTTTGCCAGTCACGGATATGGCGTGGTCGCCTGGGATTTTCGCGCTCACGGGACAAGCGGAGGAGATTTCTCGTCGCTCGGTTATTATGAAACCCTCGATGTGAAAGCCGCGCTCGATTTTGTGCTGGCACAACCGGGTGTGGAACACGTTGGCGGTTGGGGCGGCTCGATGGGCGCGGTGACCATGATCCGCGCGACCGCACAATATCCGGAGATCGAGGCGCTTGTGGCAGACAGTCCTTTTTCCACGCTGGAAGATGAGATGGACTTGCGTATTCCCATCCCCGTGATGCGGTCATTGATCCAGTTTTTTGCAGAAAGAAAAAGCGGCGTCGATCTCGACCAGGTGCGCCCTGTTGATGATATCTCCCGCATCAGCCCGCGCCCCGTTTTTATCATCCAGGGTATGGGGGATGGAATGATCCCGCTCGATTCAGCCCGGAGCCTGTTTGATTCCGCCGGTGAGCCGCGCGTTCTCTGGACGGAACCGGATGTTCCTCATTTGAGCATGTACACGCATTACCAGGAAGAGTACATTCAGCGAGTCACCGGCTTTCTCGATGAATATCTGCTCACAAAGTAAAAATGGGGGCGGCTCTGAGAGCCACCCCCATAGTGATTTACGGTCCCCATTTCAACTGTTTTCCGAACGGCGCAAGCGGGACCATGCTCTTCGAGCCGTCAGTGTAATACAGTTGTAGCGCTCCGCCTTCGTAGACGGAAGGAACGGGCGACATCGCCGTGATGACAAAACCCGCATCGGGAGCCCATAAGGCTTCGTTGACCGTCCCAAAGGTTTCCGGGCGCAGGACGGTCCGACCAGTCACACCGTCCACAGCAGAGCGGACGATCTGCAGAGGGGCATTGTCAATGAAACCATCCGGCGCGGGCAGGCTGGCGAAGAAGAAATACAGTTGACCATCGGGGGCAAGATAGGGTTCATCGGCGAGGTTGTAATTCCCGCCGCCCGCTTCGGTGGGCAGGAGCGTGGTCAGGGTACCGGTGGCGGCATCCACCCGCCACAGACCGGAGCCGAACATCCCCAAAAACGGAATGCCAACATACAGCGCGGAACTGTCCGAGGTCCATGCCTGTGCCACGCAACACAGGCGCGCGCCGTCGCCGCCGCTCAGGCGGGTGAGTGTGCCGGAGGCGATGTTGTAAATCCCGGAGGAGATCCCATCGCTGTTGGGGATGGCGACCATGACAACGATCTTCGTACCATCGGGGGAGTAGGCGCGCGGCAGGTACATTTCAGGCGGCGCACCAAAGGCGATATCCCCGGGATTTGTCGGCAGTACCAGGTTCGATGCGCCGCTGGTGATGGCGAGCAGGTTCACCCCGTTCATGCCGTAGGCAACCGTCTGTCCGTCTGGCGAGAAGACCGGGGCGCTCATGCTTGTCGCGAACTCGTTGTTTGGGTCCACGGAACCGCCATCTGCCAGCACGCGGCGGCTGGAACCATCCGCATTGACGAACAGGAGCTGGTTATTCACCACATAAGCCACACTCCCATCCACCGGTGAAACATCGTACGATTTGACGGCAACCGGCTCAGCGGTGACTTGTGTAAGAGTGACACCGTCCCTTTCGAGACGGAAGACCTGCGCGTTGCCGACACCATCGTTGTTCATAAAATACAGGGTATGCGGAAACAGGGCGGGCGCCTCAGGCTCGGGGATGGAGGTTGCTTCCGTACCCGGAGCCGGGGTCAGCGCCTGGAACGTCGCCGCGACGATGGTCTCCACCTCGTTGGGCGACGATGGTTGTCCGCTTCCGCCGGGCAGGGTGCATGCCAGGATCGCCGCCGCCAGCATGATGACAGCCAACGTCAAACGAAAAGTCTTTGTCATGGATACCTCACAGTTAAAAAATTAGCCACTGAGACACGGAGACACCGAGAGAGTATTCTCTGCGGTTCCGTGTCCCAGTGGCTGGAAGAAAAAATCTACACCTGTTCGAAGCGCTCGACCGGGATAACGAACAATGTGGCGCGTTTTTCACCATTGGCGGCAGGTTTTAATTTGCCGCGCACCAGTTCAATGGCGCCATCCACGCGGTCATCGTCCACGCCGAGCAACAGGGTGACGAATCCACTGCGGAGGAATCCGCCGGTGGAGGCGACGCGCGTCACGCGGTATTCGGCGGAGGTGAACGCCTGGGTCAGAGTATCTGCATCGCTGTCTTTGACGATCGTGATGATCATTTTCATGAGGCACACTCCTCTTAGATGTCTACGTAGCGTTCCACGGGCAACGCAAAAACGGTGGCACCCCCCACGGTAATGGGAACAGGCGCGGGCATGGGAAGAGGCGATCCTTCCAATGGCAGGGTCAGGTATTCGATGCGCTGGCGGCAGGATTCCTCCAATGCCTTGATGGCGGACTCCTCCATGCCTTCGCGCAAGCCGATCAGCAGGGTGGCATTGCGGCGTCCCAAAAATCCGCCTGCGCTGGAGAGGAATGAGACCGGCAGTCCCAGCGCCTCAAGCGCATGCGTGGCGGTGTCAATATCCTGCTCCTGCACGACAGCAAACAACAGATGATGGATGTTCTTTTCACTCATATCGGTCTGCTCACTTTCGGTCTGCGAAAATCCTAGAAAGTTGAATATAGTATAGCGTATAAAATGCTCGCAATGGAACAGGTTGCCAGCATCACAGGAAGACCGCGTTTATTCCAGATCTTGCCAGCGCCCACCACAACGGATCAACATCCATGCCCGATATGCCGAGACCGCGTATCACCGGGATCAACGCTATTGTAATTGGAACATTATCCACAACGGCGGATAGTGCGGCGACGATCCAGATAAGTCCCACGCCGAACAACAGAGGTGGGACGTGGGAAACCCGCTCGAACAACCCGACAATTGATTCCAGCACCCCGGCGGATTCCACCCCCCCGACCATCACAAAGAGTGACGCGAAGAAGATGAGCACGCTCCATTCGATGCGCTTGAACAGGTCATCGAGGTTGGGACGAATCCATACCAATGCCACCGCCGCGGCGCTCAACGCCACCAGCGACGGGCTGACATGCAGGGCATGATGGACGAAGAAAAACAAAACAGCCCCCGCCAGCACGATCAAAACGCGACGCGCCACCAGCGGTTCGTTGAGCGTCTCGGCGGGGTTCAAGCGCATCACCGCCTTGACACTGCGCGGGCGTTTGGACAGGTCCTTTTTGAAAAGACGCAGCAGAAGGAACAGAGCACCCGCCCATGTGACCAGCACGATCGGAAGCGAATGGATGAGAAAATCGTTGAAGGAGAATCCAGCCGCCGAGCCGATCAACACGTTGGGCGGGTCACCGATCAGGGTGGCGACGCCGCCCGTATTGGAAAGCAATGCCTCCGACATAAGAAACGGAAGCGGGCTGATACCGATGATCTCACAGATCAAAAGCGTAACCGGTGCGATGATCACCACCGTGGTGACATTATCCAGGAACATGGCAAGGACGGTTGTCACAACGCTTAGCAGAATAAACAGCCGGACAGGTTTCCCTTTGGAAGCGCGTGCCGCCAGCACGGCAAGATATTGGAAGAAACCGGTGGGTTCGAGCATGGCGACCAAAAGCATCATGCCGAGCAGGAGCCCCAGGGTGTTGAAATCGACCGCTTCGAGGGCGGCTTCCTCGGAATAGAAGTTCAAAAGACGCCCAACAACAACCATCAATGCTCCGCCTGCGATGGCAGTGATGGAACGGTGAAGTTTTTCGGAAAAGATGATGATCAGGCTTCCGAAAAAGATGGTGCAGGAAAGCACGGCAGGCAGGATCATACTTTCCCCCACGCCAGAAGGACGGCAACGCCGATGTCCACGCGCGAAGCGACACCGATCAACTTCCCTTCTTTGGAAACGACCAGCATGTCGTGCAGGTTGTGTTGCAACATCAACGCGTAGGCTCGCAGCAGCCCACAATCTTCATCCACCGAAATGACCGGTTTCATCAGAGATTTGACAGATTTATCCAGCGTCCGTGCGGATGGACGGGTGGTCTCCACTGCACCAAAATCGTGAACAAAATCCACATCCGCGATGAGACTGACGAAGTCAGGCAACTCAAGAGTCAACAGGTCACGAATCCCGATCTCGCCGACAGGCTTGTCATCCTTATCCACGACCGGCAATAAGCCAATATGTTTGCTGACGATGATCGCCGCGGCTTCCCGGATGGTCGCCGTTACGGGTACTGAAACAACATGCTTTTTCATGCAGGAGGATACATTCATAGTGTCTCCATAGTTTTTTTATCCAGCGGGAATTCTTATAAATTCAGGACTTTCGCCCAACATCGCTTTTTCATGTCACCCTGAGTGTAACGAAGGGTCTCTACTCCTGAAATCAGAGATTCTTCGCTACGCTCAGAATGACAAGCGAAAGTCCTGAAATTATATTTTAAGGGATATTCCCCATCACTTGCTAATCGATCTTCCCTTCCTGCACAAAACGTGTCAGTTCGCTCACACTCCACTGCTCCAGCCCCAGTTTTTCCACCGTACGTCCGCGCCGCCAGTAATCGGTACGGTGGATGATACTGCCGATCTTGATGATGCTTTCCATGCCGCCAACGGCCACGCCGTAACGTTTTCCGATGGAAGCGATCGGCACGAGACTCATGGGAATGTCCTCGAACAAATAGCGATGTTTGAGCGTGGGCGGCGCCTTGATGCCGTAATAGCCGGGCTGGTTGTGGATGGCTTCGTGCAGGTCTTCCCCGTCGGTATCGTAGGCTAGTTTCAACCATTCCAGCGCGGTACGGGCGCGGATGCCCACCGCCGAAGCCACCGTCACACGCTCGCGGTCGAGCACCTCCAACATGCGGGCAACGGAGGGGGTCACTCCGTCGATATAGAACTGGTAATCGCCGTGCGTGGCTTCGATCCATCCGGTATTGAGCAACGTCAGCGCGGGATGGAAGATCGCGCCCATATTGTTGAGTCCCGTATGCAGGACATCCGTGCCGTCAATAAACTGCGGGTAGGCGTCCTGGATCGAATCCAAAACCTGTTGTGTGCGTGTGGCAGGCAGTGCCGCCAGAGGGACGGCTTCCTTGATGCGAAAGATGTGCGCCTGAGCGGGACCATCGGAACGCGATGCGTAGATGAAAGTCTCTGCCTCGGCAATGGTCACATCGGCTTTACAGTTGGTGTCGCGCAACACTTTGGAAAACTCCAGCGCACCGCACGTGCGTCCCGGATGCAGAATGACGATCTGTCCATTCTTCAGGTGCGGCGACATGGCGTGGGCAATATCCGAATGTGCGGAGGACGGCAGGACGACCATGATAACCTCCACCTGCCTGATCGCCTCTCCCATGTCGGAAGTCACGCGTGCCAGTTTGCCAAAACCATGCGGTGTGCTGTCTCCTGACTCCACCAGTTCGATACCACCGCGCTTCTTGACCACTTCGATATGGCTGGCTGTGCGGTTGTACAGCGAAACGGAGAATCCCATCAACGCCAGATGCGCCGCCATGGCTTTCCCGCCGTGCCCCGCCCCGATGACTGCGAAATTCAATGTTTTCATTTCAAAACTCCTTTCTACTTCAATGTTTTGATCCGATGGGATTCAGAAATGGGATCCCCATTTTCATTCACGCACACGCTGGCGCCGTTTACAATACGCGTCTTCACCAACCCGCGCCCGAACTTGTTGTTGAGAAGTTGCGGCGCATCGAGAATGCCTGAGGTGACGGCACGCGCCAAAATAACGGGATCCGTGAGCGGGTCCGACGAAGAGGCGGAAAGGGCGCGGATCGCGTCCAGCATTTTATTTGCCTCCGTTATCAATTGCGTTACCCGCCTCCTGACCGTTGGGTCGGCGGTCATATCCGGCGCGCCCATGGCATTGTCGATCGCCCGCCGTACGATGCGGCTCGCTTCTATCACATCATCTGCGGTCGCGGCATGGTGCGCCTCGGTGTGCCCGACGATGTGATAGATGTGCGGCTTGAGCGCCATTTGCAAATAGGTTGCCGCGGCGAGATGCCCGCGCGCGGCATCGGGATTCAGCGGATGCGAAAGCAAGCCAATACGGGTCTGTCTCCAAATTTTGAAGTTCTCATTTTGAAGCGGCTCGATCATTTTGAGAATCGCCAGCATCTTCGCCAGATCCATCGCGTCCAAGAGTCCCGGCGGGCTGTTGAACATCATCTGCGCGATGTAGTCTCTCACACCGAAAGCGCGCGCGTTGTACGCTGAAAGATACGCCGACACCACGAACACCACATCCGACGAATCACGCATGCCCCAGTGATGCGGCTCGTTGAGTTCAACAGGGATGTTATGTTCACCATACCACCGCATCACACTCTGATGCTCGCGGATCGAACCTTCCAGGTCCCACGGTCCGCGCCCATCCATCTGATTGAACCAGAACAACGGGATGGCGCACCACGCGATGTTGATCGTCCGCATATACATTTCTGCGAGCTGGATGAAATCATCGGTGCCAGAATAGGTGCGCAGCAACGGATAATTCCCGCGCCGGCTTGCCCGATACAACGCACGGTAATCATCCTCCGAACGTACCGGCACACCCCCCGCGCCCTTTCTACGCGGGTCCTGCCGCTCTGGATGGTAGAAGTTTTCCTGCGCGTCCTGGTCGATGCCCAGCGAGATCACATCCAGCATCTTCGCATCCGCGATCTTTTCGATGCCTTCGACCGTCGCTTCCATCGTCGGCAGACCAAAATGATGACGCAGAATCGGGTACGGGGATTTCCATCGGATCCGTTCCACTGTAGACTGGGGATAATCCGCCTCATTCCCAGCCTCAGCCTGCCTCCCCTTTAAATAAGCGAGTACCTCCTCAACGGGTTCGCTCCCGTCAAACATCCGCTCGAAGAAACCGATTTTGCCGACGCGTTCCACCACCGGAGGCGTTCCCCCAAATGCAAAGCGGATTCCTTTCTCGTGCAATTCGGACGCGGCTTCGGCAAACTCTCCCAACAAACGCTCACCTGTTTCAGGCGTCAGGCGATACGAGACCCCCACCAATTCCGCGTTCTCGCGCCTCGCCACCGCCAACACGGTCTCGATCGGCACGGCAGGACCCAGGAACACGGTCCGCCATCCCGCGGATTCCGCCAGTCGCAGAAAATTCATAATACCAGCCACATGGACACATTCGCCCAACGCGGCGGCAACCACAGTGTTACTCATACCGACTCCTTTCTTGTTTCCAATAAGCATCCCCCCTGAACGGATGGTTACCTTGCCCTTCTTGCACGCATGGACCGGACCGCAAACATGACCAGTACAATGAATGTCAGCGGCGTAAAGAACGCAACGACCAGGTTAAGGACAGACATCGCGGAACTGTTCGATGCCTGTACGATGATGTACACGATGTACAGAACGTAATAAGAAAACAGCAACCCGCCTTCGAACCGCGAGACACGGTTGTCGATATAAAAGACCGGCAGACAGACCAGCGCCACGAAGACCATCACGGGAAAGTCCAGCCGCAGGACCTGCTCCGCCACGGAAATTCCGCCCGGTGCGAGCAGGGCACCCAGCCCCAGCACGCCGAGCAGGTTGAAGATATTACTTCCCACCGCATTGCCGACCGCGATGTCGCTTTCGCCCTTGATCGCCGCAATCACAGACGTGGCGACCTCCGGCAGGGATGTGCCCGCCGCCACGATGGTCAAACCGATGACCAGTTCGCTCACGCCCAGCGCTTGGGCGATAACCACCGCCGAATCCACCAGCCAGTTCGAGCCGGATACGAGCAACCCCAACCCGATGACGATGAAGAGCAGGTTGCTGAGGGAGTTTTTTTGCGAGCGCGGTTCCTTTTCGGCGAACTCGCGGGCATACTCATCCTGGACTTCGACGGTTTCAGCGCGGCTTTGTCTCAGGGCGAAGACAATGTAGACGGCTAACAACACAAGCAGGATCAACCCGTCGAGCCAGCCGAGTCTCCCATTCCATGCCAGTACGAACGCCAGCAGGGACGCGCCCAACATGATCGGCGCGTCCTTGCGGATGAGTTGTTCCGCAATCACGATGGGAGCAACGATGGACGTGATGCCCAGAATGAACAGGATGTTGAAGATGTTCGAGCCGAGTACATTGCCCAGTGTCAAATCGCCCTGACCGTTCAATGCGGCTTTCAACGAGACGGCGATCTCCGGCGATGCCGTGCCGATGGCTACGATGGTCAACCCGATGACGAGCGGCGAAACGCCAAATGCCGCGGCAAGACGCGATGCACCGCGCACCAGCAATTCTGCGCCGAAGATGAGGATGACAAGTCCCGCAAAAAAGAGAAGGATGGATGATGTCATGGCGTTTTTTATACCGAAAATTTTTTACCATGAATTGCGCGGGTTAAGATTAATTCCCCATTTAAAAAATGACCGTCACCCGTTTGTAGTTCCGTTTCTGGTTTATAACTCCACGACCGTCGACTCGGTATCCGTCACCATCACGGATTTGCCGTTGGGGAAGATGACTTCTGTTTTCTTCAGCCCCCGGATAATCTTCAGCCCCCTGTATTGGATCGTCCCCACCGCGGGCAATCCGCTCAGGGCGTTACGCTCGCCGATGCCAGTCCCTTTTTCGGCGTGATAACGCGCGTAGAAGGCGCGGTTCTGTTTCAGGTTCTGGATGACCGCATTCATGTTGTGCGCGTACAGGCGCGCCGCGTCCGCACGGAAGCCGTAGCGCAGAAGTCCCTCGCAGATGAGCAGGTTCCAGGGCAGGTGCACAGATTGGGAAACGGAATCAGCCTCCGGCGCGTGCTGAGCGGAGACAAAGGAAAGAGCCGGGCAGGCTGGCACTCCGAACGGTCGGTGGAATCGTTTCGCATCCAGCAGGGCACGTCCGATCATGGTCTGCGCGTGTTGTTCATCGGGCACGCCGGCCCACAATGGCGTGAAGAGCGTGTGATCCTCGGTGGTGAAATCGAGCGTGCTGATGATGAGGGTGTCCTCAGCATCCAGCCCGCGCACGGAAATTTTGGCGAGTTTGGAGTAGACGTTGCGCGTGGTGTAGATCGCGCCGCCCGCGCGCCATTGATAATCGCCGCTTTGGATGACCTCGTCGGCGGGCTTCGTGGCGAACTGGTGGATTCGGATCTCCGGTCGCTTCACGGCGGGACTTTGGGTCTGGATCTCGATCAACAGGCGGATCGGCGACTCGAACTTTAATTTCGGCGAAAGGACACCGTCGCCCTGTTGTTTCAGCAACACCTTGCCTGCGATGCTCGAACCGGAGCCGCGCTCGCGATAATGATACAGTCCCGTGCGTGCCTGCCACGTGGACTCGATGGACTTGCGCAGGATGGATGCATGTTCATGGAGCAGAGGCAGTATGTCGTTCTGTTCGAGCGCTTCCGCCATTTGGATGAGGCAGGCGGCTTCGTGATACAGCATCGCTTCGAGTTGCGGACTGTGTACCTGCGAGATGTTCACACCCAGCGACCATTCATGCCACGCATCGAACAACGGGTTGTCATCGAAACCGGTTTGAAGGATGTGCTTCCACTGAGGGAGTCCGTCACGGTCTTCATCGTGTTCGGGCAGGAACCATGCCTGGAAGAATTTCAGCAACTGTGGAAATACTTCCCTGATGGATGCCGTGTCCTGTTTTGACTCGTAAATTTTCCATGCCAGGCTTGCCAGCAACGGCGCGGCGAGGTATCGTCCGCGTTGACCGGCGAGACCGGGCTTGCCGTCCATCGTCCCATCTTCCTTTTGAGTGGAGAGAAAATTCCTGAGCAGGTCCCGCGCAGTTTGTGAGGCGGGAAGGATATTCGCCAGATAATACGCCTCCAGCGGAGTTTGTCCGTTCCACGAGGCTGGGTAATCGGTGCCGTCGCCTTTGGGCGAGTAGCCGTTATCCGGTCCGCGCGAGGAGACGATGGATGGGTTTGGCAGATGTGTCGTTGGCGGGAAGAAGAGTCCGAATGCGGCATTTTGACTCAAAGCAAACGCCGCGTCCCAGTCCTTGTCGCCGGTGTGGATGTCGATGGTCTGCCCGGTGTTGAGTATTTCAAGTTTGGCGCGTTCCGCCTCCCAGGGGCGGGCGGCGGTCTGACGCGCAAGGTCAAAGGAGGCTTGCAGGGTAGATGTCGCGCCTTGCGTCCAGGTGAGTTGACGCGTGGCTCCGGGACCCAGGTCGAGGTCCAGAAAGAGCGAGGGGTGGGGTCCGGAACCGTGTGCGGGGCCGCCAGTCATGAAGAGCACGGGGAAGAGTCCGCCGGTCTGTCCTGCCAGAACGTTGACGAGTTGCATCTGTGAGGTGGTCATGCCCTGTCCGTCGATGGGAGCGAGGACGGCACACACTTCGAGTCGGATCTTACGCGTGGCAGTGGATTTGTTGGCGACGGTTACACGTCCGCTGACGGCATTGGAAACTGGAACCCAGTATTCGGTGGAAACGTCAATGTTGGGTAGAGGCGAATAATCAATGATGAGGAAGTTTGGGTAAAAGCGGCGGACAGTCGGCGGTAATGCGAACTGCGCCGGGTTGCTGACCGATTTGCCGTTCTCGCTGAAGCGGTGGAACAGACGCATGGACCTGGCGCGCAAGCCGAAGGTTGTGTGAAGCGAAAGGGCGGGAGGTTCCCCGCCGCCGAGGCTGAGTTCCCAGCTGTGGTCATTGAGGTAATCGGGTACGGAGAGGCGGGAGTCCGCCGCGAGGGTGAGGCAGAGCGGATCGCCGGGAGCCAGGGACCAGTCACGCATGGGTTGTATTGTACGGGCAGAATGGCAGGAGGTCAAAGGGTATAATTTGTTAGTCTGCTAGTCTCGTAGTCGGCTAGTCTTCTAGTCGGAAACCAAAGGACTAGAGGACTAGAGGACTAGAAGACCAGGAGACCAGGAGACTACCATGGGCCATTATTTTGAAGAGTTTGTTGTGGGGCAGAAGATCGTGACGGAGAAGCGCGTGATCTCGGAAGCGGACATCATGCAGTTCGCCCAACTCTCTGGCGACGACAACCGCATCCATACCGATCCCGAGTTTAGCAAGATCACGCCGTTCGGCAGGCAGATTGCGCACGGATTGCTGGGACTGTCCATCGCTTCGGGTCTGGCATGGAAGACCGGTCTCATGGACGGCACGGTCATTGCCTTTCGCGAAGTGCAGGAATGGAAGTTCGTCAAACCTGTTTTTATCGGTGACAGCCTTTATGTCGAACTGGTGACGACCGAGACCAAAGCCCTGCCGCGCATCGGCGGCGGTTCGGTGACGATCTCGCTGGAAGTGAAGAATCAGAACGATGAAGTCTGCCATCGCGGCACATGGGTTGTGCTGATCATGAGCAAGCCGAAATAGTCCACGGAAGAAAGGGATGAAAAAGATCGAATCCCTTTCTTCCGCTTTCATCTGTGGTGAATAATGACCAACGAAAACGAAGAAGAGAGAAAAAAGTTCATCAAGCGCCTGATCGACTCGGAATCCGAGACCCGTGCTGCGCCTCCAGTCGAGCCGAACAGGGAAGAAACCGACAGGCAGGCGGCGACCACACAGGCGCACGCACCGCACCGAACGCCCACGCCCCATCCGCCCAGCATCCCATTGGACAAGGACAACCCTTCGAGAAGCTCAGGGCAACGCCTGCCCCTGCCGCACCGTGTCGATGAAGTGGATATGGGCAGTACGCGCGTCACACCCGCCGCGTATGAACGGGCGAGTCGTCCGCGAAACAGCACACCGCAAAACCGCCGCATCCCGCCGAGTCACCCCATCTCCCACCCGGTCAAGATCAACCTGAAACATGGCTTGGGCTGTCTCGCACGCGGAGTGATCCTGGGGTTGTTCGCTCTGGTCGTTCTTGCCATCGCCGGCGGTTCCTACGCCGTTTTTCAGTATTACCGCATCGCGCGCACCCTTCCCAGTGTGGATGATCTGAAATCGCGCGCATCCCAGTTCGAAACCACGCGCATCCTCGACCGCAATGGAGGTCTGCTCTACGAGATACTCGACCCGAACGCCGGACGCCGCACCTACGTCACCCTCGACAAAATTTCCCCGGCTCTCGTCGCCGCGACGATTGCCACCGAGGACAAGGACTTCTACACACATCCCGGCTTCGATATCTGGGCGATCGTCCGCGCCTTGTGGGAAAACTATCGCACCGAAGGTCAGGGTGGCGGCGCATCCACGATTACGCAACAACTGGCGCGCGCGCTTCTACTCTCCCCGGAAGAACGCGCCCAACGCACCTATTTGCGCAAGGCACGTGAGATCATCCTGTCCGCGGAAATTACACGCCGCTATTCCAAGGACGAGATTCTCGAACTGTATCTGAACGAGATTTACTACGGCAATCTCGCCTACGGCATCGAAGCCGCATCTGAAACGTACTTTGGCAAGACCGCTAATCAATTATCACTGACAGAAGCATCCTTCCTGGCAGGTCTGCCACAATCACCCGCCGTCTACGATGTGTACACCAACCGCGATGTGACCCTCAACCGTCAGCGGCAGGTGGTCACGCTCATGCTTGGATTAAGTCAGATCAAGGGGTGTATTGCGGTCAGTAACAGCCCGGTGCCGATCTGTGTGGACGAGGTCGCGGCGGCGAACGCCATCCAGGAAATGGATGCACACACCTTCATCTCACCGAACATCGATACGCGTTATCCGCACTGGGTCTACTTCGTCCGTTCACAACTGGAGTCCAAATACGACGCACAGACGATCTACCGCTCCGGTTTCATCGTCTACACCACACTGGACCCGGCGCTTCAAGACGAAGCCCAGAGGCTGGTCACGGAACAGGTGGCATTACTCGCCGACAAGAACGCGAAGAATGGCGCGCTGGTCGCCATTAAACCGTCAACCGGCGAGATCCTTGCCATGGTCGGCTCCCCCGATTTCAACAACGATGCCATCTCCGGTCAGGTTAACATGGCAGACAGCCCCACACGCCAGCCGGGATCATCCATCAAACCCATCGCGTATGTAGCCGCCTTCGAAAAAGGCTGGACTCCCGCCACTTTGATCTGGGATGTGCCCAGCGAATTCCCGCCCTCCGGCGACCCCAACGACACGCGCGAACCGTACAAACCCGTCAACTACGATGGAAAAAATCACGGACCGGTTACCGCCCGTGTGGCACTGGCGAATTCCTTCAACATCCCCGCGGTTAAAGCGTTGAACTTTGCGGGCATCCACGACAATCCATCCACGCCTGAGAAGGATGGCATGATCGGAGTCGCTGAAAGGCTTGGAATCACCAGTTTAACGAGACCAGATTACGGTTTGGCGTTGACGCTGGGCGGAGGCGAAGTCAGTTTGCTCGAGATGACATCCGCCTATTCCGTGTTCGCGAACGGCGGAAAAAGAGTCCCGCCGGTCTCCATTCTAAAGATCGTTGACTTCGACGGCAATGTCATTGACGAGTACCAGCCTCCGCAAGGGGAACAGGTTATCCGCCAGGAACATGCCTTTCTCATTTCCTCCATCCTATCCGATAACGATGCCCGTTCGTGGATGTTCGGTCCCAACTCGTTGTTGAATCTTCCGTTCCAGGCGGCGGCAAAGACCGGCACCGCGGGCGACCCGAAAGGTTCTGACTCCCAGAATATTTACGACAACTGGACTCTGGGCTACACCCCAGACCTTGTCACCGGCGTGTGGGTCGGCAACGCCGATTACACGCCAATGATCAACACCACCGGCCTGAGCGGCGCGGCTCCCATCTGGTCGGCATTCATGCAACATGCCGTGCCGCGCGTCAGCAACAACGCGCCAACACCATTCATCATTCCGCCCGGCATCACCGAAAAGATTATCTGTGCCATTTCAGGCGTCGAAACTTCGAACTGGTGCAAGGGCGGTCAGCGCAACGAGTTCTTCGCCAGCGACCAGCCGCCACTGCCGAAAGAAAAAGACCTGCAATACCAGACCACCATCGACACATGGACCGGGCTCATTGCGGGTAATGCCTGCCCCGATTTCGCCAAAAAAGAAAAAGTCGTGACTGTGGACGACCCATGGGCGCGCAAATGGCCCGCATCCCATCCTGCAATTCACCAGCCTGAATGATAACGATGTCATCACCGAATTCGATGTCCCCGTCAAAGGCGTCATTGATGTCAAGAACGGCGACTTCACCTCATGGCGACTCGAATACGGCATCGGTGAAGACCCCTCCAGTTGGTCGCTCCTTGCAGACGGCAAAAACAAATTCGAATCGCCCTCGCTCATTTTCGATTGGGATTTGCTGGACATCCCAGGCGATAGAATCACGCTACGGTTGTACCTGACCAACGGGGAGGATTCCTACGCCGAGCGACGCATCACTCTACGCCTGAACCTGCCCACCCCAACCCCGACTCCCACCCTCACCCCAACGG
>JBFYRY010000345.1:0-3682 GCA_041302025.1 Chloroflexota bacterium | reverse complement strand
GCGTGCAACGCGGTCTACTCGTTGAGCGGCGAGGACGCGAAGCGCGGCGTCTGCACACATTCATCGGGAAACCATGCGCAGGCATTGGCGCTCGCGGCACGGATGCGCGGCATCCCGGCGTATATCGTCATGCCGGACAACGCGCCGCAGGTGAAGAAGGATGCGGTCGCGGGATACGGCGGTCAGATCACGTTTTGTGAGCCAACGCTCGAGGCAAGGGAAAGCACATTGGAGGGAATCAGGCTGGATACGGGTGCGAACGTCGTCCATCCGTATAACGACGAACGCGTCATCGCGGGGCAGGGAACTGCCACTCTCGAGTTGCTTGAGTCCATCCCAGACCTTGACGTCCTCATCGCACCCGTCGGCGGCGGCGGACTGTTGAGCGGCACATCCATCGCGGCGAAGGGACTCAAGCCCGGCATCCGCGTCATCGCGGGCGAACCCGAAATGGCGGATGATGCCTATCGCTCCATGAAGGAAGGCAGGATCATTCCCTCTGTGAATCCCAAAACCATCGCCGACGGTCTGCTCACATCACTCTGCACATTGACCTTTTCCATCATCCAGCAAAACGTCGAACAGATCGTCACGGTCAGCGAACAGGGGATCATCGAAGCGATGAAGTTTGTTTGGGAACGCGCCAAGATCGTGATCGAGCCATCCGCGGCAGTGGCGGTCGGTGTGCTGTGGGAAAAGAAAATTGATTTGAGGGGCTTGAAGGTTGGGGTGATCTTGAGTGGCGGGAATGTGGACTTGAACAAACTGCCGTGGCAAGTGTGACTATTCAGGAGTGAACGATATGAATGACGAACCTCAACTTGACGAAAGACTTCCCTACGCCACCAAGCCCATGTATTTTCCGAACGGTGCAAGCGTGGAGGAATTCATCATCCCCGAAGAAGACAGGGAGATCGTGCTGGAGCAGTTGTATCCATTTTCACCCATCCCAAAGTTGACAGACAAGATGTACGATATCCATGCTGAAAAAACGTTCATCGTCAAAGACTTTCGTGTGACGTGGGAACACGGCATGAATTTTCTCGTCAGCCCGTATTACCCCGAAAGCGGCGGTACGGTCATCGACTGGTGGAGCGATGAACTGGCGGAAGAGTTTGGGTTCGATGAAGAAGATTTTGACGATGACGATATTGACCTGACGGAATTCGACGATAAAGATATTCCATTCTAAATTCTCCAAGAGGAAACGTACATGAGCAAACGAAAACGACACGTACAGAAACAATCGGATTCAACACAGATCGAATGGCTGAAGCATCGCACAGGTTACCCGTCACCTGAAGAACGGGAAAAGATCGTCGAATTGCGGCAGGAACTCCTGATAGAACTCATCTCACTGATGGTAACAGGCGTCAAACCTGATAATGCGCAAATCCGCAGACTTGCAGAGAAATACAGCGCAGAAGAACTTGAACGAGCGACAAGGCTCGTGGGAGAGTTCATCAATCTTCCAATGCCCATCGCCGAAGATGTGAAAAATTATCGCGAATATCGCCAGCGGTATGCGCGTTTCGGTGCGGGATTGAAGTTTTACACAGCCAGGGAAATGGATGAGTTGCAGGAAACACACGCAAGGTCGGTAAAAGAATCGGGCGATCCAAGTCTAGTAACCGAGATTAACAAACTCCTTCTCTTTGGCTGGCGCGACTGGGAGGATATAACCCCTCCAGCCATCCCAACCCGACCCGATGACTTCAATGCACCGCCGCCTGGATCGTATCCCGCGCCGATCAACGAACTGCTCGAATGGGGCGATGATTTGCACAGGTCACATACTTTTGCAGACGAAACAGATTTCCTTCAATGGAAAAAACATATCCCCGCGCTTACCCGTATGGCGCTCGACCCTGGTCTGCTCAACGGCTGGGTCACAGAGAAAGCGAGTTGGGCGCCATGGCATGCCATTCATGCGTTGGGCACGTTGCAGGCATGGGAGTCCGCACCTGCGCTGGCAAAACTCGCCGACCTTGAGAATGACTGGCTTTCCGATCACCTTCCGCACATTTGGGGGGATATGGGCATGGAGGTCGAGCCGTTGTTGTGGATGATCCTCGAAGATCCATCGGCATCTGCAAAACAACGCGGTCTCGCCGCGCAAAGTCTCTCCATTATGGCGGAGGATAACGACGCAATGGAAGAAAAGGTCGTCAACGGATTCGAGAAGATTCTGGGAAACACGACGAAATTCAATCCCACTGTGAACGCGTACCTGATCCATTTTCTGAGAGACATGGACGCGGTTGAAGATCTGTGGGAAACCATCGAACTGGCATTCGAGCAGGACCGCGTGGACACCGACATTATCACCCTGGATGACCTCGAAGACTACGACGACTTTGACGACTTTGACGACGAATTCGACGATGATTTTGACGATGATGAGGATGACGAACTCGAAGATTAGATCAGCATGACTTCGACCATCTCGCCAGCGGATAAGCCTGTCGCATCGGGATGGATGCGCAACAAGCCATCGGCGGAGGCAAGAGTAAAGATCAAGTTGCTTTTGCCGAAGATGGGATCAGCCTTGTATCCTCCCTCACCCCTAGCCCCTCTCCCAGTGGGAGAGGGGAATAGTTTCACTGGTATCCAATCTTCCCTGCCTGCCTGCGATGGAAGATTGACGGTTAGAATTGCCTGAATGGTCGCTTTGGGTTTGGGGAGCGCGCCAAGAAGTTTTTCGATCACAGGCACAACGAACAAATATCCGTTCACCAATGCGCTGACGGGGTTGCCCGGCAGTCCGATCACAGCCTTGCCATTGCACACACCGAGGATGGTCGGTTTTCCTGGTCTGGTGTTAATGCCGTGTACCAAAACACCCGGCTCGCCCAACGAGCGGATGACGTCGGCGGTCATGTCTCTTGTGGAGGCGGATGAGCCAGCCGTGATGATGACCACGTCACATTCGGATAGCGCCTTCGCCGCCGCTTCTTTCAACGCCTGAAACTGGTCGCTGATAATCCCATAGCGTTTTGCCACCCCTCCGCTTTTTTCGACGAGCGCCCCGAGTGTGTATGAGTTGATATCGCGTACTTGCCCGGGTCTTGGAGTTTCACTTGGGTCAATCACTTCATCGCCCGTTGAGATCAATCCCACTTGCACCTTTCTGGCTACACGTAGCGACTGGATTCCCAACGCCATCAAACCGCCGATCTCTGCCGGGCGGATGCGAGTCCCTTCGGGAAGGACGAGTTGTCCCTGCGCGACATCCTCGCCGATGCGGATGACATTCTCGCCGTCGGCAACCGCGCGAAAGATTTCAATTTCCTGCGATAAACCCGTGAGGTCTTTAGAGACCTCACGGGTTTTTTGTGTATATTCCAACATCACAACCGCATCCGCGCCGTTCGGCAACATGCCGCCGGTGTGGATCAACGCACATTGACCATGTCCGATTTCAAACGAGGGCGCGTCTCCCATTGGGACTTCACCGATGAGCGTCAGGTACGCTGGCAAGGAGTCGGATGCTCCGTGCGTGTCACCGGCGCGGACGGCGAAACCGTCCACGGTGGTGCGTTGGAAATCGGGAAGAGGATGAGGAGCGAGGATGTCTTGAGCAAGAGTCCGATTCAAAGAGGAGACAACGTCGATCGATTCGGAATCAGGCTCCGGCTTGCGCGAAGCGAGACGCGAGAGCAATAAGTCCCGCGCTGAGTCT
>JBFYRY010000344.1:0-5587 GCA_041302025.1 Chloroflexota bacterium | reverse complement strand
GCTCCGGCAGGATCTACTTCCCGCTCGAACTGCTGTATTTCTTTCGGGCGACCAAAGAATTATCCCTGCGAATTCTGCCGCGCGATTCTCATGCGTGGATGAACCTCGATACCCCCGAACAGGGAATCAAGTTCGACTACGCCATGCACGCCGCCATCAAAAAAACGGTCATCGAATACGAAAAAACGATCCCCGGTCTTTCACCGGAATCTCTTCAAATCTTTTTGGATCGATAAATGATCCATCGTGCAGGATGTTCTCCTGCATAACAAAAGGAGGCAGTATGCAATATCGTGAATTGGGACGGACAGGTTGGAAGGTATCCACGATCAGTTTTGGGGCGTGGGCAATCGGTGGGACATGGGGGGACGTGAAGGATGACGAGTCGCTGGCGGCGTTGCACCGCGCGCTGGATCTGGGCGTGAATTTCTTCGACACCGCAGATGTCTACGGCGACGGGCATAGCGAGCAATTGCTGGCAAAATTGCGCAAGGAACGGAACGAGAAGTTTTATGTTGCCACCAAAGCCGGGCGCAGGCTGAATCCGCATGTGGTTGGCGGATATAACAGGAAGAACATAACCGGATTTGTGGAGCGCAGTCTCAAGAATCTCGAAGTGGAGGCGCTCGACCTCCTGCAATTACACTGCCCGCCGACAGAAGTCTATTACATGCCGGAGATGTTCGACGCGCTGGACGATCTTGTGAAGCAGGGCAAACTTCTGCACTATGGCGTGAGCGTGGAAAAAGTGGAAGAAGCCTTGAAAGCCATCGAATATCCGAACGTGAAGACGGTACAGATCATTTTCAATATCTTCCGCCAGCGCCCGATGGACCTGTTCTTCGGCGAGGCGATCAAGCGCAAGGTGGGGATTCTGGCGCGCGTGCCGCTTTCTTCGGGCATGTTGACCGGCAAGATGACGCGCGAGAGTTCGTTCCAGACGGACGACCATCGTCTGTTCAATCGTAACGGGGAGTCGTTTGACCGCGGTGAGACTTTCTCCGGGCTGGATTACGAGACCGGCTTGCAGGCTGTCGAAGAATTGCGTCCGCTCGTCCCTGTGGATTCGTCCATGACTCAAATGGCTTTACGCTGGATATTGATGTTCCCTGCGGTGACGTGCGCCATCCCCGGCGCGAAGCGTCCCTCGCAGGTGGAGGAAAATGTCCGGGCGGCGGATCAGCCTCCGCTTTCGGATGAGGCGATGGGTCAGATCCGGGATGTGTATGAGCGGCTCGTCCGTCCGCATGTGCATCATTATTGGTAAGGATTTGAATTATGTCACTCTGAGGGAGCGATAGCGACCGAAGAGTCTCTTACACCGTGGTAGAGACCCTTCGCTTCGCTCAGGGTGACAACCATTTAAGGAACCACCATGATCGAACCCTCCAAACTTTACCTGTTCATGGGAGCGGCGCTGGCATTGCTCCTGGTGCCGGGACCGGCCGTGTTATACATCACGGCACGCAGTGCATCACAGGGACGCATGGCGGGGCTCGTCTCGGTGCTTGCCATCGAGACTGCCAATTTCACTCAAGCGGTTGCCGCGGGATTGGGACTCTCCGCCATCCTGTTATCATCCGCGCTGGCGTTCGATGCGGTGAAATATCTTGGCGCGGCGTACTTGATCTATCTGGGGATTCGTAAATTATTGACACCGGATCATGAATCAGAAAATGAAGAAGTGAAACGTGAAAGTTTGTCGCGCATCTACTGGCAGGGATTCCTCGTCAACATCCTCAACCCGAAGACTGCACTGTTCTTCTTCGCCTTCCTGCCGCAGTTCGTTGACCCATCAAAGGGGAATGTCTTCGGGCAGAATCTATTGCTCGGCGCGATCTTCGTCGGCATGGCGATCGTCACGGATAGTATGTACGCTCTCGTCGCGAGTTCGGCGAAGTAAACATCCTTCACCGCCCGGTTCCTGGTAATACTTTCAAAGGAGGTAAGACCGATGGAAAACAAGGGCATTCTCACCAAAGTTCTGGCTGTAGCGGGGACAGTGCTGGTCTGGTTCCCCGTGCTGGCGCCGATTTTGCTCTCAGTCATCTCGTTCATCGGAGACCGAAGATTCCGGTTCGACTATCTCATGCCTGCCGAACTGGGACTGTTCGCCTTTGGCGGCGGGATCATCCTGCTCGTGGCAGCGATCCGTGCGCGGTCACAAGTGAAATTCATCAGTTGGGGGCTTGGCATAGCGGTCATCACGGTGGTCGGCGGACAGGTGATCGCCATGGTCACCGGGCTGGCAAACGGCACAACCGAACCCACGGGCTGGCAGTGGGCGCTGGTGCTGGGGTCGCTGGCCGCTTACTCACTGGCGATCGTTGCGATGGGCATCGGCGGGATCCTCTTGTTGCGGGATGTGTTTAAGCGGCAGTAGATGATACCAGCGGCTCTTTAGGTCTGAGAGAGTGGACAGCAAGCGAAATGAGTCTTTTGCCATATGACACTCCATTTGGGATGGCAGGCGGTGGCTGTCTATAAGTGGTCATATGGTCGCCACCTGACCCCTGATTGGAGCGTTTCTCGAATCGCAAACTTGATAAAACCAGGAATCCAAAATATGAAATCGTTGCAAGAAAATATGATCGAATATAAAAAACAATTGGCGAAAGGGGTCATTCAAAAGGCGTATCGGGGGTTAATGGAATATATGATGAGTTTAAAGAATCACTTTGCAGATAAATATCCTGCTTTTCTCGTCTCTGGAAGTATTTATTACGGCTACATGAATATGACCTATTTTTCCATTCTGCCAAAGTCGTTGAAGGATAGGGATTTAAAAATAGCGGTCGTTTTTCTTTACGACACATTTAGATTCGAAGTCTGGCTATCTGGAAAAAACAAACAGGTTCTCTCAAAGTACTGGAAAGTTCTAAAAAAAGGGAATTGGGGCAAATATAAAATCGTCGAACCGGTGAAAGGCGTTGATTCGATAGCGGAGTATATCCTGGTGGACGATCCGGATTTTAACGATACGGACGATTTAACAAAACAAATAGATAAAGGAACCCTGGAATTTATTAAAGATGTGGAAAGCTTCTTAAACAAAACCGCGATCTGACAAAGCAGAGACTGGATGCTGGGAGTTGCTTCACGGCGTGCGGCATCTGATCCAAGAAGGAGATGATCATGACCGGTTCTTTTCCAACATCGAATAATCGAAGGATGACATTGATTCTCCTGGCGATCTGCGGCTTGCTGGCAATTGCCGCTGTCGCTATGGGTATCGACGATAATCCGCCCGGTGTTCTGTTAGCCTTCCTTGCGGCTACCGCCTTTGTCCTTGCATTCGTCCACCCCTGGCGAACTGCAAGGAAGTTCATGTTCCTACTATTGGCGTCTGTACTTGGTTTTATTCTCTTTATAATCTTGAGCATAATATCTGATTCCATTGTTCAGAATCCCGCGAGTTCGGATACGCTCAAGAAGCTGATAGAGAGTCCTGTGAATGAAGCTCTGAGTATAATTTTTGCGATGCTCTGCCCTGCGGCTTTAATCATTGGCGCCGTTGGCTCGGTTGTCATGTTCATTAGCAACCGTCGCCAGCCAGGGTGAATCCGTGAAGTGGTTGCAGCGGTGGGATGAAAAGACGGGGTGCTATAATTTGTCTGTTCAATAGCCCTTGCGATCGTCTGGAATAAGCCGCCCATGATGCGGTATACGGATAAGCTGACTGGGCGGCAGATGTTGTTTGCAGCCTTAAACTTACAAGATCAAAATCATGCCTAACAATAGCGATCCCGGAAATATCTATAGAGTTTATCAACGAATGAAAAGCTGGCAGAGGGTAATTGTAATGATTCCGACGTCAGTTACGTCATGGGTAGATTCATGCCTGCACCCATGTTTCTTAGGAATCAGGTTCGTGCACGCAACATGGCGCGCACGAGCCGGGAGTGGCTCTCCAATGGAAAGCTGGGGGGATTTCGGGAAAAGGATTGATGATATTCGTATCAGGTTTATCCTCGACGAATCTGTTACGATCCATCAACGTATCTACGTTACAGCAGACAAAGAAACGCCCATTATTCCTGTACAAAAGGAGGTAGCCCTAAGGAACGATAAGGAGACGTGGTTGCGTTTTCCCATGGATGCAGGTCGTATTCAAATCCATCTCGCGGGTGCCCAGCCCAATGATATGGGAATTATAAGGGTTGAATTTCTTGTGCCACTTTTTGCCCCCGATGATAATATGATACTTCCCAGCACAATGGACTGCGTTGAACTTTATGATATAGACCCTGATGAATTTCCCGAACCACACGAACCTAATCCTTTTGCAGAGGTGAAACTTACGGGTAATCCATGATCCATGCCCGCCCACACGTCCGTGCGGGATAAGGCAAGTCTGTTCGGCGCTTGGTTAATCTGGTGATACTAAACACAGGATAACAATGGTCATTTTGGGAAACATCTTGAAAGTTGTTGCGGCAATCATTATCGGCTACATTGTCGGATTTATCCTCGGCTCTATTCTCGGCGCTTTATTTGGAGTGTTTATCAGTTTTCTTATTCCAGAAGTTATTTCGCCTCATCAAGCAACTCTCGTGAGTCTTTTCATTTCTCTAACTTTGGGAAGTTTGCTCAGTTCGTTTGTATCGCAAGTTTTCAACAGGCTACTCGAAACCAATATCAATTCATTTATTGGTGCAATCCCTGGAGCCTTGATTGGACTCGTTATTGTTGTTTTTATTTATGGATACGTTGATGTTTCCGACCCAGATAATTATTATGGACGCTTTTCCGTAAATCATCTTGCATTAACTCCAGTCATGTCCTACAGCGCCAAAATAGGCGGCCAAATCGGCGCTATAACTTTTGCGCTGTTTGGAGCAGTCGGAATTATTCGTGAAATAATTCAATCTCACTTGCAGCTACAGAGAAACCGCAGACTCATAAAGAATTCGTCTTCATCGAACTGGGGATTACCAGAAATTCCGCGAGAAACTCCTCCCATTCAGGCAAACCCAACAACTCATTCCTTTCTTTCCTTGCAAAGCCGCATTACATCAGCAAAAGGGAGAATAATTTTCTTTTTACTAAAGGCATTTGTCTATGCTTGTGCTATCGGGATCATCCTTTCAATCGCTGGCTGGCAAATTCTGGGTTGGAATTCGGGTGCCCAATTCAGTGAAGGTTTCTTTTTAACAAGCGCATTATTGGCTATGTACGGTTATTTCAATATATTGGGAGGGCATAGAGCTAGCCGAAATATTGCAACACGCTACGGTGAAACAGCGGGCGATATGAATCTCCATGAACGGACCAGGCATTGGGCTACAGAAGCAGAAACCAGTTTTGCGCCGTTTCCTAACATTTTCCTTATCAGTGCATGCCTTTTTGGGTTCGCTATATTGATTTCAATTATCTTTTGATAACAAGTAGAATGTATTTCAGAAGCGCCCGCCGATTAACAGCAGTATCAAGAGAAGAATAGGAAAAAGAGCGGAAAGAGTAGAAGAAATAAAAAGCGGTCCGGAAGTTTCAGGGTAAGACCGCAGTAAAGAGTGGTCAAATAGCATAACGGGACATCCGAAAAAGAAAACGATTAGGCAACCTGCCGCGACCCTGTTTTTTGATC
>JBFYRY010000101.1:0-21289 GCA_041302025.1 Chloroflexota bacterium | reverse complement strand
CATTGTGACAAGCATAAGGGGATATGGACCCGGTACTTGATAGGAGGTGACTTCAACCAGACGCCCCCCCACAGACAGTCTTTTCTGTCCCTGCCGCGCACATAAATAAAGCAGATCTTCTGCAGGGCGGGCGCGGCGAACCAATCTTTCGAGGTCTGCAGGTTCCTCACTGCGCATCCCGAACCATTCACGCGCCAGACCGTTAAGATACTCCACCCGTCCACCGGGTTGGACAATCATGACCGCTTCATTTGAATGTGATGAATCTGGGGAAATAACCGCCGGGGTGGGCGGCTGGGAAAGATTTTCCGCGCTACGCGGAAGCCGGCGGAAGGAAACCACACCCAGTACTGTAATGAACAGTATGAGCGCTATAAGTACGAACCAAAGGCCCGCTTCCATCCCGGCAAACATGCCTGCTGAACACCTTATCCGCCAGCCGCGGTATCCTGCCGGCGGGCTTCAGCCGCCAATTCAGTAATCTCGCGAATGTCGGCAAATGAATGCGTACTGGGTGAAACCACACCCATTGACATGGTCATGAAAGGGACCTTGACCGTCGAACCGTCGGATGAGGGAGCCTGTACAAACCCCTGCTGACGGTCAATAAAGTTGTAGTGAGTTTGCACTTCATGGTCAAACCGTTCCCTGAGCCGTGATTTGATCCCGGCGGCCTTCTCTTCAGTGGTAATGATGATGAAGTTGTCACCGCCTGCATGACCGATGAAATCGGACGTGGTGCCCATTTCGTCAACCACTTCGCCGATAATCATGGCGGTAAAACGAAGCACATCATCGCCCGCCACGAAACCGTAGACATCCTTGAAAGGCTCAAAGTGATTGACACGCGCATCGATCAGCGCCCAGCCTTTTTCCCGGATGATGCGCCGCAGTTGTTCCTCGATGAGGCGGCCTGCGGGGAGTCCGGAGCGAGGATCGGTTAAACTTTCGCGTTCAGAACGCCTGATGGCGCCCTGCACGCGCAGTTTAAGTTCCTCGATATCGAACGGCTTGGTGATGTAATCGTCCGCGCCAAGTTCGAGTCCCTGTAATTTGTCGCTGCGCTCGTCCTTCTGCGTGAGGAAGATCACAGGGATGTGACTGGTGCGCATACTGGTGCGCAAATTGCGGCACACCTCATAGCCGTCAATATCCGGCAACATGATATCGAGCACGATCAGATGTGGCAGGTTTTGCTTTGTTTTATCCAGCGCATCTGAACCGCGCACGGCGACATCGACTTCGAAATCCATGCCGCTGAAATAGATCTTCAGCATGTTCCCAATATCGATATCGTCTTCTACCACCAACAGGCGGGCTTTTCCCATAAGCGTGCCTCCAAAATTACGTGTGCGCCGGCTGTACTTTGCGGGCGTTCTTCGCATTACGGCGCACTGTTTCGATTTGTTCTTCCGTCACTTCGCGCTCGAACGAGCGAAACCCGCTCAAACGGAAGCCGTGCTTCCTTGCAATGCCATCGATTTCATCGACGCGTCCCCGGGTCAAATGCTTGCCCAGCGTGTAATCCTCAAAACGGCCTTCCAACGCCAGAGCAATCGTCTCAGCCATGCAGGCATATGCCTTGCCCGGCGGAAAACCAAAGTTAAAATGGAAATCAACGGTTCCTGGCACATCAACCATTCCACCGTCAATGACTAATATATCATCTCTCACCGCCGCCACCATTGCAGAAACATCACGGGGGCGTGCCACATCGCAAATTACACTGCCGGGTTGCAAATGCTCCGGCTGGATTATGTCATGGATGGCGCTGGTCACGGTCAGGATCAACTGGGCTTCCGCCAGGACGTCCATTTTCGTGCTGACCACCAGTTCGGCTCTCGAGCGGACCTTGAGCCTGTCTCGCAGTTCTTCGAGTTTTTCCTGTCTTCGGCCGATCAAATACAACCGTTCGACATCATCCGCCAGCAACTCGGCACACACCTGCCCAATCGCGCCGGTGGCACCAACCACCGCGGCAGTGGCTTTTTTCAGCGGAATGTCCATCACTTGAGCTGCATCACGGATGGCTTCCACTGCAACCGTGACCGTATACGAATCACCGGTCGTGACGGGCACATCCAGCGCATTTGCAATTGTAACCCCTGCATCGCCAACCACGGAAGTGAATGCGCCCAGCCCAAGGATCTGCGCGCCCAGTTTTTCAGCCAGGCGTCCGGTCTGGATAATCTTGCGATAGACCGTCCGCTCCGGCAACTCCATCATCCGTTTTGGCGTATAAGGACAGGCAATGAACCAGCCTTTTATCTCCTTGCCTGTCGCTTCCGATTTGATCCCTTCGATCTCGGAAATATAGACCGGCGGGAAGAATGTGGAGAAAAAATCGATCTGTCTTTCATTAAGGACGCGCCCCAAAAACGGAAATTTCCGGCTGACATCCCGTTTTGGGTCTATGGGATGGATGATGAATGCAAAAGTGTCCACGTGCTACCATGATTCCAATGCGCCTTCGCCATGGCGGGGATATAACCGTTGGTGCAGGCTGGCAGATTTGAATTTATGATGATCACTGTCTTCGTACCGTACATCCCGGTCAATGACACGACGTTCCTTAGATGCGGCAAGCACAACATCCGATTCAATGGTGCGGGCAGGGTAAACGATCAGCCCGGCACCCAAACGACAATTATGGCCAACCGCGCTCCCCATCACCGGACGGTTGGAGAGATTTAACTTCCCATTCCCATCCAGGGCGCGGATCGGGGCAGGAACAAGGTTGTAATCGGTAAATGTGGAACCTGCGCCAACAAAAGTATTGCGTCCCACCACGCACATTTGCAGGCAGGTATTCTGTGCGATCATGCTGTTTTCCATCACAGTCGTCATGAACAGTGCAGCGCGAAACGGCAGGAAAGCTCCATCCCCTACAACCGATAACATCAATTGAACGTCTTGAGAAATATTGACGTTATTCCCAATGATACAGTTATCAATCACCGCCCCCGCATCGATATGGACGTTATCACCGATTGTGGTAGGACCGTAAATGGTCGAGCTTGGATTGATCACACAGTTCTTGCCGATTTTGACCGCTGTCGAACATTCCAGAAGTTGCCTTCCTTCATACAGTGCCGTGGAAAAGAGGCGAAGTTTGAATCCCAGATCGTCATTAACTCGTTTTTCAAAGCGGGCGCCGCGTGAAAAAAGCCCAAACACCACATCGGTGATAAAGATATGCACCCAGGAATCGATCGCAATGAGAGTCTTTAAAGGGACCTGAAAGGTCAGATCGCCGCTTTGATCCGCCATGTAAGTGGGGACGTGATAATAACCCATCTCCCGCGCTTCGAGATCAATGACCAGCGGTTCAACATCCGCGACAGGTCCCTTGGGGTAATACCACAGATCCGCCAGATACAATGTTCCAGCCGGGGTATAGGAGGATGAAAGCGGCAGGGCATGTTCCTTGAAGGCGGGGTCTTCCGTAGAGAATGCCGCCCGGCATGCACGTTTTTTCCTGCGTGCGGCGGTTATAAAAGCATGGATATATTCTTTATCAAAGAACAGGTTATCCCGGTAAACGATCGTTTCTTCCCGGTCCACAGGCATCCGCTGACCCGGTTTTAGTTCCAATTCACGTGTGGTATATGGTGCCAGAACCGTACGCTGATGCAACCAGAGAGGAGTGTTGTGGATGCGTAAATCCCGCGCCGGTTCATTAAACGGTGAAAGCGGATGAGGAGCGTTGAGGATGACTTTGAACATACTTATGAACAATTATTCCACAAAATCGAAAAAACAGGGGCACAATCTTATTCTTACCCGCCTTATACACTAACATATCGGGGTTTACCCATTACATCAATACATGGGCGTTTGATCGATGACAATGGTGCATGTTTCATCGCCAGCCGCGATACATGTCACCTCCTCCACGTTAAAGACCTTCCCACCGCTGAGCCAGAACAAAGCCTCCTGCAACAACCCAACCGCCAGGTGACAGACCGGTTCATGAGAGTGACGTTCCCAGCACAAGGGACATCGCTCGATGTGCCAGAGCAGTTTTCCATCCTCCTGCTCGACACGTACTGTTTGATCTGTAAATCTATTGAAAAGTTCGGCAAATGCGCTCGCGCCAGCAGTCAATTTGGCTGGCAGGGGCAGGAGACGAAACGCCATCTCGGTCAATCCCATTTGCGCGCCATACTGTCTGACACCATAATTGAAACAGGCACGCCCAACACGGAGAGCCAGTCCGCGCCCGCCGTGCGGACCATAGACGTGCTCCATGATTTCGGTAAGTTCGCTGACCGTCGAAAAGGGGAATTGGCGTTCGGTATTGTCGGGAGGATAATTTTCGATCAGGGATGAAAGAGAGGCAAGCCGTAGAACCGCATTGACCCCAATATGACCAACAACCTCTTCCATGGATAATAGAATGATCCTCCCCATTCTATTTGGATAATAATATTGCATTGTAGACATCATGGGGACAGGGTCACAGACGGTACTGGATTCGATGACGCAACAGCCTGTACGACAGGTAACATATCATCCCGGTCAAGGAATTGTTTCAACTTTTCCGAGAATTGTTGAGGCTCCTCAAGCATGGGGAAATGCCCTGCCAATGGGAAGCGTTCGATATGCGCCTGGGGAATGCCTTTCTGCATGGGTTGCCATTGCTTCGGGTGCACAACCTTGTCCCGGTCACCGTAAATACCCATTGCCGGGACCTTAATCTGATCAAGCATCGGGCGGAGATCCGTTCTTCGGAGTGAGGCAATCGAACGCAGGAATGATTCGAGCGTCGTCCGCGAAAGGTCACGGTCCATCATATCGGGAAAGCGCGGGTCAGAACAGATCAAGTGCGAATAATAATATTTCATGAACGCGCGGAAGGGTCCCATCATATTGAAGATCACGAACGCGCTCGGGCGGTATCCGGCAAGTTTAAGCAACGGAGCCAGGGACGAACCCACAATGGGCGAACCTACCACAACCACCTTGCTGACGCGCTCCGGGTAGCGGATCGCCACGGACAAACTGACGGTGCCGCCCATGCTGTGACCGACCAGCGGCGCATGCATGATGCCCAGCTGTTCCATGAACTGATTGACAAGGCTGACAAAATCCTGAACGGCATAGGTTTCGCGCTTTTTGCCTGATTCGCCAAACCCCCAGAAATCCAATGCATAGGTACGGTAATACTTGCCCAGGAAACCCATGGTCTCCTGCCACAAACCCCAGGAACCGAGCCAGCCATGCAGAAGGATGACAGGCTTCCCGCGCCCGTACACTTCGTAATGAACTATCCCTTGATCGGTGGTGATTGACGACACGACTACCTGACGATCGGGTTCCCCTATCCTCCCGACTCCATTTCAGCAAGAATACTGTAGAGCAACTCAAGAAGGATGGATTTTACGGTGTTTTTGTCTGTCGCCACGCAGGGGAGGAACTTAACCTTGCTTTCGAGACGCAGGGCATGACGCATATCTTCAAGGTCCCAGGCGTCATCGCGGTCCTGTTTGTTGGCGGCCACCACGTATGGTGTGGGCGCATACGCGCGGAAGGTTTCGAGGATCGAACGCGCTTCGCGGAAGGTCTCTGGACGGGTGCTATCCACCATGACAATAAAGCCCAGCATACCCTCGGAGAGGATCTCCCACATAAAATCAAAACGTTTCTGTCCCGGTGTGCCGAACAGATACAATACCAGGTCTTCGTCCACGGTGATGCGGCCGAAATCCATCGCAACCGTTGTGGCTTCCTTGACGGAGCGCTCTGCATTGCTCGATATTTTGCGTTCGGTCGAGACAACGTCGATTTCGCTGACCGACTGGATGAATTCCGTCTTGCCGGCGCTAAAGGGACCTGTGACCACCATTTTGACTGTTTGCATAATTTCTTATCCTTCCACCTTCATGATCAAAGCGAACGAATACGTCCGATCAATTTATTCACCAATGACTTCTGCTCATCCTTGTTCTGTGTGGGGAATGTGCTCGGATGCTGTTGAATGACAACCCCCTCAGGCCGCACGATCTCCACAAGACCAGCCTGCAACAACCCATAAACGATTCGCCGGACTTCAAGGTCGTTCATTTTGTTCGTCTGCGCGATCTGCTTCATCGTATTCTTGGGGTTGATGAACGAGACGACGCGCCATTCTTCCACGCTCAGATTTACGTTTTTCAACGGACGGTCCGTGAACTTGAGAGCCATGTCGAGACTCGGGATCTCGTCCTGCAGTTGCTCCCATTCACGCAACTGGCGGGATCCCTCGATGATGATGTTCTCCAGATCAAGCCGCACATTGATGCGGTCATCGGGAGGCATCATCTCGCCTTCAAACCGGAAAAATCCCTCCACCCACGTGAATAAACGGCGGATCAACTCTGTAAAATAACCCTGCAAATTAACAAGGATCTCTTCCTGTGACAAATAACCTGCATTGATCAGCAACAAGCCCAGTTCCTTGTCCGAGATCTTCCCTGCACGCTCCACAATGGCACGATATTGGTTGACTGTCAGTCTGTTGGCTTTATGCAGAACCGAAGCAAGACTTCCATCATCCTGCCCGACACGCGCATATGCAAGCTTCCCATCACGAAAGGAAATAAAAGCCTGTTCACTGGGACCATCCACAACCAGTGTGCCGGTCTTCTGAGCAAGATTGATCAAGTTGAGTAACTGGGTTATTGTAAAATCACGAAGATTGCCGCGCAAAGCCATAATTTATACCTCAACAAAATCCCCCGCTTGGGAGACTAAAAAGATTATACTTGCAAGGGATACATGCGTCAAACAGATACCCCCGATTGAAAAGCATCTGGAAGGCGGGAGACTTGTTCGATGATAAACTTGTGCAAGACACTTTTCACGGAGCAAACCATGCGGAAAACGATCCTTACGCTCATTCTAAGCCTCAGCCTGCTGACCGTTTCATCGGCATTCGCCCCCCCTCAAACGGATGTGACCGATAACAAGGTTATCCTTGACTTCCCCGAGACAGCCACTTTCCGCGCCACGATCACCAGCGATACCGAGATTCGGTCTGTGGTGCTGGAATATGGGACAGACCAATTGACCTGCGGCGAAGTGATCGCCAAAGCCTTTCCGCAATTTACCCCCGGTAGATCTGTATCTGTCGAATGGATCTGGGAAATGCGTCAGAGCGGTTCCCTGCCTCCTGGCGCGACCATCTGGTGGCGCTGGCACTACACAGACGAAACCGGCAGGGAAGCCGTTTCCGATCGACAGACCATCACCTGGCTCGATTCGGAACACAGCTGGAAAACCATTACGGTAGATAAAATTAACCTGCACTGGTACTCCGGCGACCAGGCGTTTGCACAAGATTTACTCAATGCCGCCAAAAACGGACTGGATTTCAACCGTACCCAATCGGGGCTGTCTGCGGAATCCCCCATTGATCTTTACATCTACGCTAACACAATCGATCTGGGGGATGCCATTTTATTCGAACCTTCCTGGACGGGTGGGTTAGCCTTTCCTGACCATGACATTGTTGCTATCGGCATATCTGAAGATGAGTTGGATTGGGGGCGTGATACCATCGTCCATGAACTCACACATGTACTCGTTGGTCATCTCACATTCTCCTGCCTGGGCAGTCTGCCGACATGGTTGGTGGAAGGATTGGCTGTGTACAGTGAAGGCGAACTCGACCCTGCATCCCAATTACAATTGGATGATGCCATAGGCAACGATACATTGCTGACCGTCCGTTCATTGAGTGCGGGCTTCTCCGAAGTGCCAAGTAAAGCCTATCTTTCCTACAGCCAATCGTACAGCATCGTCAAATTCCTCATTGAAACGTACGGGCAGGAGAAAATGACCGCCCTCCTGGTTGCCTTGCGCGACGGCAACTCCGTGGATGATGCCCTCCAGCAAACCTACGGATTCGATATCGAGGGGCTGGAGGATGCCTGGAGACAGGCGATCGGAGCCAAGCCTCAAACTGCCTCCGCACAACCGACCGCCCAGCCCACCCCCACCTACGTTCCCACCATCGTTCCCATTTCAGGCGTGCCATCCATATCCTTGCAGGCAACACCGACCGCGATCCCAACATCATCCGTCAATGCCCAGCCGACATTTGATGTACCCGAAAAATTGGGACCTCCCATCGCGCTGACCCTCTTCCTGCTGGGATTCTGCTGTGTCTTCCTCCTGATCATCGGAGTGATCGTGCTGGGAATTGTCATCCGCAGACAAAACCAAAAAGGAGGAAAAAATGTTCAATAACGGAACCCGCTCCCGCACGGGAAGGATCGTTGCCGTCATCCTGTTGACGCTGTTCTCCTTCACCATTGCCGCGCCTCGCTCGGCGTCAGCGTGGCAGACCCCGCTCGTTTCGACTCACCCTCTCGTGAAACGAGCGGGGCAGGCGGATATTCCGTTGGACCAAGCCCTGGTGTTGGCAGGAGGCGAGTCCACCAATCCGCGTCAGTACGACCCGCACACCACATATGGTTCCGGCGATAAGCGCGTCTTCAGCGGACTGGTCGCCTTCGACCCGCAGTTGAACCTGACTCCCGACCTCGCCGAGAGCTGGGACGTGAGCCCCGACGGCATGACCTACACCTTTCACCTGCGCCAGAACGCAGAATTCCACAATGGCCTCGCTGTCACCGCGCAGGATGTGCTGTACTCGCTTGAACGGTCTGCCAGCCCTGAACTCGCCTCCGAAACCGCACTGACCTATCTCGGTGACATTGTCGGGATCCGTGAATATGCACAGGGAAATGCAGACCACATTTCAGGGCTTACGGTGATCGACGACTACACCATCCAGATCACCATCGATGCGCCCAAGCCGTATTTCCTGTTGAAACTCACCTACCCCACCGCCTTTGTGCTGAACAAGGAAAATGTGGAAAGCGGCGAGGAGTGGTACCGCCAGCCCAACGGCACTGGACCGTACCGCCTGATCGAGTGGATAAGATTCGAGCGCAAGGTGTATGAAGCCAATGCCGATTTCTATCTGGGTGAACCGTCCATTCCGTACATTATCGAGAACCTGTATTCCGGTTATGCCCAACAACTTTACGAGACCGGCGATGTGGACATCGCGGGGGTTTATTCCATCGAGCGTTTTACCGATCCCACCGAGCCGCTGTTCAATGAACTGCGCACCGGCGTTTCGCTCTGCACCAGTTACGTGGTCTTCGACGCAACCCAGCCGCCCTTCGACGATGTCAATGTCCGCAAGGCGTTCTCGCTGGCGTTCAACCGTCAGCAATTTTTGGATGTCGTATGGGACGGTCATGCCCTGCCTGCCATCGGGGTCTATCCGCCCGGTTTGCCGGGATTCAACATCTCGTTAAAAGGCTTACCCTACGATCCGGCACAGGCTCGTGAATTGCTCAAGCAGTCGAAATATGGCGGACCCGAAGGACTGCCGCCCATCGTGTTCACCAACGCCGGAACCGGCACGTATGTCAGCGGTGACGTTGCCGCGCTGGCTCAAATGTGGAAACAAAACCTGGGCGTCACGATCACGGTCGAAAACCTGGAACCGAATTTCTACTACGACCAGATCTACTCCGGCAATCACGGACAACTCTTCGACGGCGGCTGGTGCGCGGATTATCCCGACCCCGAGAACTTTGCCGACGTGCTCTTCCACACCGGCTCGAATCAAAACAACGGCGGATATTCCAATCCCCAACTCGATCCCATTCTCGAAGCCGCGCGCATCGAACCGGATGTGACCAAACGCATCGCCATGTACCAGCAAGCCGAGCAAATGCTCGTGGACGATGCCGCCGCTCTCTTTACGGTGCATCACCTTTCCTATGAACTGGTCAAACCCTACGTGAAGGGCTACGTCCTCACCCCCATCGCAATCCCGATCGAACGCTACATGTGGCTCGAAGGCAAATAACCCCCTCTGGCCTCCGGGCACCTCCCCCATTTTCCGATGAACTTCAGTCGGAAAATGGGGGAGGCTGGGTGGGGGCTATGGTCTTGCCTCCACCGCAAACTCAACACGCGCGATTCCTCCCCCCACACTGGATAACATAAACTCAAACGGGATGCTCCCGCCTGCGGACAACCCTGTATTCGATTCCCATCTGCGGATGCCAACCACGCGTCCCTCTTCGTCGTAGGCTGTTCCCGTTACCCAAACCTGACTTGCATCCCGTGCCCCGTTCAACAACACCTGCCCGTTGACCTGTGCGCTGTGTCCCTCCGCATTGACCTGCACCAGCGTGTTGTTGACCACGGCAGGCAGATAACGCGCATCATTCGGCAATAACTTGATCGCGGTCAAGATCTGCACTTGCGGCTTCGCACCCAAAGAGGCAGGGACGTTCGGGAAGTACGCCGTTAACGGCAGGGATGTGTTGGGAGGCAGGATGTTCAACGACAGTAACGCAGTCTGGCTTCCAAGCACCGCTCCATTCGCATCCACCAGACTGACTTGCACGCTGACATTTTCCATGAACTCTGGAAAATCATTGTGCACCAGCACGAAGCACCACATCCCCCCATTGGTGGTGGGATAACATTCGATCTGCTCGACCGTGAACGGCGCAGGAGTCGGTGTCGGTTCGCCGCTCGGGTTGGAAGGATCGCTGGGGATTTTGAGCGTTGTCCCCACCGACATGGCATTGGCATTGACTTCGGGATTCGCCGCCAGCAGGACATCCAATTTCACGCCGAACTTTTCCGCGATGCCGCTCATCGTATCGCCGGACTTGACCTGGTAGGTGAACGGCGTCGGGCTGGGAAGCGGCGTGGTCAACGGGACCAAGCCTTCGGGAGTCCGAGGCGCCTGCGGGCTTTGGGTGGCGGGGACGAATGGGATCAGGTCACCGGCTGGGAGCGCAGATGGAGTCGCTTGAGCAGAACAAGCAGAAATCCAAAGAAAGAGGAAAGATATAAGAAAGATGGCGCGTCGCATGGGAAGATTATAATGGATTGAAATACCAGACTTCGGAAGTCTCGGAGACTTCCGAAGTCTCACACAATAGAGGAGACAACATGGAATATCGTCATTTGGGAAAAGCGGGTATCAAAGTCAGCGAGTTGTCGCTGGGTTCGTGGGTTACGTTCCACAACCAGACGGATGTCAAAGCCGCGGCAGAGATCATGGCGGCGGCGTACGATGCAGGCGTGAACTTCTTCGACAATGCGGAAGTGTACGCGGGCGGCGAATCGGAACGTGTGATGGGCGCGGCGCTCAAGAAGTTGAAGTGGCGTCGGAGCAGTTATCTGGTCTCGACCAAACTTTATTGGGGCCTGCATGAAGGCGTGAACGAGAAGAACACACTCAACCGCAAGCGGCTCATCGAAGGAGTGAATGGATCGCTTGAACGCTTCCAACTCGATTACGTGGACCTTCTCTTCTGCCACCGCGCCGACAAGACCACCCCCATCGAAGAGACGGTCTGGGCGATGCATAATCTTGTTGAGCAGGGCAAGGCGTTCTACTGGGGCACATCCGAATGGGCGGCGGCGGAGATCGTGCAAGCCATCGAGATCGCCGAGCGGCATCACCTTCATAAGCCTGTGATGGAACAACCCATCTATAACCTGTTCGAGCGCCATCGCTTCTCAGGTGAATACGCGCGCTTCTACAAGGAGTACGGCTACGGTTCCACCACGTGGAGTCCGCTGGCATCGGGTCTGTTGAGCGGCAAATACAGCAAGGGCATACCGAAGAACAGCCGTGGCGCGTTGAAGGGCTACGAGTGGCTCAAGGATCATCTCACCGATAAGCAGAAACTTGCCAAGGCGCAGGCGCTGGAGGTTGTTGCCAAAGAACTCAAATGCACGCTCGCGCAACTGTCGCTGGCGTGGTGTCTCAAGAATCCGTTCGTGAGCACGGTCGTCACCGGCGCGACGCGGGTCGAACAGGTGGCTGAGAACATGAAAGCCAGTGAGGTGGCGCCCAAACTCACACCTGAAATTCTCGAACGAATTGATAAGATATTCGGGGTCAAGCAGGAAGAAGACGAGGATTAAGTTCGTCAACAGCGGATGCGCGCGCGACATCTCTTCATACATCCGTTGCGCCACGCGCCGGATGGAGAAATGCGCGTTCGCCGCGCTCCGCAACTGGCAGAACGCATACGCCTCCCGCAAATTGAATTGCGCCAGCACGCGGCGGTTGAATCCATTCGGGACAACGTATTGCGCCACATTCGGATCGAAAGCATACAACTTCTCGAACATACTGGACGCGGACTCCATCGCCGCCTCATACGCGGACCCGAAGCCTGCCTCCGTTATCAAACGCGGAGTCGCGTACCCCAGCCGCGTCGTCAGCCTCTGCGGGGTCTGTGTCATCATGCGGTGACGTTTGAACTCGGCGTACGCACCCTGATCCAAGACCAGGTCGAAGGTATAGGTGGAATATTCCAGTTCGCGCAGGGGGACATCATACTTGCCCAACCGTCCCAGCAGTGATTCGGCTAATGCCTCCAGTTTAGATGTATCAAGAGATTTCACATAAGCCAGCGCATCCGCGTACGCCATCTCCCCAAAGCGATACAACGCCGCGGCAAGGACTTTGTTTTCACCATTTTTGTCATAATCGACCAAACCACACCAACCCGAATCGCCACTTTCTACTTTCCACTCTCTATCGAATTGCCTGATCTCTTCCCCCGTCTCCACCAAATACGGCACCACCTCCGCATATTTCACCAGCGTGGGAGTCTCCGCCTTCGCCACTTCCTTGACCCTCGCGCCGATCTCACGCACTTCCGCCAGTTCGTGCGAGAGCATCTTGCGGATGGTGTTCTCGATGACGCGCGCATTCGCCGTCATACCCACGTTCGCCAGCGACGCGGCAGGCAGGAGGAAGCGGCAGGCATCCACGTATTTCGAGCGGATGCGGCGATCCCAGGCTTCGTCGGATTCGTTTTCGCGGCGCGGGAAACGCTCGAAGATGAGACTCCGCACCGGGACGAGCGAATCAGCATAGGCTTTGAAAAGGAGGCGGATGGTATCCTCATAGTCGGCGCGGAGAGGGTGTCCCTCCAATTCCGGCGGAATGGTGAAATCATTGGAGTCCCATTTCTGATAGCGCGTTGACTTCTCGGTGTAGGATGCCAGCCGGTTGGATTCGATGCTCTCGATGGCAAGGCGCGAGACACCCTCAAAGGCAATGTGCAGGACGGCGTGTTCCGCAACCGAAGCGTGACCGTATCCCACCACCCACTTCTCATGGAACTGCGCGGAGGACTCATCGCTCAACTCGGCGGCAATATCGCGGAACGACTCAGGCGCGCGCGATGTCTTGGCAAATGCGACCGCAATGGTTTCAGGGCTGAGTGCGCGCGGCGATAACAGATAAATTTCACGTTGGGGCATGGGGACTCTCCTCGTCAAATTAGTGGCGGGATACCATCCCGCCCCACCAAAATCTGGCAGATTATAACAATGAAAAAGGCGACCCGAAGGTCGCCCATTGGTTCAAACGCCGATACTTTGGGGAAAGTCGCTCGCCGGTTTGGGCGGCGCGAGTTTGTTCAATTCAGTGAGGGCGCGCACACCACCGAACAAGCCCCACAGGAAGAAGCCGTGGAAGAGCACGCCGATCCAATCCTGGAACAGGAGCATGAGCACGGCATCCAGTCCGTACAGCACCATGCCGGTGATGAACGCCCAGCGCTTTCCCTTGCCGGCAATAAAACCGAGGACCGCAAAAATGGCGGCAATGAAAATACTGATCGCCAGACCGATGAGTTTCACGATCATGGCGCCTTCGGTCATCGAGCCCGCCACTTCCACAACAATGCTGTCCACCATCAACGTGCTTGCCAGTCCCACCACAAAATAAGAATCCCCGCCGAACTGGAGCACCAGCGAATTGATCACCGAAAGAGCGGCGATCCAATAGAAATTGTTGGCGCCGTTTTTCATCCGGCGTGTCAACTCGGCAATCGCCGCCTGCACTCTCTGCATGGCGATCATCCGTTCATCCGGTATGGAGTTCTGTGCGGGAGGTTGAGGGGACGGCTCGAAAGACTGTGTCATTTTTTATTTCCCTTCTTTTGAGGAATTTGGGTTAATCTACAGCAAAATGACCCGAAAGTCAATTGAGACATGCGGGTCATGTCCCTACTTAAATCGATTCGATCGTCTGCCTCATGCGTATCGTCACGATCATGGCGATAATCATCGAAAGGAGATACAACGCGCCAAAGACCGTGTAATGCAAGCCTTTCGTACCCATGACGAAAAACATCAACGTGAACAAAATGAACAGGGCAAACTGCAGAAATGCCCACATCCCTGGTGAACGCTGACGGTCCACATCTGTATTTTGTTTTCGGGCAAGCGACCCCAACAGAAGGAAATACAGACCGAACATCAGGAACTCCCCCGTATCGAGCAGGATCTTCAACCAGCCGGGCGTCACGAACCAACTCCAGAAATTCAACTCAAACGTACTGAGGGGCCACAGCAATTCCACACCGTTGAACCACAGCACCAGGTCCACACCGATGTGCATCAGGATACCGATGCCGAAGCCTGTGCCGAAATTGTTCCACTTCCAGTTGCGGGTGACCGCCGCAATGAGATAGAACAGGATCATCATCGCAACAACGGTAAAGACACTGTGGGTGAATGTGCGATGATATCCTTCCGGGTCCGGCAGTTTGGCAAGCGTGGCATACGCCACAACAAGGTTATCCAGGTCGGGGAATATATTTCCCAACACAACTCCCAGCACCAGCCATTCCTTTTGCGGCATCCACTTGCGCGCCACCGTACCGACAATTGCATGAAGACCAGCCTGCGGCATTGCTTCCTCCTTTGGAATGAGCGATCAACGGATATGACATCTACAACCCCGCCAAATAAAAAGGGAACGGTCAGTCCGTTCCCAGGAGATCGCGGGTCTGCTGCACATCCAGCCTGATCTGCCTGATCAGGGCATCCACAGAGTCGTATTTCAATTCGTCGCGCAGGCGCGCCACAAAGTCCAGCCGGATCACCTCGCCGTAAATATCGCGGTCAAAATCCAGCAGGTACGCCTCAACGCTCACGGTTTGTTTATCGGGCGTAAAGGTCGGGTTCGTGCCGATATTGACGGCGGCTTTATGCCTCTCGTCGCCCACAAATGCCCGACACGCATAGATCCCGCCCGCAGGCACCACCTTCTCGCGCGCATAATTCAGGTTCGCCGTCGGAAAACCGATCCCCCGTCCGCGCCGGTCGCCGACCGAAACCATTCCCTGCAGGGAATACGGATGACCCAACAGGGACGCCGCTTCCGCCATCTTGCCAACCGTCACCAGTTTGCGAATCTCCGTGGATGAGACCACGCCGCTTTCGTCGCTCAGGGCTGGTACCGTTTCGACGCCGAATCCCATCTCCAGACCGATCTCCGCCAAACGCACCGCATTGCCCTCGCGGTTCCTCCCCAGCGTGGAATCGTATCCCGCCACCAGATGACTCACTCCGAGCCGTGTCTTGATCGTTTTCATGAAATCGAACGCGGTTGTATTTGCGAAACCGGCACTGAATGGATGCGTGATCACCACATCCACTCCCAAATCCCCAAGCAACCTCGCGCGTTCACCGGGCAACGTGAGAAGTTTTATATCCATGCGTCCAAATGTTTTTGCAGGATGAGGATCAAAAGTGAGAACCACGGCGGGCACACCGCTTGCATGAGCGCCAGCCGCAAGTCTGTCAATGATCCGCCGGTGACCGCGATGGACCCCGTCAAAGACACCGACGGTCAGCCAGCAATCCTGCAATGAAACTTCATCAAGGGAACGATAATGTTGCATGTCGATAAATACTCCAGCGCCGTTAACGGCGCTGGAATCATATCAGGCTTTTGATATACCTGGAAATTACTCGTTCGTGAAGAAGACTTTCTTCGGCTGCCAGGCGGGAGTCCCATCTTCGTCCGTCACACACTCCATCAACGAGACCAATTCGCCCTGCGTGCTGACGCCGCGTACACGGCTCCCGATCACCGCATCGGCATCGCCCTTCACGCGATGTCCATGACGGACGCCTTCCACATCATCCGGGCTGAGTTCCAGGGCGGGCCAGTCGCCAAGCGCCTCCGCGGCGGGAATGAGGTACTGGTACCAGTTCCCGGCATGGAAGGCTTCCTGCAATTTGCGGAGCGGTGTGGCATCGCGCAGGGAGAAACGTCCGCTTTTGGTGCGGCGCAGACCGACGAGGTAGGCACCACATCCAAGTTTCTCGCCAAGGTCGTTCGCCAGCGAGCGGACATACGTGCCGGACGAACAATGCACGTCGATCACCGCTTCAGGCGGCGCCCATTCGAGCACTTCCAGATGGTGCACGGTGATCTTGCGCGGCTCAAGTTCCACTTCCTCGCCCTTGCGCGCCATCTCGTAGGCTTTGCGTCCCTGCACCTTCACGGCGGAATACGGCGGCGGGGTCTGCTCGATCTCACCGACAAAGGTTTTCAAGACATCCTCGAACTGCTGTTCGGTCACATTCACAGGCTGGCTCGAGGGGGTCACTCTCCCGTCCGCGTCGAATGTGTCGGTCCGTCCACCCAGGCGGATGATCGCCTGATACCGTTTATCGGATGCCGAAACATACTCGCTCAAGCGCACCGCAGGTCCTACCAATATGACCAACACGCCTGAAGCGCGCGGATCCAGTGTGCCGGTATGACCTGCGCGCCGCAGACCTGTTCCGTTGCGGATCGCCTGTACTACATCATGGGAAGTCATTCCGACGGGCTTATCGACCACCAACACCCCAGAGATCGCGTTCTTTACATCCTGACTGTTCATCTTTTCCTCCTTGGAATTATCTGTCTAATTATGACACACTTGTCCGATTTTTACAAAAGATTCAGCATCTCACGTGTAGTCTTAAGTACTATCTGCTGGATGTCGTTCATTGCACCGGGGATATCTGCTCCCGCCGCCGCGGCATGACCGCCGCCCTTGAAGTGCTTCGCCACCTGCGAAACATCGATGCCCGGTTCCAGGGCGCGCCACGAGATCTTAACATGATTGTCGCTTTGTTCAACGAAAATCATACCTACTTTGTTCCCGTCAATTGCCGAGACCATATTGATCAGGTCTGCATCATCGTTGCCGACGTAACCACATTTCTTTCGGTCTTCGAGTGTAAGCGTACCCCAAACGATGCCCTGCTTCTGCTCCATGCTTGAAAGGCCGGCTCCCCAATACTTCGCCGCAGGGAAGGTTTTCCTCACCAGCGACCGCATATAAATATCCGGCATATCCACACCGGTCTCCATCAATGCCGCACACTGACGCAACGACTCGGGTGTTGTGTTCGCCGTGCGGAACCCCAGCGTATCGGTGATGATGCCGGTCAACAGGGCGGCGGCGATGGGTTTCGTGATCGGGAATCCCCATTCAGGCAGATGGTTGGTCAGGATCGCGGTGGTCGCCACTTCTTCGGCTTCGATCAAATTCAATGTGCCGAATTTTTCGTTTGTCTTGTGATGGTCGATGTTGATATCGGGCTGTCCGAAATTTTCGAAGAACTTCCCCACTCGTTTGAAATCTGCGCAATCCACTGTGATGAACGTATCATGTTCCCCAGCCGGTTCTTTGACGATCAATTCGCTTCCCTCAAGATATTTGAAGGATGCCGGCACACCGTCCACTAAAACCATTTGCACGGACTTACCCGCGTCGCGAAGCGCCAATCCGAGTCCCAGCAGGGAACCAATCGCATCGCCGTCCGGGCGGACATGCGATGCGATGACGACCTTGTTTGCCGCGGCGAACCGCTTTTTGATTGCCCCTGTTATTTCTTTGTCCATTCCTTTTTTATCTCTCCGCTATTTATATCATGTGCAAGGATTATCGTATGAAGAAATTATGACGTTTATGTTAATGTTTTATTATTGTTTTTTGTTCCGAAGTTCAGCCAGTATTTTTTCGATGTGGTCGGCATTCTCCGGCGTAATATCCCAATGGAAGCGCAGACGCGGGAAGGCACGCAGTTCGACGCGGGAGGCGAGAGTCCGCCTAATGAAACCGGAAGCAGACTCAAGTCCCGCAAGAACGTCCTCCGAGCGCGAGACTCCCTCCACAGCCGAGACGAAAACATCCGCGTAGGCAAGTTCCTTATCCACTTTTACGTCCGTGACATAGATAAGTTTCAGGCGCGGGTCGCTGATCTCGCGGATGAGCATCTCCGAGAGTTCCTGGCGGATCCGATCCGCAATACGTTGAAGTCGGGTACCGGAAGGCATGGTAATTTACGATTGTTCGAGGATGTAGCAGACCAACTGGTCGCCGGGCTGGATGTCGCTGAAATTTTTGAAGCCGACACCGCACTCGTAGCCCTGCTTGATCTCTTTGACATCGTCCTTCTCGTGACGCAGGGATCCCATGTCACCTTCATAGACGATGTCAGTGCCGCGGAACAAACGTGCCTTGGCATTGCGGCGCAGTTCCCCATCGATGACCTTGCACCCAGCCACCTTGCCGAATTTTGACGCAGTAAAAACCTGGAGGACATGGGCGCGGCCAAGCATTTTTTCCTTGACCACCGGTGCGAGCATGCCTTTGAGGGCTTTTTCGATATCCTCGGTCATGCGGTAAATGATCTCATACAGGCGGATGTCAACGCCTTCTTTTTCAGCCATGCGCCGGGCGGAAATATCCGCCTGCACGTTGAAGCCGATGACGATGGCATTGGACGCCGAAGCGAGCATCACATCATTCTCGCCGATATTGCCCGTTTCCGAGTACAGGACCTTGATGCCGATCTCGCCTTCACCCAGTTTATTCAACTCGGAAACGATGGGGTCGAGCGAACCCTGCACATCGGCTTTGACGATCAGGTTCAATTCCTTCGCTTCGCCTGCCTGCACGTTGGCGAACAGGTCTTCGAGCGAAACCTTCTTCTTCGCCTGCGCCTGGCTCTTGGCGGATTCGAGACGTTCCGACACAATGGCGCGCGCTTCCTTGTCCGAAGCGACCACTTCGAAGATATCGCCTGCCGAGGGAACGTCGCTCAAACCCATCACCAAAACCGGCATGGAAGGTCCAGCCTTCTTTACAGGCTTGCCTTTGAAATCAGAAAGAGCCTTCAATTTCCCATGAGCCGCTCCAGCCACAATCGTATCGCCAAACTCAAGGGTCCCATTTTGAACGAGCAGGGTAGCCATTACACCCCTGGTCTTGTCCACTTCCGCTTCAATGACCGTGCCAATGACCTTACCGCCGGGATTGGCTTTGATCTCCATATTATCGGCAACCAGCAGGATGCCTTCGAGCAGATCGTCGATCCCCTGCTTCTGCCTGGCAGAAACGGGGATGACCATGATGCTGCCGCCCCAATCATCCGGGACGAGTTCCTGTTCGGCAAGCTGTTGTTTGACACGGTCAGGGTTCGCGTTGGCTTTATCGATCTTGTTGAGCGCCACCATGATCGGCACGCGCGCGGCTTTGGCGTGGGCAATGGCTTCGCGAGTCTGGGGCATGACGCCATCGTCCGCCGCGACCACGAGCACGACAATATCCGCGCCCTGTGCGCCGCGTGCCCGCATCTGCGTGAACGCGGCATGACCGGGCGTATCGAGGAAGGTGATCAACCTTCCCTTTTTCTCCACTTGATAAGCACCGATGTGCTGGGTGATGCCGCCCGCCTCCCCCGCCGCCACATCCGTCTGGCGGATGGCATCGAGCAGGCTGGTCTTGCCGTGGTCGACATGCCCCAGAATGGTCACCACCGGAGGACGGTTCTTCAATTTCGATTCGTCCTCCCCGGCGATCATCCGACGCCAAAGAGGCACTTCCCCCGTTTCCACCTGCACTTCCTCAACAACTTCAGGAACCGCTTCAAAACCATATTCAGCCACCACGATCGCGGCTGTGTCAAAATCCACAGACTGGTTGATGGTCGCCATCACACCATTGGACATCAATTTTTTGATGAGTTCGATGGGGCTTTTATTGATCTTCTGCGCCAGATCGCGGATCACGATGCTGACGGGGATTTCGATCTTGTTTCCATTACTGCTCATAGACTGCCTCCTCAAATCAAACTTCAAACGAGCGATCTGCCCGTTTACCGGCGGGAGCCTGTGAGCGATTCAAACGATCACATGACTTACCCGCTGGTCCCCGCAGTTTCCGTTTCCACCGGCAACGTGTTCATTAACTGTTCGAGCCGGGTTCTATCGTCAGATGTCAAAGTCGTCTTCAACGCATGGGCAAGCGCGCCTTTCAGGCCACGTTCCCAGCATTCGCGGCGGTCATGCAGGTAGGCTCCACGCCCGGCAAGTTTGCTGGTCGGGTCCACCTGCACCCCATCGGCTGTACGCACAATGCGGATCATGTTGCGTTTGGGCTGAACATCACGACAACCCACGCAGGTCCGCTGGGGCACATGTTTTGCACGTTGAACAGGTTTCTTTGACATGCTCCTTGGTACCCATCTCCTTGCTAACAGGAGAAGGTGTCAGGCGAGGATCTTATTCTTCCTCGCCGAAAACATCGTCGCCGCGTTTATGTTTCTTGCGGCCGACGACTTCACCGCGTTCCTCGTCGAGCACCAACTCGACGCTCTTCTTCTTGCCCTTCTTGCCCTTCTTCTTGTCGGCGTCTTCCTCTTCGGCACCGGCGCCCTGGAAGATCTCGGGCTTCATCTTGAAGAGTTCATCGAGCGAGACGCCGTCCTTGGCATTCTCATCTTCCTCTTCTTCGACGACTTTCTTCGCTTCTTTCTTAGCCGCTGCCTGCTTCTCGTCATCAGGCGTTTCCTCTGCTACCAGGGGTTCAGTTACAACAGAAACCGTTTCCGCTACCGGCTGGGACTCAGCCTCGGCAACGGGTTCAGCCGCGGGTTCGGCGAGAGCCGCCACTACTTCCGGTTCGGGGAATTGGATGGCGGCAATTACCTCTTCGATGTTTTGCATCGCTTTGGGTCCAATGCCAGCCAATCCCAGCACCTTGTTGGCATCCATCTTCATCGCCATCATCAACGCGCCAACGGTATCATACCCCGCTTCCACCAGAATATTGAAGACGTGTTCCTTGAGACCGATCTGCTCGAGCGGCATGGCAAATGCGGCGGTCGGCACTTCGGCACGCGCGCCTGCGAATTTTTCTTCCACGGCGCGGGCGGCATCTTCCTTGATCTGGATGGTGCGGCGTTCCACACGGTCTACAAATTGACCGAGTTGTGTATATTCTTCAGGCGTGATCGGGCGGCTCTCCGCCTTCTTGGCAAGGATCTCATCGATTGCCGGGATCATCTCGACCGCATTTGGCAGAAGCCCCGCCAGTTCGGCATCGCCGCGCAATTTCTGAATGGCATCGCCCGCGGCTTCCGCCAGCGACTTGATGTC
>JBFYRY010000100.1:0-12179 GCA_041302025.1 Chloroflexota bacterium | reverse complement strand
TCGTTAAGCGCGTCGCCGCGGTATTCCTGCACGTATCCATCCAGCACGCCGGGGACGCGCGTCATGTACGTGTTGTATGCCTCCGCGGCTTGTTGGTATTCCTTCAAGCCGCTGTACGCCTGACCCAATAAAAAATAGGCGCGCGCCGCATACGTGGATTCGGGGAAGGTGCCGGTGAGTGAGTTGATGTATTCAACGGCGGTCTGGAAATTTCCATCCGCCAGTTCGGTGCGCCCAAGCCCCCAGAGCGCGGCGGCTTTCAATGCGTCGTCGCTGGATTGGTCGTAGGCGGCGCGATATTCATTGCGCGCCAGATCGTAATCGCCGTAGAACAATGCCCTGTCACCCGAGTCGATCCGTGCCACGGGAACGGGGGTGGGGAAAGGGGTTGAAGTCGGCAGTGGCGTGGGAGTGGGACTGGGACCCGCGGTGATGGTGGGAATGGGTGTGGGTCCGGGCGTGGGGAGCATCTGGCAGGCAGATAAGATGATGATGAGCCACAGCCCGATCCATTTTTTGTATGATCTCATGTGAGTTTTATACTGGATGAACAAAGGAGTGTCAATGTAGTTTACTCGCGCTGAGCGGAGTGAGCCGAAAGGCAAACGCAGTCGAAGCGCTGGTCATTGGGAAATGTCCACGCTCATTCCCAGCCGGAGACTGCCTCCGTTTAACGGAATGACGTTTTGCCCGAAGATCGCTCCGAGTTTGTGCTTGCGATATTTTCCGAGCGTCTTGAGCGGTTCTTTGCGCCGTTCGAGCGTGACCTTGTCGATGGTCGTGACCTCGCACCGCGCGCACGGTTTGACGACTGCCAATTTAACGTCCCCGATCTGGATTCGGTTCCAGCCGTCTTCCGCGAACGGCTCACAGCCCTTCACCACGATGTTCGGGCGGAAGCGGTCCATCGGCGCCGGTGTTTCGAGCCGTGAGTTCAAATCAGCCAGGGACTCCTCTGAGACAAGCAGGATCGGGTACCCGTCTGCGAAGCCGGTGTGGTCGTCTGTGTTGACAGCATATTTCTCATTGACGACACGTTTGAATCCATCCGCGATATGAACCAATCGCACTTGTACACCGAGCCAGTCCGAGAACCATTGCGCGGCTTCTTCACCCTGATCTAAGGCTGGCACACCCTTGCTCTTCCAAATATCCACCAGATGACTTGTCCCTGAAGTCTGGATCGCGACCTGCACGGAATCAAATCCCGGCGCAGAAAGTTCGACCATCCCGTTCTTCAGCGTCGGCGTGACCAATGCCAACCGGGGATGATCCCTCTGGGTGAGGAACTTGCCCTCGGACGTGGTGACCATCATGCGGCGGTCGTGTTGCAAGCCCATGCGCTCCACCTGTGATGAATCGACTTCGAATCCGCGGCAGGCTTTGATGGGGTAGTAGATGAGCGACGATAAAATTATAGACATGGGCGCAATTTTACCGTATTGAGCCTTGAAGAATTTATGAAATGGGGACTGTCTCATTTCCCCCGCGTTATTTGCTTATCCGCCGCTTTCGTATTTGAATGAGACTTTCACCTTGGCGCGATAAGCCGTGATCTTGCCGTTGTCCAAAACCATGTCTAACTCAACAACCTCGGCGACACGCAATTCACGTAACGATTGCGCGGCGCGCTCCACGGCAATTGCCGCGGCTTTTTCCCATGATTCCGTGCTGGTGCCAATCAGCTCGATAACTTTATAAACACTGTCTGCCATTGTTCTCTCCTTTTGGTTGTGAATGTTGGGGATTCCTGTAAATACTATACAATATTTTGTCTCCCGCCGCAACTGCATCAAACGCCTTCGATCATAACCATTTTTGAATTTGTGGTGGCAAGTCTCATCTTTCTGGCTTCACTGTATTCCGGCGAGTTGACCCACTTTTTCGCTTGTTCCAGGCTTTCGAATTGCAGGATCACTAAACGGCTTGGTGTCCAGTCGCCTTCGAGTTTTTCCGTTCTGCCGCCGCGGGCGAGATACCTGCCTCCGTACAGTTCTATCGTGGCTGGCGCAAGTTTTTTGTATTCCTCATACATGATGGGATCGAGCACTTCGATATCGACGATCACGTAGGCAGTCATCTTATCTCTCCGATCTTTGGATTTGAGTGAGACAGGCTAAATAATTTCCATCCTGTTCCTGGTGGATGATTCTACTCTCCCAACCCTGTTGCGATGCGTGACTGTACAGGGTGGCAGGGTCGATATGCAGCCAGCTGAAATAATCCCCGATCTGTCCCTTGTATTCGAAGCGGGAGCGCATCTCTCCGAAATATCGCCCAGCCTTGCGGTTTTCCTCCTGATACATCAAGTGGACAGTTTTATCCGTGTGTTGCACGTCCAGCGAATCGAAGACGATGATCCCATCGGGTTTCAGGAGGTGCTTGGCGTGGTTCAGAAACATATCGAAACCGTCCAATGTCCCCGCTAAGCCGATCCCATGCATCAGCATCAATATCGTGTCGAATCCCGGAGAAGTGAGATCATAGACATTCACACGCTGTGCGTGGTGTACCCCGCGCGCCGTCATGATATCCACTGCGTGCGGACCGATGTCTATTGCCCAGACGTCATATCCGCGTTTTTGCAATTCGAGCGAATGATTTCCCGCCCCGGCGCCGGCATCCAGGACCTTCCCCTTGCACAAATCCAGCGCCTTGACTTCAATAACGGAGAACTCCTTGAAACTGCGAAAGAATTCCGCCATTGGCATTTCTGATTCCAGCCCATCATCCCGCCGGACGATGACTTTCACAGACGCATCCCCTTGAAATGTATCCCAAAGCGCAAGATCGTACGGGCTCATGGCACCAACGCTCATTTTGACCTCATCCTCACATCGATTGCAATCGCGCCAGTGCTCAATACCCGCAACGGATTGATTTCGATCTCTTCGATGTTTTCATTTTCAAAAGCAAGCCGTGACAATTTGACGAGGACCTCTACCACGGACTCCTCGTCAGCGGGGGGGATGTTGCGGAAGCCCTGGAGTTTTTTTCCCGCCCATGTTTTGCGGATCATTTCCAACGCCTCAGCCTGATTCAGCGGAGCCAAAGCGAACGCCACATCCTTGAGTCCTTCCACTTCCACACCGCCGGAACCGAACATCATCAGCGCCCCGAACTGCGGATCACGCGTCATGCCGACGATCACTTCCTGCCCCTGCGGGACCTGCCGCTGAATGTGGACTCCTTCAATGCGTGCCTCTGGTTTTGAAGTTTTGACTCTTTCCATAATTTGCGCGTAGGCATTTTGGAGAATTTCGGCATCCTGGATGTTGAGAATGACACCGCCGACATCTGACTTGTGCAGGATATCCGGTGAAGCAATTTTCATCACGACCGGATAGCCGAGTTCTTCTGCGATGAGAACCGCCTCCTGTTGGTGGCGAGCCAATTTGACGGGCACGGTTGGGATTTGGTATGAGGCGAGCAGATCGTCGACGTTGGGTGATGGATGATGGATCGTGGAGAACGGTTGATAGTCCATGGTCGATGGTCCATGCTCGAGGTATTCAGCCCGTTTTGCCAGCGCGGACAGCGCCGATGCCACGCGTTCCGGGAAGGGAAATGTGGGAATGTTCGAACGTTCAAACGTGGAGCGCGCTTCTTCGATCAGGGTCGAACCCAATAATGCAATAACGACCGGCTTGTCAAATTGACTGATGACCTCAATCAACTTCTCTGCTACATTTTCTGCTGTATACATTGGCGGCGGTGGGAGGATGACCATTGCAGCATCGACATTGGGATCTTCGAGGAGAATCTTCAAACAGGTTGCATAGATCTCAGGTGATGCGGATGCAAGCATATCCACCGGGTTGTGGGTGGCGGCTGAGGGCGGAAGATTGGCGGATAAAGCTTTCAGTGTTGAGTCGGTTAGTTGGGCAAGTGACAGTCCATTTTGTTCGAGTGAATCGGCGGCGATGACGCCAGGTCCGCCTGCGTTGGTTAGGACGGCGATCCTTCCCTTTGCCTTCGCTATCGCTCCGCTTAGGGCGGTGGTTTCCAGGATATGTGCCCAGTCGAACATTTGCTCGGCGGTGTCGGCACGCAGGATGCCGGCCTTGTCGAAGGCGGCATCGAAGGCAGTGTCAGAGGCAGCTAAGGCTCCCGTATGCGACGCGGCAGCTTTTTGTCCAGATTCGAAGCGACCAACTTTGAGGGCAATGACTGGTTTGCGGTGGGTTACTTCGCGGGTAATGTTCACGAAGCGCTTTCCATCCGAAACGGTTTCCATATACATCACGATGACCCTGGTGTGCGGATCATCCGCGAGCATGGGGAGCATGTCGGTTTCGTTGACGTCGGCTTGATTGCCGAGGCTGACGATCTGGGAGAAGCCGATGCCCTCGTTACGCGCCCAGTCCATGATAGCGGCGCAGAACGCACCCGAATGGGAGATGAAGCCGATGTTGCCTGCGGCGGGCATCGGCGGTTGAATGAATGTGGTGTCGAGGGGTAGATGAGTGTCGATGATGCCGATGCAATTGGGACCGATCAAGCGGATGCCGTGCATGCGCGCGATTTCGAGACATTGCTTTTCCAGTACCGCGCCCTCCGCACCAGATTCGCGAAACCCCGAAGAGACGATCACCGCGGCTTTGACCCCGCGAAGACCGCACTCTTCGATGGCTTTGGGTGTGGCATTCGGCGGGACAATGAGGATTGCTAGTTCCACAGGGTCAGGGACCTGGTCTAAAACTGTATAGATCGGATGCCCAAAAAGTTCGCCCGCGTGATGGCTGACGAAATGGATCGCGCCTTGATACCCGCTGTGGACGAGATTACGTGCCACACCATAGCCGAGTTTTTCAGGCGATGTGGATGCGCCGATGACAACGACGCCTTGCGGTTTGAAGAAGGGGAGGAGGGATGAGTCCATGAGGGGATTAAACCACAAAAGCGGAGGGTATCGAAAAATTGTTCAAGCGGACTTATGTTGACGGGTAGGGTGCACTAAAAGTATGTAGATGAGTTTTAACACAGGCAGAAAGCTCTAGCCACGGAGTCACGGAAACACGGAGAAAAGCCATTAAAAAACTCCGTGACTCGGTGTCTCCGTGGTCAGTCTTTTGGGTTATCTACAACCTTTGAGTGCTCCCGACGGGTAATTTGCCTGTTTGTTATTTTGGGAAATGGTGCGATAATATTGAAAATCTAAAATACTATGGAGGTATTGTCATGAATGATTTGGAGCCGCCCAAGGTCGTGGATGAAGAATATGTATTGAATCAATATAAAGCCAAAATTGATTACTATTGGGGGGCCAGCAACAGTAATAAAAAGGCGTTTAAGCGCTATCGCACCTGGACGATCATCCTTGGCTCACTGGTAACCCTTATTTCCTCCCTTTCCGCAGCCGCGTTTTTCCAGAATCCCGAATGGGTGAAGAACCTGTTTTCGATTGCGACACCGATCATTGCGGCAACATTGACCGTCATCAGCGGGTTGGGACAGAACTTTCATTGGGGTTCCACCTGGCGCGATATGGTGATCAACGCAACGCGCCTGGAAAAAGAGCGGGATCGCTTTCTGGCGACCAAACCTGAAAAAAAGAACTACGCAAAGGAACTCGATATCCTGAACTCGATCGTGCTCGAAGAAACGAGGAATTTTTTCCAAAGGGTGCTTGATAGCGAAATTAAACCAAAAGAGCAGAATAATTCGCAAGGCTAAAATAAATATAAAGGCCTCCGAGTTTTCAAAGAACTCGGAGGCCTGATTTATTAGACGAGGTTGCGCGCCACGCCGTAGCCGAGTTTTTCAGGCGATGTGGATGCGCCGATGACGACGACACCTTCGGGCTGGAAGAAGGGGAGGAGGGATGAATCCATGTAAGTATCGAGACTACCTTATACCTTGCGCCCGAATCAAATCCACGCCCAGCCGGGTGATCTCATCCACCTGGTCAGGCCGGAGAGTTCCCAGCGTAACGAGAAACACACCCAGCGGACTGAAAAGGATGGATAGTTGAGACATGTTTCCGGCGGATTGAATCGTTTTCATCGGATGCCGCTCTCCTCATTCCGCCAGCGGATTTTGTGCCCAGGGATTCAGGATCTGCGTTGTTTCCATTTTGAGATTCCCAAACGCAGTGAAACACGACTCGATCCTTGCCGGCAGGAATGGGATGGTTTCTGCCCGATCAAGATTTGGTGTGGCTTCCGTGCCAAATCCGTAAAGGGACAGGGCTTGCTTGAACAGCATATTCCCAAACGATGCCATGAACCCGCCCGCGGAATTTTGACCGGTTACTTTTTGGGTGAGGTATAGGAAGCCGCCTTGCGTTTTGTAATCAGGTGAGAACCAGCGCGTGGTCGGACTGGTCCCCATGCCAATGGACTGCAATTGCCAGTGGATGCCGTCTGTCACTTGTTCCTGAACATTTGCCCCCGTCAATGCCGCCTGTTGCTGCTCAGCGACCATCCTGCCGACCACCGGCGCCGCACGTAAAAAGCCAATGGGACTTTCATCCACGGTCTCCGGCAATTCCAGGAACTTTCTCAGCCCATCCACGATCCTTTGCTTTTGAAGGAAACTGCTGGAATAGAACGACCGGAAAGGTACTTTTTCGCCGTTCTTTTTCTCCAGTACGATGCAGTAGGTGGTGGTCCGCCGACCGGCGCCGCTACCACTGCTGCGGGTGGACCGGCTGTCCATCCGGATGGCGGCGATCTCTGCCAGTGGTATCTCTTTCACTGAATGCAGGAGCAGGGAGCGGTAATCCAGCCGCAGGGTCTGAGTCTCTCTGCTGGCTGTGATCGTGAGGCCGTAATTAATCAGCAGGAGAAAGCCTCCGAACCCGATGAATAGCAATGCGTTCGTCAACGCAGGCGGCGCTTGAATCAGTGTGAAAACCCCATAGCCAATACTGCCCACCCCGATCAACCAGTTCAGAACGGGGAATTCGCGGAACTTGATCTCGTTTTCCATTGCATGCCTCTTTGATTGGTTTGGTGTAGGTTCAAGAACACACGGACACGCCAGGTCGTGCCCCTGTGAATATTATTCTTTTACCAACTTTGTAGGATATTGCGCGTTACACTGTAACCCGGTTTTCCCGGCGATGTCGACGCGCCGATGACGACAACACCTTTGGGTTGAAAGAAGAGGGCGAGAGGATTAGTCATTTATTTACTCTCACCAACCTTTGCTCGATTTCTTTTGAAGTCCTTGTTATTGAAAGCCCGCCAAGCGCGGTACAGCGTAACTCGTGGGGGATACTTTTTCCGACGCGATCCATTGTTTCGATGACTTCATCCAATGAGATAACGGCATCATAATCAGCCAGAGCCATATTGGCGCATGTCAGGGCATTACTGGCTGCCATCACATTTTTCCCGAGGCAGGGAACCTCCACGCGGTTGGCGACAGGGTCACAAACCATCCCCAGGGTGTTTTGGAGCGCCATGGACGCGGCATCCACGGATTGCTTGAGTGTGCCATTTGCCAGGGTGACCAGCGCTGCAGCTGCCATGCCCGAACCGGAACCACATTCAGCCTGGCATCCGCCGACCTCTGCCGCAAAGGTGGCATGAGCCGCGATGAACACACCGATCATTCCCGCAGCCAGCATGGCTTTTGTCATTTCGTCCACGGATAACCCCAGTGAAGTTGCTGCACCGATACATGCACCCGGTAATCCGGCGCATGCTCCGGCGGTGGGCGCAGCGACGATCACGCCCATCGAGCTTTTCACTTCCATCATGGCGGTCACGCAGAGGATCATCTGGTTCAACATTCCGCCATCCAGCAGTTGACGGTTTGCCATGCGCGTTTGGAAGAGCCCGGATTGATGACCGAGAATGCGGTCGGCGTATTTTGTCCCGGCAATTCCATCCAGAATGGATTTTTGCATGAGGTGTACGATCTCAGACATCTGCTGAAACACCTGCTCGTGGGATAGATTACCGCGGGCGCTCTCGTAATGGACTGCCAGTTCCCACAAGGCAAGGTTCTTATCCGCGTTATAAGTCAGCATTTCGTTGCATGTAATGAACGGCACGCTGGTATGTTGGCTGGACATCACCGGCAAAACCGGCGGGATGGCTTTCAAATATTTGATATCGTATAGTGCCCGGAGCGTGGAAACGATCCTGTCCTCCAGAAAGTTCTGCGCTTTGATCTCAATGATCTGTGTATCGGCGCCGGTTAGGAGAAGGATCTTGTCGGCTTCGATATTTTCATGCAGGTATTTTACGATCTCGCTGCCGTCTGCATCGAGATAGATTAGGGTTTCATAATAATCGCCAGCCAATGACACTTTAACATCGTCGATCTCCACGACTTCCATCATCCCGCCGCCGGTGGAGATGGCGGTCAACGTGTGCTGTTCGGTGGAATTTTTGAGGGTAAGCTTATAGGTATTGGGGTGCTTCGCTCCGATATCTTTGATCTCGATCTGGACACTGATGCCCGCCTCCTGAATGGACCGGGCTGACTGTGCCAGCCGTTCATCAGCCGCCTCCCAGCCCAGGAGACCTCCGAACAGTCCCATATCAGAACCTTGACTATCGTGTGTGGTAGCCAGCGAACCATGGGTGTCGAACTCGATGAGCACCTCTTCGATCCGGGCATCCATCAGATCTCTGGCGATCCGCCCGATCCGCAAAGCCGCGGCGCAATGCGAGCTGGATGGTCCCCGCATCACCGGTCCGATCACGTCGTTGAAAATACTGGGGTAGTTGGGTTGTGTGTCGTTGTTCTCATTATGGGTTGGTAACATTCAGACTCCATTTATTTCTTTTATTGTAGAGGTGATCCATTCCCCAAAAACCGTCGGGTTTTTTGTGAGAAGAAACCCTCAAGGATTTATTCATCCTAGCTGTTGACGATAGGCAAACACCAGCATCGCAAGACCAATGGCAGTCAGGATGGATGCCGTTGGAAATGCGGCGAAGACGCTCTGCCGGGTCACCACCGCGCCGATGGCTGGACCCAGCATCACGCCGATGTTGACCGGTAAAAAGGCAAAGGACATGATCCGGCCGCGCACATCGGATGTGGTTGAATTCGATAATACCGAGAACGAAATGGCAAACACGCCGGAGCCAATCCCGTTGACGATGGCATACACAATGCCAAACGCTGTCAACCCTTTTGTGAGGGCGAGCAGGGGCCATAGAGCGATTTGGATCACCGAGCCGAAAAACAACACCCGCCACAGACCAAACCGATCGCCGAGCGAACCAAACAACGGTCCGAGGAAGAGCGCCACCAATCCGCCCGCCGCCAGCACGATGCCCACGACCGTCGCTTCGTTCAATCCCGAATAAAGTTCGTTGATCGCGATGGGCACATACGTCATCGCGAGCATCCAGCCTGCAAAGAGCATGAACAACGCAGGAAAAAGCGAACGCAGAGAGGCGCTGCGTGTGACAATGTTGATCGACTCGGCTGCCATCTTCAGGATCGGGCGATCAACCTGGCTGGTGAACGTATCCCGGTAACTCACTCCCAATCCGATCACAACCAAAATCAGGAATATCGCATCGACAAATAACAAGGTTGGAAGGCCCCAGCGGTCCATGATCGGTCCCCCCATCAAGGGTCCGGCAAAGACGCCGATCGGCGCGGCCGTGTTCATGATCGCAAACGCGAATCCGCGCCGGTTCTCCGGTGAACGCTCCGCCAGTGTTGTCATCATCAATCCGCTATTACCCAGGGAAAGACCTGACAAGGCGCGGCCGATCAGGAAGATCCAAATGTTTCCCGCGAGTGCTACAGCGGATGCAACCATTACATGCACAACAAACGAGCGGATGATGATCGGCTTGCGCGAGTATTTATCGGCAAGCGCGCCCCAGAAAGGCAGGAAGATCAAGCCTGGGATGCCCGATACCGCCGCGATGATTCCCGTCCAGCGCGAGACATCATTTGTACTGATGCCGAGCTTTGGCAGGTACAGCGGAGTGAAGGCGCTGAGATGCCCGTACAGCATCGCTTCGATAAAACTTCCAATCGTGAATAGTGCCAATAATCGGATCCACGAGCGATCGGACCGGGTCTCTGTCATGGGAGTATCTCCTCCTGTAAGTGGATGACCATTCGCCAATTATAAAATACTGTGTGCATGCGCTGTTTGTTGAATCTGCCCCCGCATCAAGGCAATCACAAAGTCCGCTGAAAGCGGACTCATCGTCCCCGTATGGGGAAGTCGCCTTTAGGCGGCTTTGTATGTGTAGCCCAGGACTTTAGTCCAGGGCGGTGGATTGGATGCGTCAAAGTTACCGCTGCGAGACTCATTCTTCCACACCCTCCACCGCCTTCCTCACATCCTTCAACACTCCCGCCTCATCGCATTTTGCCATTTCATCAAACAACCTCAGCACGGACTTGACCACCCCCGCATGTGGCGCAATTTTCCGCGCACGCTTAAATATATCAATCGCCTCGGCATGGAGTTTATCCCTCTCGCCATCCAATCTCCAATTACCAATTACCAATAACCCGCATTCCGCCAACCCCTTCGCATCCAGCGCGGAATAATACTCCGCCGTCTTGGACAGAATCTCATCCGCCTGCCCGATCGCGCGGACAAAGGCTCCCCGTGCCGCGCTTGCGTCCCCCTGCCGCAAGGCGATGATTCCGTGCAGGGCACTGGCATTGTGATTGTTTCGTGGCACATCATATCCCAGCGCGGCTTCGATGGTGGTGCGGGCATTGACCAAATCATTTTGGAAAAGATAAACCTGTGCCAGTCCCTGCCTAGCGTCGAGTTGTGTTGAACTATCATAAATTTCATCTGCAACCCGAATAGATTGTAGAAAATTTCCTTTTGCCCTTTCGAATTCTCCAACATCCAATAAAGCAAAACCAATGTTTCTAACATTTTCACCTTCGCCTCCGCGGTGATTAATCTCATGAGCAATGATTAGTGCCTGTTCGTTGAGTTTAATTGCTTGGCGCGAATCTCCCAATTTAGCATAAGCATTCCCCATATTTGCGAGAGCAGTACCTTCAATACTACGATCAACGATTTTACGAACGATAATTAACTTTAGTTCGTATAATTCTAGGGCTTTTCGTAAATTGCCCACATTGGCGTAAGCAAGACCTAAGTTATTAAGAGCTGTTGCTTCGCCTCTTTGATCGCTAATCTCGCGGGCAATAGCTAATGCCTGTTCATGGTATTCAATGGCTTTGGGTATATCACCCAAAGCGAAATAACAATTACCGACGCCCATAAGCCACTGTCCTTCAGCCTGTCTGGCTTTGGTCTCTTTAGCAAGTGCTACTGTTCGTTCGTAACAGCGTAAAGCATCTGTTATTTTTCCAATACCGATATAAGCGGACCCTAACTCTCCAACACTTATCCGTGCTATTGTTTTATCGTAAATTTTCCCTTGTAACTTTTCATGCATTTCAATCATCGGACGATAATGTCCCCACAGAAGCAGATACTCATGATCAATTCCTGATAACACACTTGCCGCCGTATCATAATCGCCAGCGGCACAGCGCAGGTCAAATTCCGCCCGTTGCGCGGAAAGGTCGTCCAGTTTTTTCCATTCCGCGCGGGGTTTGCGGGCTTGTCTAAAATAATCTGCGGCGCGGCTGGTTAAGTCGTATTGGGTAAAAGCATCAAACCGCGAAGCACGCAAAGAGCGCGAAGTTTTAAAAAGGTCTGCGTATTTAGGCAAAACCAAATCTGTTTTTTGGTTTTCCTTCGCGTTCTTCGCGGTCTTAGCGGTTAAATCTTCTGCGGGAATTAAACCGAAAGCAAACTCCCGATCCACGGGATGTAAATAAAACCGTCCGCTCTCCTTGCGGGCAAAGTGCATATTCGCCAGCCGCTGCAAAATCGGGGCGCTGTCAATCGCGGGGATGTGCGGCGCGAGCAGGTAATCCACGGCGGCGGGCGTCACGGGACGGTTATAGACCGCCAGCGCCTGCATCACCTTTTGCGCGTTCGTGTCCAAACGGTTGAAGGCTTCGCCCACGTAGGCTTGCACCACCTGCTCGGGCAGGATGGGCAGATCGAGCAACTCCTGCAACGTGGTAAAACGGTCGGTGCGCAGCGCGGCGTACAGCGCCTCCAACGCGCGCGGCAGACCGAGCGTGCGCGTCACCGCCAGGTTCAGCAGGTCAGCCCCCGCGTTTTTGATTCCCACCAGATTCCCCTCGTCCATCAGGACAAAGGCTTCCCTGGCGTATTCGGGCTGCAAGCCTGTATCCAA
>JBFYRY010000099.1:0-26242 GCA_041302025.1 Chloroflexota bacterium | reverse complement strand
CGCCAGATCATCGAAATGGCATGGGCATGGCACGTGAAGCATCCCAACGGGTATGAAGAATAAATATAACGAAACGGGACTGTGGATGACACAGTCCCGTTTTTGATTCGAGGAGATTGCCACGACACGCTTCACGTGTCTTGCAATGACACTTAGAACAACTTCAACACCGCTTCGCTCGCCCAGGCAAACAGGGGTTGCGGCACGAGGCTGACAACGACCGTCACGACAGCAGTTACGCCGGTGGTGAGTCCGAGCCAGGTCTCACGCTCGATAACCGGTTCGCCATCTTTCATGTACATGGTGACGACGACACGCAGGTAGTAGTATGCAGACACGAGCGATGTCACAACACCGATGATGGCAAGCCAGGTAAACCCGCCAGCCATCACTGCGCGGAAGAGGTAGAACTTGCCCACCAGACCCAAGGTCGGGGGGAAACCAACAAGCGAGAGCATGAAGACGGTCATGGCGGCAGCGAGGGCAGGGTATTTCTTTCCAAGTCCCGCATAGTCTTCGATGGCAAGTCCTTTTTCCTCCTTCTTTTCGAGGGCAATGACAACGCTCCATGCGCCGAAGTTGGTGATCGCGTAAGAGACGAGATAGAACAATCCCGCCGCGATGGAAACGTCACGGACTTCGGGATTCCCATACGGGACGAACGCCATGAGGATGTAACCCGCGTGCGCGATGCTGGAGTATGCCAGCATACGCTTGATGTCCGTTTGTGAAACGGCGACAAGGTTGCCAACGATCATGGTCAATGCTGACATCATCCAGAGTACATCGGTCATGTCGGTGGCGATGGAGGAGAAGGCGGTGGCGAACACACGAAGCAACGCCGCGAAACCCGCAATCTTGGCGCCGGATGACATGAAGGCGGTAACAGCTGTCGGCGCGCCCTGATACACGTCAGGCGTCCACATGTGGAAGGGAACCGCCGCAACCTTGAAGCCGAATCCGACGAGGATGAGAGCGGCTCCGAGGGTCAGGAGCAGGCTCGGGCTTGACGCAGAGCGTGATGCGGCCACGATCCCGCTGAGTGACGTGGTTCCAGTCGCACCAAAGACGAGGGCGGTCCCATAGACGACAAATCCAGTGGCAAAGGCGCCGAGCAGGAAATATTTCAGTCCCGCTTCTTCCGATTGGGATTTTGGATGCGCAAACGCGGCAAGCACGTACAACGGGATTGAGAGCAGTTCGAGCGCGATGAAGACGATGATGAGGTCGGCGGCTTGCGCCATGAGCATCATGCCTGTGATGCTGAATAACAGGAGGGCGTAATACTCGCCGCGTTCGATACCCATGCGTTTGACGTAGCCGTAGGCGAGGGCAACACCGAAGATGCCGCTGACGAGAAGCAGGGCATTGATGAAGGTCGAGAAACCGTCGAGCACGACCATGCCGAAGAAGCCTGTGCGTTCCACGCCGATCTGTGAGATGGTGAAGCCTAAAGTGAGGGCAAGTCCCAACGCGGCGAGGGAAGCTGTGATCCCTTTGCGATCCTTCGGGATGAAGAGGTCAAGGAGCAGGAGGATACATGCCCAGACGGTGAGCAGGATGTAAGGTGTAAGGACTTGATAATCTTGAGATGTTAGGGTCATAGCATTTCGCTCTCAGCAGTTAGCGATTAGCAATTAGCAGACAGCTAAAAGCTAAAAGCCAATGACTAGGGAATGGGCAGCATCTTCACCAGGTTCTCAACGGCAGGAGCCATGAGTGCGAAGAAAGGTTTGGGATACAGACCGATCCAGAAGATGAAAATGAGCAGGGGCAGGACGGTAACGATCTCGCGCCAGTTCAGGTCGCGCAGGGCGTGTCCGTGCTTCTTGACCTCTTCCACGATCTCGCCCTGTGGGCCGAGGAACATTTTCTGGAACATATAGAGGATATACACAGCCGCCATGATGACACCGAGGGCGGAGAGGATGGCGTAGATGTTGTTCCCAATGGATTGCGAACCGAACGCGCCCAGCAGGATGGTGAACTCGCCTACGAAGCCGTTCAAGCCAGGCAGACCCATCGAGGAGAGTGAGACGATTAACATGATCGTGCCGAAGATCGGGGTGACCTTCCACAAACCGCCGTAGACCTTGATCTCGCGCGTATGAGTCTGTTCATAGATCATACCGACGAGGAGGAACAATGCTCCCGTGCTGAGACCGTGGTTGATCATCTGCAAGATGCCGCCCGCAATACCTTCAGGGTTCATCGCGAACAGACCGAGCATCACGAAACCAAGGTGGCTGACGGAGGAATATGCAACCAGTTTCTTGACGTCCGATTGGGCGTAGGAGACCATCGCGCCGTAGATGATACCGATGGTGGCCAGTAACGCAATATAGGGCGCGGCTCGGACTGCGGCTTCAGGGAAGAGCGGCAGGTTGAAGCGCACGAAGCCATACGTACCCATCTTCAACAACACGCCTGCAAGGATGACCGAACCAGCGGTCGGCGCTTCGACGTGGGCATCGGGCAACCACGAATGCAGGGGCCACATCGGGACCTTGATGGCAAACGCGGCGGTGAACGCCAGGAACAGCCACCACTGAATATCCGCAGGGATGTTATGTTGCGCAATCAACTCGGGAACTGAGAAGGTTCCGCTGTAGATACCGAGCCACAGAATGGCTAACAGCATCAAAATGGAACCAGCCATCGTGTACAGGAAGAACTTCACTGCGGCATAGATGCGGCGCGGTCCGCCCCAGATACCGATCAGGAAGTACATCGGCACGAGCGTGAATTCCCAGAAGATGTAGAACAGGAACAGGTCCTGCGCGAGGAACACACCCATCATGCCCACTTCCAGCATCAGGAAGAAGATCATGAAGTCCTTGACACGGTCTTCAATCGCAGTCCATGTGGACAGGATCGAGATCGGCGTCAGGAACGCGGTGAGCAGGACGAGCAGGATGCTCAAGCCATCCAGACCGAGATAGTATTGGATGTTCCATCCCGCAACGGTGATCCAGTCGTATTGCGCCTTCAACTGCAGGTTCACATCGGATGCTTTGAACTGGGTCAGCACCCAGATCGAGATCCCAAACGTGACCAGCGACGCGCCGAGCGCGACCCAGCGCAGGACATTCTTTTTGTCACTGGGGATGAAGAGCAGGACCAGTACCCCCACAAGAGGGAAGAAGGTCAGCAAAGTGAGAGGTTGCAAAAGAAATTCCATGTTCCATCCTCCCCTCACCCTACCCTCTCCCTAAGGGAGAGGAGTTGGGGGTGAGGGCAAAATTTATTTCAAAATCAGATACCCTACGATAAGGACAACGCCCACCAACACGGACATCGCGTACGAACGCACGAATCCGTTCTGGACCTTTCGGACTGTTCCCGATAACCATTGTGTCGCGGCGCCCAGCCAGTTTGCGAAGGCGTCAATGCCTTTCTGGTCGGCATACACATTGAGGACGATATTGCTCAGCCAGTTATATGTCCCTGCAATGACCGTCTCATGGAACCAGTCATGCCAGATGCGCCAGTCGACCACATCCGCAAGGAATTGGGACAGGTTCTTGAACGGCTTGATGATGACCACCTGGTAGATCTCATCCACGAACCACTTGTTCTCCATGCCTGTGAAGAAGAAACCAAGCGGCTTCTTCAACGGATCAGGTTGGCCTGCCTTGAGCGGATTACGTCCGTAGATCAACCAGGAGATCAGGATCGCGGTCAAGGCCAGAACAGTCGATATGCCTGCGACCTTCAGGTCAAGCGGCAGGGACTCCACTTCGTGAAGTGTATGTTCCAGCCAGTGACCAAGGTTGTGGAAGCCTTCGAACGGAAGGTTGAGCGCACCACCAAGCAATGAAAGTGCCGCCAGTACCATCAACGGGACGGTAATGATCGGCTTGCTTTCCTCTGCATGAGCCGCAGCTTCATGACGGGCTTCACCAAAGAAGACCATCCAGATCTGGCGTCCCATGTAGAAGGCGGTCAAGAACGCGGCAGCGGTCAAGATCCAGTAAACGGCCGGGTAATGCAGACTTGCGTCGAGAAGGATCTCATCCTTCGACCAGAAACCTGCAAACGGAACGATGCCTGCAAGCGCCAGTGTCCCAATGATGTACAGCCAGAACGTGACAGGCATGGTCTTGCGAAGTCCGCCCATATTGCGCATATCGCCCGGGTCGAAGACTTCGCCATGGCTATCATGCCCGCCATGCGCATCATGTCCACTTTCAACTTTCGATTTTCCACTTTTCCCCTTTGATTTCTTCTCATGATGAGAATGTTCCGCGTGATGATGTCCGCGTTCAAGTCCCAAAATGATCGAACCGGCGGAAAGGAACAACAAAGCCTTGAAGAATGCATGCGTCACGAGGTGGAACATACCAGCCACGAACGCGCCCATGCCCACCGCGGCAACCATGAAACCAAGCTGTGAAATGGTCGAATAGGCCAGCACCTTTTTGATGTCATATTGACCGACGGCAATGGTCGCAGCGAAGAGCGCTGTGATCGCACCGGTCATCGCCACGATATATTGCGCCTGCGGCACGAGCATGTACAGTTCCGCCGAACGTGTGACGAGATACACGCCCGCGGTCACCATCGTCGCGGCATGGATCAATGCAGAGACCGGCGTCGGACCCGCCATCGCGTCGGGGAGCCAGATGTAAAGCGGGATCTGCGCCGACTTGCCTGCCACGCCCACGAGCATGAACAGCGTGATCGCGACGATCACACCGGGCGCAACGGCATGCGCGGCTTCAAAGACTTCATCAAACTGGAAACTGCCGAACGCCCAGAACATGATGAAGCCCGCGATCAGAAAACCGAAGTCGCCAACACGGTTGGTGATGAATGCCTTGTTGCCCGCGTTCGAGTTCGCCCAGGAGGGTCGACCGAGCGTGTCCATATCGTACCAGAAGCCGATCAACAGGAAGGAGCAAAGTCCCACGCCTTCCCAGCCGACGAACAGCATCAGGTACGAGTCGCCGCTCACCAGGATCATCATCATGGCGATGAAAAGGTTGAGGAAAACGAAGAAGCGCTGGAACCGCCCCAAGTCATGTTTGAAGCGGACGTCTTCGTGCATGTATCCGATGGCGTAGATGTGGATGAGAGTCCCGACGCCCGAGACGACCAGCATCATCGTGGTGGATAACGAGTCGACGCGGAACGTCCAGTCGAGTTCGAGCCCACCGATGTGAATCCACTGCGCGAAGGGTACGGTCATTGCCTCGCCGTGACCTGCCGCCACCGACCAAGCCAACAGCACGCTGATAACGAATGCCGCGCCCGATGCCAGGCTTGCGACCGTTCCAATGGCTGTTTCACCCCATGAACGCTTTGCAAACCAACCACCGAAGATGATGTTGATCAGCAAACCGATGACCGGCGCGAACACCAGCCACGGGGCTAGAAAGAAAAATCCTGTGTTTACTGTTTCGCTTAAGTGCATAAAAGTCTCCAGAGAGTAGACACTAGATACTAGTCATCTAGTCTCTATCCCTTCATACTGTTCAACTGGTCCACGTCGATGGTGTGCTTGGTTTTGAAGATCTCGACGATCAGCGCCAGACCCACGGCAACCTCCGCCGCGGCAACAGCAATGACGAAGAAGACGAAGATCTGTCCGCTGAAGGATTTGAGCACACTGCTGAACGCAACGATGGCAAGGTTGCCCGCGTTCAACATCAACTCAATGGACATGAAAATGACGAGCGGGTTGCGGCGGAACACCACTCCCGCCACACCAATGGAGAACAGGATCGCCGAAAGAATGATGTAATACTCTACAGGGACCATTATTTCTGCCCGCCTTTCTCTTTCTTTGTAAGGGTAATCGCGCCGATCATCGCGACCAACAACAGGATGGACGTCACTTCGAACGGCAGGAGGTAATCGCTGAAAAGTGTGGTGCCCAGCGTCCGCAGGTGATCCATCATGTTGACCGACGCCTCGGGGGATAGGACACTGCCTTCAGGTCTCGCGCGTGTAAGGAACAGGTATACAGTCTCCACTGCCAGCACGATCCCCAATCCATAAGCCAGCGGTCGTTGCCAGGTTAACACCCTGGCATCCGGCAGTCGTTCCGCGCCGAGCAACATGATCACGAACAGGAATAGCACCATAATGGCGCCTGCATATACTGTGATCTGCGCCATCGCAATGAAGGGCGCTCCCAATAACAGGTAAAAGATCGCCACCGTGATGAAGTTCATGACAAGGAACAACGCGGAGTAGACCGAGTTGCGGTGCAGTAACATGACGATCGCTGTGACAATGGCAACGAGAGCCAGGACAAGGAAGAGGGCTAAATCAAGGGTCATAGTTTTACAGGTAATTGGTAAATGGTAATTACCACCTACCAATTACCAATCTCCAATTCTCTAATCTCTAGGATCCTGCATTTCAGGTACCGACCGCATGAACACACCCGCATCCACTTTGCGGGGCGTGGTCATATCCACGGTCGGGACGGGTTCAAGCAGGCTTTCCTTGGTGTAGATCGCCGAGCGGCGGTCATAGAAGGAAAGCTCGTAGTTGTCACCGAGCACGATCGCCTCGGTGGGACAGGCATCCTCGCAGAATCCGCAATAGATACAGCGGAGCATGTTGATCTCGTAGGTGGAGGCATACCGCTCGCCGGGCGAGAAGCGTTTCTCGTCCGTGTTCTCGGAGGCTTCCACAAAGATCGCATCCGCGGGGCAGGCGGCGGCGCACAGCGAACAGCCAATGCATTTTTCCAAGCCGTTATCGTAACGCTTCAGCACGTGCCGACCACGGAAACGCGGACGCACCTCCCGTTTCTGCTCGGGGTATTGAACCGCTCATATGCTTTTCTCCTCAATTCTCGATAGACCATCGCAACAGTAAACAAACCGACCAAGGTCGAAACAACAGGGATCGCCCAGAAAAACAACGGGTTCTGGAATTCCTTCTCGAAGATGATCCCGGTTGCGGTAATGAACGCGATCGCCAGCGACAACGGGAGCAATATCTTCCAGCCGAATGCCATCAGGCGGTCATAACGCACACGGGGCCAGGAGGCACGCACCCAGATCATGCCAAAGAGAAGCACAATGACCTTCAGGAACAGATAGATCGGACCCAGGAACCAGTTCGTGAACTGCCATGTACCGAGAGTCCATGTGTAATCCACACTGAAGATGGTGCCGTTTAGAAATCCAAACTCGCGGTAACCGCCGAAGTACAACGTCGCGGCGATCATACAGATGACGATCATCTTCTGGTATTCCGCCATGAAGAACAGGGCGAACTTCATACCCGAGTATTCGCTGTGGTAACCGGCGGTCAATTCCTGTTCGGCTTCGGGCATGTCGAACGGTGCGCGGTTGACCTCCGCCAGCGTCGCGATCCAGAAGATCAAGGCACCCACAGGCTGAATAACCGCGAACCACATCCCCTGCTGGGCATCGACAATGTCGCGCATGCGCATCGAATCCGCAAGGATGATGGCGGTCACGAACGAAAGTCCCAGCGTCAATTCATAACTGATCATCTGTGCCGAGGAACGCAGACCGCCGAGCATCGCATATTTGTTGTTCGACGACCAGCCCGCCAGCACAATGCCGTACACCGCGATCGAAGCGATCGACGCAATATACAACACACCTACATTGATGTCTGCAAGATGCAATTGGATCTCACGCCCAAACGCGTGGAACGATGTCCCCCACGGAATGACTGCGGCGAGAATGACCGAAGGGACCATCGTAACCACAGGCGCCCAGAAGAACAGCACCTTGTCTGCCCTGGCAGGCGTCAACTCTTCCTTGAAGATCAACTTGACCGCATCCGCAATGGGTTGGAGCAGACCAAAAGGTCCCGCGCGATTCGGACCAATGCGCGCCTGAATGCGAGCCAGCGCGCGGCGCTCATACCAAGTGAGATATGCGAATCCCGTCAACAACGCCAGGATCACCACCACCGATTTGATAAACCATTCCAGCCAGAGTGTCCAATCGGATAACATTATTTCACCTTCACTGCAACAGGTTCGCGGATCGCCAATCCCATTGAACGCGGGATCAACGCTACACCGACCGAGATCGTATCGTCCAACTTCACAACCGCCTCGCCGCTCACGCCGTTGAAACTGACATTCACAGTCTGACCAGCCTCAACGCCCAATTCTTTCGCGGCATCAGGATGCAGGACAACGCTCGCATCACCGATACGCTCATGCAGTAATTCGGCAGGCCGGACTGTCGTGCCGCGGTCATACAACTTCGTGACGGGGACCGCCAGCAATTCATTTTCCTTCGGACGTGGAGCCGCTTCTTTCTGGACCCTGGGTATGCTCAGTTTTTCCCCGCGCGCCGCCGCCGCTGACAGCTGTACGCCCATGCCTTGAGCGTTCTCATAGGTCGTACCGCCGTAATACAAATCGCCGCGCCCGACGATCGGCCACTGCGGTTTCACTTCCGCGAGTTTGTCATAGTTCAAACCTTCGAATGATTTCACAGACTCAGCCAGAATATCGAACACAGCCGAGACCGATGTACCTTCGAGCACAACAGCCATATGACGGGCGATCTGCGATGTGATCGCAAAGTCAGCCTTCGCATCCCCCGTCACGGGCACAGCCGGATAAAAGCGCTGTACGCGTCGCTCGCCGGAGGTCAATGTGCCTTCACGTTCGGTGAAAGCCTGCGCGGGAAGAACTACATTCGCAATTTCAATCGTCGCGGTTTCCATCACATCCTGCACAGCGACGAACTCCGCACCTTCGAGTGCCTTCGCCAGTTTCGGGTCATCCGCCACGGGGTCGGCACCGACGATGTACACCGCCTTGCCCTTGAGAACCTTTGCCAGATCCTCTTCCACTTCAAAACCCATCTCCCACGCGCCCTGGTCGTTCGCGCGTCCCCACACACCGATCAGTCCGTTGTTGGGCTTGCCGACAGAGTCATTGTCATGCAACAACTTCGCGCAGGCAGAGGCAACCGCCGCCGAACCTGAAACACCGAGTCCATCGCTCCCATACAGGATGACGGCATTCTCAGATTTCAGGAACGAGTCGCTGATCTTGCTCTTCTTGCTCAAGTCATTGACCGTCTTAACCTCATCGCCATACGCGTAGCGCACCACGAACGAAGCATATTTATCGAGTTTGGTCTCGCGGGCATTCATCACGATCAGATTCGCGCCGCGCTCCGCCGCCTGTTTGACACGCAGATACCAGATCGGCGCTTCTTCATATAAGTTGGAGGCGACCACAACAATGGTCGTACCCGCGCCCATCTTGCCAAAGTTCGTCCCCTCACCCACACCGACCAGCGAGGTCAATTCACCGCCAGCCATGTGGGAGTACAGATACGCCTTGCCTTCCGAATGTTCGGAAAGGGTCTTCAAATTGAACAGGTCTTCGTTGGAAAGCCTGCCCGAAGCCAGGATGACAAAATTCTTCTTTGCCTTGAGGAAGTTCTCAGCGGCAAGTTTGGTCGCGGCCTCCCAGGAGGCGCGTGTCAACTTGCCATCTTTGCGGACCTGTGGTTTGGTCAGGCGAGCCTTGCCTTCTGCATAGTGATAAGCGAAGCGGCCTTTGTCGCACAACCAGATCTCGTTCACTTCTTCGTTCTGGCGCGGCATCACACGCTTCACAACGATCTTGCCGCCAGCTTTGGCTTCACGGCGTGTGTTCAACGTGGTGTTGCACCCGACAGGACATTGTGTACAAATGGAAGCCTGTGCTTCTAACTCCCACGGACGGGCGCCAAAGCGGAAGTCCGCAGTGGTCAACGCGCCAACGGGGCAGATGTCGGAGGTATTGCCCGAGAAAACCGAATCAAACCCGGGGTCCGAGAAAGAGACGATCTGGGTCGAGCGTCCGCGCTCGTCGAAGCCAATGACCGAGTCACCGGCGATCTCGCTCTGGAAACGGATACAACGCGCGCACTGGATACAGCGTTCGCGGTCGAGGTAGATCAACTCGCCCAGCGGGACCATCTTATCCATGTGCTTCTTTTCATCGTAGATAAAGCGGCTCTTGCCGGGACCGTGCGCCATCGTCAGGTTCTGAAGCGGACATTCCCCGCCCTTATCGCAGATCGGGCAATCGAGCGGGTGCGAAGTCAGCAGGAACTCAAGTGTTCCCTTTTGTCCTTCGGTCGCCTTGGCAGACTGCGTGAGGACAACCAAGCCATCCTCCACTTTAGTCGTACAAGCGGTTTCAAGCTTGGGCATGAACTGGATCTTCGGCGAGCCGTTCTCCATCACGAACTGACCGGTATTTCGGTCGCGCATGGGACGGCCAAGCTCGACGAATGCCGATCATTTTGGCGGCATCAACCACCAGCGTCCCTTCCGGAACCGTGACCTGTTTCCCGTCGATTGTGAGTGTGACTTGTTTACTCATTATGCTTTCACCGCTTTGTCAAAGTCTTCTCTAAATCGTTCAATGCCTGTAACGACCGCCATGGTCGAGAATTCACCTAACGCGCACAGACACTTGCCTTGCATTTGTTTGGCCACATTCAACAACAGGTCCACATCCGCCGGTTTGCCGTGACCTTCATGGATGCGTTCGGTAAGATGCGACATCCAATAAGTGCCTTCGCGACAGGTGGTGCATTTGCCGCACGACTCATGCTTGAAGAAGTGCATGGTCTTGTTGATGAGCCAGTCGATCGAGACGGTTTCATCCACCACGATCACAGAAGCAGACCCGAGGTCGCCGCCAATCGTGCGGACAGAGGCGTAGTCCATTGGGGTGTCAAGCACCTTGTCGTCGTCCACAAGAATGAGGGATGATGAAGCGCCCGCAGGCATGATGGCTTTGACCTTGTGCGAGTCCTGCACGCCGCCGCCGTGAGTGTAGATCAATTCACGGAAAGTCGTGCCGAAGGGTAGTTCATAGTTGCCGGGTTTTCGCACGCGACCTGAGAGCGAGAAGACCTTCACGCCCGCGCTGTCGGCGGTCCCCATTTTCTTGTACCAGTCCGCGCCGTTCGCAAGGATGAGTGGGACATTGGTCAAGGTCTCAACGTTGTTGACGATGGTCGGCTTGCCATACAGCCCATAGGAAGGCGGGAACGGAGGCCGCACGCGCGGCTGTCCACGTTTGCCTTCCATCGATTCAAGCATGGCGGTCTCTTCGCCGCAGATGTAGGCTCCTGCGCCGAGATGAGTGTAGATCTTGAGCGAGTAATCCGTACCGAAGAGGTCCTTGCCGAGATAACCCGCTTCTTCCATCTCTGCGATCTTTTCGTCAAGGAAGGCGACAACCTGCCAGAACTCGCCGCGCAGGTAGACATATGCCGCGGTCGCGCCGACCGCATACGAGGCGATGGCAACTCCCTCCAAAAACTGAAAGGGATTGCTCTCCATGATCTCGCGGTCCTTGAATGTGCCCGGCTCGGACTCATCCGCGTTTGCCACAACATAATGAGGCCAGTTCTTATTATCGATGAACGCCCACTTCATGCCGGTCGGGAAGCCCGCGCCTCCGCGTCCGCGCAGACCGGAGTTCTTGACCACATCGGTCACTTCGTTGGGCTTCATCTTTGTCACAGCGTTCTTGAACGCGTCAAAACCGCCATTCTTTTTGTAGACTTCGAGTTTGTTGATATCGGGGATATCGCGATGTCGTAAAAGGACGTGTGCCATTACTTCGCCTCCCCTGCCGTTTTCTTGAGTGCGGCGATCAATTCCATCGTTTTATCCACGGTCATGTTCTCGTGGTATTTGATGCCATCCGGTCCCTGGACCTGGAACATGGGAGCCTTGTCACACCCTGCAAGACACATCACACCTTCAACAGTGATCAGCCCATCTTCGGTCGTCTCGCCGACCTTGATACCGAGATTACCGCACAGCGATTCAATGAACTGATCTGCGCCGCGCAATGCGCAGGGAAGATCGGTGCAGACTTGCATACGATACTTGCCAGCCTTCTCATCATGATACAGGGTGTAGAAGCCGACGATCGCCGCGACATCCGTCTCGGTGATCTCGAGCATCTTCGCAATATCCTGCATGGCAGTTTTCGTGACATAGCCTTCTTCGCGCTGGGCAAGGTACAACAACGGCATGACCGCCGAACGTTTGTGTTCCGGCGGATACTTGGAAAGGATCTGTTTTACTTCTTTCGGATATTTATTAGCAAGGCTCATCGGTCAATATCTCCGAGCACAATGTCAGTGGAAGCCAGAATGGCTACCAGGTCAGCCACAAGATGTCCCTTGACGAGCTTGGGCACAACGGTCAAATTATCAAAGGAGGGTGTCCGCATGTGAACACGATACGGTTTGGGACCGCCATCGCCTTCAAGGTAGACGCCCAGTTCACCGCGCGGTGATTCAATCGCGCTGTAAATGGAAGCTTTCGGCGCAGGGAATCCTTCGGTCCACAACTTGAAGTGATGGATGAGCGCTTCCATGCTTACGCCGATCTCGGAACGCGGCGGAGTGACAAATTTGCGGTTGTCACTGCGCACGGGTCCCATCGGCAGTTTGTTCAATGCCTGCTCCACGATCTTCAACGACTCGCGGAACTCCTGAACGCGGACTAGATAGCGCGCGTACGTGTCGCCTTCGGTTGCAGTGGGTACATCGAAGTCATATTGTTCATAGCCCATGTACGGGCGGGCTTTGCGCAGATCCCATTTCACGCCCGAAGCGCGCAGCATCGGTCCGGTCACACCATGCTGAAGGGCGGTGGCGATGTCCAGTTTGCCGACGCCAAGCAGACGGTCCAGAAGGATCGGGTTCTTCGTCAGCAGGGCTTCATATTCGTCGATACGTCTTGGGAAGGTCTTGATAAAGTCACGCACTGCGGCTTCGAATTCAACAGGCACGTCGCGCCATAATCCGCCTGGGCGGATGTAAGTGGTCATCATGCGCTGACCGGAACACAGTTCGAGAATATCGAGGATCTGTTCGCGTTCACGGAAGGCATACAGGAACATGGACATCGCCGCAAGGTCGAGCCCGAACGTACCGACCCAGACCAGATGCGAAGCGATGCGCTGCAACTCCGTCAGGATCACGCGGATGGCTTGCGCGCGCGGCGGCACATCAAGATCAACCAGTTTTTCCACCGCCATGCAGTAAGCCAGATTATTGCCAACAGTGTTCATATAGTCGAGGCGGTCCGTCATCACTTCGGCTTTGAGATAGGTCTTGGCTTCCATGTTCTTCTCGATGCCAGTGTGAAGGAAACCGACGTCGGGGATGGCGTTCACGACGATCTCGCCATCCAGTTCGAGCAACAAACGCAGAACGCCGTGCGTGGACGGATGTTGTGGACCCATGTTCAACAACATGGTTTCGCCGGTAAATACGCGCTCCGAAACCAGATGTTTATATTGATCGTATTGGACTTCTTCAATCTGGGTCATGATTATTCCTTTGCATACGGCTTGCGAAGGTCGATCTCTTCGAAGTTGAACGTGAATTGCGGTTCCTCGTAGCCGAGCGGGAAATCCTTGCGAAGCGGATGACCTTCCATGTCGTCGGGCAACAAAAGCCTGCGCGGATCGGGATGACCTTCGGCCTCGATGCCGAACATATCCATGAGTTCACGCTCGCGCCAGTTCGCCACCTCATACACGCGCGTCGCAGTCGGGACTTTAGGCTGGTCGCCGTTTACTGGGACTCTCAACTGCACTGTGACATTTTTCGCCAGCGAGGACAGTTGATAGATCACATGAAAGCGCGGCGAGGTCTGCGGCCAGTAGTCCACCGCGGTCATCGCCGAGAGCAATTCAAATTCATACTTGTCGCGCAGGAATGTCAACGCCTCGATGATCTGTCCCGTCGTGACGATGACATGCACCTCGCCGCGGAATTCTTCATACGTCGCTTTGAACTGATCCTGCAAAGCCTTTACAATTGGTTCGAGTTTGTTTTCCATATACTCATCCCATCATTGCGAGGAGCCGCGGAGCGGCAACGAAGCAATCCCTAACTCGCGAGGAGGCACTTGCACCTGACGCAAGTGCAGGTGTTGCTTCGCCCCTATCGGGGTCCGCAATGATATTAACCTTTCACCAAATCCTTGAACTTCTCGCCCTTGACCTTTTCATACAAGGTCACCACGCCGTGGATCAACGCCTCAGGGCGCGGCGGACAACCCGCAATGAACACATCCACAGGGACAATCTCATCCACGCCCTGCACAAGGGCATAATTGTTGAACACACCACCGCATGAGGCACAGTCACCCATGGCGATCACCCACTTGGGCTCGGGCATCTGGTCATACAGGCGGCGAAGCACAGGCGCCATCTTGCGCGAAAGGCGGCCGGCAACAATCATCAGATCCGATTGACGCGGGCTGGCGCGCATCAATTCCATACCGAAGCGGCTCATATCATAGTGCGCGGCCTGCGCCGACATCATCTCGATGGCGCAACAGGCAAGTCCAAACAACATGGGCCACATCGCATTCGTGCGCGACCAGTTGACAACATCCTCCAACTTCGCGGTCACGATACCCATATTGCCAAGTTTCTGTTCTACTCCCATTCGAGGGCTCCTTTCTTCCACGCGTAAAAATAGCCAACCAGTAAGACGGCGATAAAGATGACCATTTCGATCAAGCCAAAGATCTTGAGTTCACGGAACACGATCGCCCACGGCAGGAAGAACACCACCTCGATGTCGAACAGGATGAACAACACCGCGATCAAATAGAAGCGGACGGGCATGCGCCGCGTCCCTTCGCCGAACGGGCTGATTCCCGACTCATAGGGCTGGGCTTTCACATCAGATTGTTTCCGTGGTCCAAATAAATACCCCAAACCGATCGCGATCAACGCAATAACTGTTGCCAAAACGATCATCAGTCCAATTGCCACATATTCGAGCATTCCGACACCTCAAAACGCCCTCAAAGGGCGCATTATTTGTGCTTTTATGCACGTTTGGCAGAGTATAACATAATAGGTTTTTAGGGGCTAGAGAAAGTGTCGCTTTTCACAAAATTGGTGATATTTGTCATATTGGAGAAAACGCAAAATCAACAAGCAGGTCACGTATGAGACGTGACCTGCTTGTTACCCCAAATAATCCCGCAACGGACGGCTCCGCGAGGGATGCCGCAATTTCCTCAACGCCTTGGCTTCAATCTGGCGGATGCGTTCGCGCGTCACATCGAAGTATCGGCTCACTTCCTCGAGTGTATGGTCCTTTCCATCCACAAGACCAAAACGCAATTCCAGCACTTCGCGTTCGCGGTCAGTCAAAATGGTAAGCGCGCTCTGCACCTGTTCACGGAGCATCTGCCGCGCGGCTGAATCCATCGGTGAAGGCGCATCCTCATCCTCGATGAAATCACCCAGCGAACTGGAGTCCTCATCCCCCACCGGACCGTCGATGGAGACCGGTTCCTCGGCGGTGCGCAGGACGCGGTCGATCTTTTGCGTGGCAAGATCGAGCCTGTTTTGAAGGTCGGGCGGGAGAGGCGTTTCCTCGGCATGGGCACGCAGGATGGCTTGCACATCGGAGGCAGGCAGATACCCAACCTCAAGCGCCAGTTCTTCATTGGATGGGTCGCGCCCCAGTTGCTGGGTCAACTCCCGTTGTGCCCGCAGGATGCGCGTGATGGATTCGAACAGGTGCACAGGGATGCGGATGGTGCGAGCCTGCTCGGCGATGGACCGGTTGATGGATTGCCGGATCCACCAGGTGGCGTAGGTGCTGAACTTGAATCCGCGGCGCGGGTCGAACTTGCCGACCGAGCGTAGGAGCCCCATGTTGCCTTCCTGGATCAGGTCGAGGAACGAGATGCCGCGCCCGAGATAGCGCTTGGCTACACTGACGACGAGCCGCAGGTTGGCACGAATGAGCGACTGATTGGCATCAGTAGCGCGCACTTTTGCCGCATCCAGTTCGCGCTGGAGCTCATCGTTCGAGCAGAGTTTGTTGTACATCGTACGCTGGTTGGGCAGGCGGCCATATTGGTTGATATGTTTCAGCAGCCACCCCGCATAATTAAACGGGAGCAGGTAGAGGCTTAGAAAGACCGCGTAGGATTTGCGCGCCAGGTTATCCCACAACGGGTCCGTCCCCCACATCCCATTATCCAAAAATGCACGCAGATAGGAGGGCGCGTCCGATTCCCAACCGGCATGCAGGGCTTGCGCTTCGGTCAGCATCAAACCCAGGCTGGGCAGGTCGTGTTGCAGGCGTTCGGCATCCTCGACGAGGCGGTTCCATGAGGTAAGCAGTTCGGAGATCACAGCATGGTAGATGACACATTCGTACGAGGCGCCTTTACGAAGCGGGCGGCGGCGGAATGCAACGACCATGCGGTTCGCTTCGATCATGGTCGCCAGCCGGAACTCGCTGTCAGAATCCAATAACTTGACCTGACCGATCTCCTGCAGGTACAGGCGCACCGGATCTTCCGCCAGTTCAGCGGCGACCTCGGGATTCTTCAGGTCAAGGTTGTCATCCAGTTCATCATCCTGCTGTGCAAGCACGCCTGCATCGGGGTCCCCCACATCCTCGCCGTTCAATAGCAGGTTCGAGAAACCGTTCTCATCCAAGGTGGACTCGTTTGCATCCTCCTCGAACGGTTGCTCCGCAGGCGCGATCTTTACACGCGGGAGCCGCGGCGTGACCTTGCTCTTCTTTTTTTCCTTCGCTTGTTCAGCGCGCTTTTTCCTGGCAACCATGTTCCCTCTCTTAAGAGACGAAAGCGTCCACGATTTGTTACGACGCTTTTATTCCAACCGTTTTTGAGACATCTTTCGAAATGCCTGGTCCAGGTCGTTCAATAGTTTCGTATTCTTTAACACCAGTTCGGTGTAGGATGATGCGCGCAGGTCGCCGCCCTGGTGCGCCTCCTCCTGCAGGAAGCGCAACTGGTTGAGGTTTTCGCCCGCCGCCACCCGCCGCAGTTTGATAATGCCGCGCAGAAGTTCCTCCAGTTGTTTCTCATCCAGCCATTCGAGTTTCTCCGCCTGCACAAGCAGGTCGCGCGAAAGTCCCTGCAGGGATTCGGGGAGCGCATCCACCACGAATTCGTGATGCTCGGTCTTGTCCTGCTCCACCGATTCGCGGATCAAGCCGAACAATAACTGGTTGTCGGTATGCTCGAAATCCTGCGCATCAAGCGCGACCAGTCCATACTCCTGCAAGGAACGGTCGAGCCGGTATAGCAATTCGGGCTTTTGGAAGAGGACACCGATGACATAAGCCTCGGTCTGTTGGCTGGACGAAACCGACACCGCCACTCGTTCACGCGCGGACTCCTGCGCCCGTTCCTTTTGCGGGATGTCCCTCGGGCGCCTCACACGCGGACCCTGAGCCTGTGTACCGATAAATGCGCGTTCGTCCACCTTGAGGAATCGCGCCAGCCTCTGCGTAAAAAATTCCCTGTCGGCGGGAGTCGGGAGGTCGTTGATAAGCGGCAACACCTGACCGGCTATCTCGTTGACTATCTTGCGGTCACTCAGGTTCCTGCCCTCTGCCAAAGATACCATCACATGCTCGACAATGGGCTTGGCATTCTCAATCAGCTTTGCCCATTCATCTTTGTCACGCGTGACGATCTCATCGGGGTCGAGTCCATCCGGCATGGAAGCGACGCGCAAATCCGCTTGCAAACGCGCTTCGTTTTGGAGCCAGCCACGCGCATCAAATCTAAACTCGCCTTCGCGATCCATTGCAGACCGTGCGGCTTCGAGTCCGCGCAGGACGGCTTTTTGACCGGCAGTATCCGGGTCGAGCGCAAGCACGATCTTGCGCGTAAATTTTTTGAGCAAACGCATCTGGTCTTCGGTCAGCGCCGTTCCCATCGGTGAGACGACGTTCTCGTACCCCGCCTGGTGCAGGGCAATGACATCGAGGTAGCCTTCCACGATGACGGCTTGATCTGCGGTGCGGATCGGCTTGCGGGCACGGTCCAAACCGTAGAGCAAATGCCCCTTGGAGAAGATCGGGGTTTCGGGCGAGTTCAAAAACTTGGGAATATCGTTCGGGTCAACGATGCGCGCGCCGAAGCCTGCCATGCGTCCCTGCTCGTCACGGATGGGGATCATGATGCGGTTACGGAATTTATCGTAGATGCGTGTTGCGTATTGCGTACTGCGTGCTTCGTCGCCTTCGTCAGATTCGCGGACAGTGAGCAAACCCGAATCGATCAAATCTTGTTGTGAATAGCCGCGTTGGGTAAAGTGTTTGAGGGCATTATCGTAGCCTTGAGGGGCATACCCCAAGCCAAAGGTCTCGATGGTGGTGTCGGTCAGCCCGCGTTTCTCGCGCAGGTACGTGAGTATCTCTTTGTTGGCGAAAAGATGACTGCGGTAAAAAACGATCGCGTCTTCGAGCAGTTTGCGGAGGTTTTCGTAGGCTTCCTTTTGTTGCGGGGTTTCGCGCTGATATTCTTTTACTTCCACACCCGCGCGCGCGGCAAGTTTGTTGAGCGCTTCCTTGAAATCAAGGTTCTCGCGCTTCATCACGAACTTAAAAATATCGCCGCCCTCGTTGCATTGACCGAAGCAACGCCACGTCCCGGACTCGGGCCAGACCACGAAGGCGGGCGTCTTCTTGTTGTCATGGAACGGACAGAAGCCCGTGTAGTTCTTGCCCGCATGGCGCAGTTTGACACCCGCCTCGGAAACGAGGTCGACGATGTCAATGCGGGATTTGATCTCATCAATGGTGGACATGGGTTAGCGGTTAGCTTTCAGCGATTAGCGATCAGCTTTTAGTGGTTGGCTGAGTGAATTATAGACGTATTTAGGATTACAATCCAGCATCTTTACTTCGGAGGGCATTGAATGAAATCATTTCAAAACAAAGTTGCGGTCATAACAGGCGCAGGCTCGGGGTTGGGACGGGCATTGGCGCTCCAACTCAACCGGGCAGGCGCTCACCTTGCGCTCTGTGACCTGAACATGCCTGGGTTGGAAGAGACACGCTCGCTTCTTTCCAACCAGACACTGAAATCCACGCTCCACCTTGTGGACGTTTCCAGCCTCGAGCAGATGAAGAGATTCGCAGAAGATGTCATTGCCGGACACGGTCAGGTGGACATCCTGATCAACAACGCGGGCATCTCGCTCTCGCCCAAATTCTTCGACGATATTTCAGAAGAACAATTCGAAAAGGTGATCAATATCAACCTGTGGGGCGTGTATCATGGCGTGCGGGCGTTCCTTCCGCACTTGCGCATGCGTCCCGAAGCGGGGATTGTGAACATGGCAAGCCTTGCCGGGCTGGTGGGCCTCCCCACCTACTCAGCCTACGCGATGAGCAAGTTCGCCGTGCGCGGGCTATCCGAATCACTGCAGAGCGAATTGAGCAAAACGAACATCTCCGTGCTGGTGGTTTTCCCCGGCGGGGTGAAGACCAACATCATCAAGAATGCGCCCGACCTGAAAGAGAACGAACGTGAGTCGGCACATACTGCATTCACAAAAATGGCACTGCTCACACCAGAAGACACCGCCAGCCGCATTCTGCGTGCATTACAAAAAAGGAAAAAGCGCCTCGTTCTGGGACCGGATGCAAAGATCTTCTTCACAATCCGCAACCTGTTCCCGAACAATTTCCCTGCGATCTTTTACGCGATTTTTGGGAACGCCATGTTTAAGTAAACACCATCCCATCAAAAATGCTCCCAATTTCGCGGGAGCATTTTTGATCCATGAAAAGCCGGCTATTTTTCGAGGTCCATGCTTACCAGTACCGCGCGGACAATACGGCGATAGTTATAAGTTTGAAATAACAATCTGTAGTCTTCACAAGTGATCAGGGTCAGCCAGGCTTTCTCTTCATGCTGTAAAGCGGCGGAAATATTATCGGGGGCAATGCGTTTGGATTGCCGCACTTCGTACGTGTACACCTGTCCAAAGGCATGGACTTTGATCAAGTCGCCGTAGCCCAGTTTTTTCAAATCAGCGAATATCCCCGGCTGGTTATAGGCATCCCAGACGTGCCCGGTGATGACGGAGTTGCCCGTCCATGTGGGGAAGGCGGTCCCGTTCAACCAGCCTGCATCCCTGCCGAGCCAGGTCACATCCCAGCCATCCCTGGAGAGCGGCACCCCCACTATGGATGTGGAAACGGTCAATTTGGGAATCTCAAGCCGCAGGTCCGAATAGGAAGCGTATGCTTTATCCGCAGGCTGGACCGGGACGGTTGTCAGCTGTCCCATGGGGAATCCCGTGGAAGGCAATGTGCTGGTAATGACCGATGATGGTTCGTCAACAACATTCACAATCGTTATGACCCGCCCTGCTGTATACGAAAGCCCGTTGTTATCCGTGACTTGAATGCAGACCGTATAACTGGATTTTGCCTCATAATCGAACGACGCAGCGGTCCGCAATGTACTGCCTGCAATGGAAAAATTGGAATTGTCCGCGCCGTTGCCCGCACATGATGCAGAGGAAACGAGCGTAAAGGCATGAGTATCGCCCGCATTCGCGTCAGCGGCGGTGAATGTGCCAATGGTTGTGCCTGACGGTTGATTCTCTGCGATTGAATTTGGAGAAAGGGAGAAGCCCGTCGGCGCATAATTTGCGGTGATGGAGATGTTGTCAATGCCGACCCATTCATCACTGCCGACCGCATCGGTGGTTATGATACGCAGTTCAACAAGGGGTTGACCATTTGCCGCAACAGGCAGGGTCACACTGACAGCTGTGACCAGTGTCGCAAGGCTGGGACCCGTCGTCGCGTCTGCGATATATCCGCCGGGGATGTTGGTGAAGTTCCCGCTCGATCCCACGCGGTATTGCAAGGCAACTTGTTGAACGGCATTATCCGTCGAGCCGTCAATATCCCGGACATTGTAGGAGACGCGAATTTGGTTGATATTCGTCGTATCGAGGAATAGCTTGATGTATGGGGCTCTTGCAGTGACCGAACCTTGAAGGGCGACGGTCGGATCCGCAATTCCATCGAACTCCGCCACGCCGCCTGTGGTCAGCCCGGTGGCGGATTGATTCGCAATGACGTCAACCACGGGCAGGGTGTCATCCGCCGCGAGAACGGTCTGCGGGTCAATACCCGTCGAGGCTGTCAACCCATCGCCGCGATATCCGATGATCGAACTCACGCCCGACCAATCATCATTTATAGTGATCAGACCAGCGTTCGACCAATCCTGTGAAAAAGGAGGAACGCCGGCAGTATTATTCGCTCTTGCAGGCACAATCCCCATCGTGAGCGCAATCAAAGACACCAGCATAAAGATCAAAATGAATTTTGTATTTGATCGGGAGGACATCATGGTTCCCTCCTATCTGGATATTTTTCGTATTGTAGCACAGGTAAAACAAAAACACCCTGCGTTTCGGGAGGGCGTTTCAGTGTTTAGAAACCTTCGAGATTGTTTAATCCTGTGATGGTTTATGTCATTATCATTCCGCGCGCAAGGCTTCGGTTACATTCTGATCATCCAGTTCATAAACGATCGCGCCGAATCCCTCCCATTTCTGGATATCAACAACCACTTCCAATACGCCATCCTGATTCAAGTCAATGAAATTCGACAGCGAGTACGTACGCGGGAATGTGATTTCCAATTCCCTGGAAGAGTAAATGTCAGCAACAAGTGGAATTGTCACCGCATCATTCCCCACAACCTTGCGCATGAGTATGACCGAATAATCGCCTGTCTTTGTAGTATGTTGTGAACCATCCAGATGTGTTGCACTGATGAAGACATCATCCGCGCCGTCCCCTTCCAGATCCACGCGAAAGATCTGGAGCGAACCGATCTTGGGTGAAGACACACCTTCCGCGGTCAGCCAATCAATCACAACCTGTTGATAGAATTGATTCTTTGCAGGGAGTTCGGTCACCTCCCGCTTTGTAATATCCCAGCCATCCAGAACAGCGACCATGCCAATTTCATCAAGGTCCGCATCAGTACCAATGAAAAACGAATTATGGGTCGGAGATGACTCAGGCGCCTTACCCTGAAAAAAATATTTATTCTTCTGCGTCAATGTGTGCAGACTATAAGTCGCCTCATCCGCAAAACGTAAAGCGCTCACATCAGGTGTGAACCATACACCCCTACCCACCCCGCCCAACAGGAGAAAGACCGTCTTATCGTATTTTTTTCCAAATAGTACAGGTGAGAAATCTGTCGGTTTCGCCATGGTGATGCTTGGAATTGGCGTTGGAGGGGGAAAGGTGGGCAACACATTTTGATTGACTGCCGCAATCGCCGTTTGCGTTCCAGCCGAGGGGGTTGGATTCGCAAGAGCCGACTCTGTTCCTGCCACCCAAGGGGTGAAGGTCGGTGTAACAGCCGCATCCGTTGGATATAGGTTGTTCCAAACAAAACGCCCAATCTCTCATGAAATTGGGCGTTTTTATCAAATCATCCTTCGAACTAAAACCCTTCGAGCTTACTCAAGTCTGCCACGCCATCTGCGAGGCTGGCGATGCGTTGCAACAAGCCCAGACGGTTTTCCCGTACATCTTTCTCTTCTGCCATGACCAAAATCTTATCGAAGAAGGATGTGATCGATGGGATGAGTTTCACGACAACGCCAAGGAACGCATCCACGTTTCCATTGAACGTTGTATTCTGGAGATTGAACACTTCGAACAATGTGCGTTCTTCCACCTCACGCAGGGACTTTTCCTTGACCTTGAACGTCTCCTTCTGGTCGCGTGTGATGCGGACACAGCGCGCATACCCAGCCAATATCGTGGACCAATCTTCGCGTCCGACCCAAGCCTGAAGTTGCTTCACCGCCCGAGCCGATGCCGCAGGGTTGGCGGATTGCGCCGCAAGCACCGCTTCGACAACATCGTGTTTATAGCCCATGTCCTTCAACACAACGGACAAACGTCCAGTAACGAAATCGAGGATTTGTTTTTGCGTTTCAGTTTTCACTTCAATGGGCTGTGTCTTGGCAGAACGTTCCACTGCCTCAACCAGGTCAAAATCGGCATCATGCTCGATCAACGGCTGGACAATGCCGATGGCGGCGCGGCGCAGACCGAACGGGTCTTTCGCACCCGTGGGAGCTAAACCCGCGGCAAAGAGACCAACCAAAGAGTCAAGTCGATCTGTCAACGCGACAACGAGTCCCGCCTTCGACTGCGGCACGGTTTGATATTGTTCGCTGATCGCCGTCGCCACATCCTTCGCTTCGCCGCTTCGCAAAGCGTATTCACCGCCAATGATGCCCTGCAAGGAAGTCATCTCGGTCACCATCTGTGTAGCCAGATCGGCTTTGGCGAGATAGACCGCGCGAGCCAGCGCCTTGATCGTCGCCGCATCCTTGATGTGGAGCAGGTCTGCGATCTCAGCACCGAGCTTCAACATGCGGTCCGATTTGTCGAGCATGGAACCCAGTTTAGTGTGGAAGGTTAGCTTCGAGAGTTGCGGGCGGTATTCTTCCAGTTTGAGTTTGATATCTTCGCGGACAAAGAAGTTCGCATCGGCAAAGCGCGCGCCGAGCACGTGCTCGTTGCCCTGACGGACAATGTCCACGCCGATATCGTCGCCGTTGCGGATGGCGATGAAGTGCGGGAGTAATTGGTAATTGGTTGATTGGTAATTGGCGTTGGCAACAGGGAAGTATCTTTGATGTTTCTTCATCACCGAGATCAACACATCACGCGGCAAGGACAGGGATTCTTCACTGAATTCACCCATGACCGCGGTGGGCATCTCGACAAGGTTTGTCACTTCGTTGAGCAAGCCTTCTTCCATGATGGCTTCGCCACCGATGAGTGACGCCGCTTCTTTCACTTGTTGCACGATGGATGCCTTGCGTTCTTCTTTATCCAAAGTGATGCCTGCTTCGCGGATGAGGTCGAAATATTTATCGGCAGAGGGGATTTTGATTTCAGGAGAGTCGTAGGGGCGCAGTCCGCGTGAGACGTTGCCGCTTACAACGCCTGCATATTCAAACGGGATGACCATGTCACCGAGCAAAGCCACATACCAGCGGATCGGACGTGAGAACGCCACGCCGGAGTCGTTCCAGCGCATGGACTTCTCGAACTTGATGCTCTCGACCAATTTCGGCAAGGCTTCGGCCAAGATTTCGGGAGTCGGACGTCCTTTTTGTTTGACGACGGCGAAGACGTATTTGCCCCCGCCTTCTTCACGCACTTCGAGGGCTTTCGTGTCCACGCCGTTCTTTTTGGCAAAGCCCAGCGCGGCAGGTAAGGCAAGTCCATCTTTATCAAAGGACTTATCCGCGGGTGGACCTTTGACGAGGTCTTCGCGGTCGGGCTGATTCGGGGAGAGAGAGTCGATCGAAAGGACGAGCCGCCTCGGGGTAGTGTAGACGCGGACGTCGCCATGAGTGAGATGAAGTTCATCGAGCAGAGTCGGGATGCGAGTTACGAGATACGCGTGGGCGGAGTCGACGTCATTCGCAGGAAGTTCTTCAACACCCACTTCAAGGATGAACGCTTCGCGTGAAGGATGAAGGATGACTCTAGAAGAAGATGCAGTGGTTTCCGCCTTCCGCCTTCCGCCTTCATCCTTCAATAGTGGGTATTCCAGTTCCTTCCTTTGTTCCTCAAAGCTTTCAGCGATCTGCTTCGCCAGCCCGCGCATTTTTTTGAAGAATGCCTGACGTTCGGTGTAGCTGATAGCGCCGCGCGTGTCGAGCACGTTGAAGGCTTGCGAGCATTTGAGGACGTAGTCATACGCGGGGGCAAGCAGACCCTGCGCGAAACAGGCATCGGCTTCGGCGGAGAAAAGTTCGTACATCTGGCGGGCGCGCTCAATGTCGGCGGTTTCAAAATAATATTTGGAATGTTCGAACTCCTCGCGGCGGCGGATCTCACCGTAGGTGACGCCTGCGCCCCACTCCTCGTCCCAGATGGCTTTGGCGTTGTTGAGCGCGATGAGGATGCGTTCAAGCCCGTAGGTGAGTTCCACCGAGACGGGGTTGAGCGGAACGCCGCCCATCTGCTGGAAGTAGGTGAACTGCGTGATCTCCTGCCCATCGAGCCAGACCTCCCAGCCCAAGCCCCAGGCGTTGATGGCGGCTTGCTCCCAGTTGTCCTCCACAAAGCGGATGTCGTGCTGGCGCGGGTCGATGCCGATGGCTTTCAGCGACTCGAGGTAGAGTTCCTGCGGGTTACCTGGGTCGGGCTTGAGGATGACCTGGTACTGGTAATGCAACTGGAAGCGGTTGGGATTCTCGCCGTAGCGCCCGTCATCGGGACGGACAGACGGCTCGACGTACGCCACATTCCACGGCTCGGGACCGAGCACGCGCATGAAGGTGGCAGGGTTCCACGTCCCGGCGCCCACCTGGGCGTAGTAAGGCTGTGTGATCAGGCATCCGTGCGACGCCCAGAAGTCCTGGAGTTTGAGGATGATGGATTGGAAGGAGGCTTTTTGTGTCATGAGTTACTCGATATTCGAGAATAGATATTAGGGAGTAGAGCGAGGGGATTATAACTGATGAAGAGGCTAAAGACTGTGGATGTAATTCATCATAACAGATTGCAGGAGACTTTGATTCTGTTTTAGTCGTAAGAAAGAAAACTTTCTAACGATTTATCTCAATTCCTAAACTTTCAATATCACAACTAGTTGTATTTTTGTAGCAAACCTTCAAATATAAGAAATAGTCACCAGGTTTTTCAAAGGTAAAGACATAGATAGCATTTGCTGATGTACTAACAACAGAGCCATCCAATCTAAGCGTCCATTCGTACGTACAAGTCTTGGCTTTATAACAAAGGGTCGTTATTCCGTTTTGGCTTGTTATCGTGGATCTTTCTGAGAGAAATGTAAGTGGAACTCCAATTGGAGAGTCTGACCGTTGAGGCTTAATCAGTGCACGTATCTTTGGCAATGGCGTTGATGTGAAAGTGGGGGTGAAAGTGGGTGTAAAAGTGGGTGTAAAAGTGGGTGTAAAAGTGGAAGTATTAGTTGGTGTATTAGTCGGCGTTCGAGTTATAGTAGATACAGGTATGGGAGATATTGTAGATGTTGGGCGCTCAGTATTAGTAGGTATAAATGTAAAAGTAGTCGTAGGAGTTGCAGTCGGTATTAGTAAAGCAAGTGTAGAAACGCCCCAGGAGCCAATCCAAAACAGCATAATGACAATACCAGCAAAACCCACAACTCTTAGGAATGGAATTACTTTAGGAGAGCTGAATTTAATAGCAGAAAAAACTTTAGAAAGGGACTTCTTCAATGCAACTATTTGGAAAGCTCGGCGTTCTGCTCTTTCACGCTTAGCTTTTTCCGTAGCTTCGCGTTTCGGAATGTGTCAATGATTTGAGACACGAAAATCAAGAATTTAGTCACTCCAACGGGGAGACTGTGTGTAGACGAAATTCGGGTAAAATCATCTCACCCC
>JBFYRY010000006.1:0-41920 GCA_041302025.1 Chloroflexota bacterium | reverse complement strand
GGATGAGGTTGAAGAGGATCACCCAGATCTGAAGGATAAGCAGAAACGAAATACCGGGCCAGACGAAGGAAGTGCTCTCTGGCAGAACGCGCAGGAGGATGGCGAGCACGAGCGCGAAGATCCAGTTTGCCGTCGGTCCCGCCAGCGACATTCCGCTTAACCAGTAGCGGTTGCGGATGCGCCAGGTTTCGATGTAGACCGCACCGCCGGGCAGACCGATGCCGCCCAACAGCAGGATAATCACCGGCAGGATGAGCGACATGAAGGGATGGGTGTAACGGAGCGGGTTGAAGGTGAGGTAACCCTTTTCGCGCACGGTGGTGTCGCCGCCGTGGTAGGCAACCAGCGCGTGCGAGAATTCATGCAGGCAGAGCGAGAAGATCCAGCCGAAGAAGATGATGGTGAAATTCACTGGAGACCCTCGAAGTTTGAGATTTCTTTGTTCATGACTTCCACGGGGAAATCCATACCGTGGGCGGGGTAGACCTGTTTGATGCCGAGCGGCAAAATCTTTTTCCAGCTTTCGACGACCATGTTGATATCGTCTGCCAGCACGGGCAAGCCCGGGGTGAGGCGCAGGAACCAGGCGTTCATTGCCATATCGCCTACGAAGGCTTCACCGGAATCCATGACGATGGTGACATGTCCCATCGAGTGACCGGGGGTGTGGATCACCTTTGCCGGGATGCCATATTCTGCCAGCGACATGCCATTATCGTCAATGACAATGTCGGCTTTGACGGGAGTCAGTTTGGGGTGGATGAGCCGCTCCGAAAGCCAGATCATGCCCTTGCCGTAGGTGGTGACGCCGCGCGGGAAGGCGGGTCTGCCGGTCTCGACCCAGTGCTGGTCCTTGTGATGCACGGCGACTCTCGCGCCGCCGGTGAGTTGCTGGATGGGATGTAGGGAGCCGATATGGTCCCAGTGCCCGTGCGTGAGCAGAACGAGGGAGATCTCCTTCGGGTCGACGCGGAGTTGTTCCATGCCGCGCACGAAGGCTTTGATGTTGCCCTCCGCGCCGCCGTCGATGAGCACGGTCCGTTCGCCGCGCAGGAGGAAGCAGTTGCAAATGCCGACCGGGATGCGATGAAATGAGAATGTCATGGTATTCCTATTCTTTGATGTAATACTTCTGCCGTGGCGGAACCCATATAACCTGCTCTGCCTGTGACGAGGATGTTCATAATGTCTCCTGAATGGGGGGATTATAAACGTAATGGGCGTGCTATTTGCTATTCCAACTCATCCGCATACCACCTCAGATACTCATCCACATGCGCGGACCAGTACTCTTCGTCGTGAAAGCCCGGACTGATGTGCAGTTCATTGGAGATCTTGAACTTCGTGAAGGTTTCCTGTATCAGTTTTGCCCTGCCGAGTTCAGGGTCGCTTGTGCCGATGTCCATGTAGATGGTGGGATACGAAGAGACGGGAATGGCATCCAGCCAGTCTTCCAGGGAATCGCCATCCTTTTCGAGCACGGCGAGGGAGTGCAAGCCGATGTATCCGAATAATTCCCAGCGGGTGAGACCGAGACGCAATGCCCAACCCGATCCGCGCGAGAGACCGCCGATGGCGCGATGATCCCGGTCGGGGAGGGTGCGGTAGGTTTGGTCAATGTAGGGGATGAGATCGTCCACGAGACGGTTGCCGAATGTACCGCCGGAGTCTTTCGAGTACCAGTAGCGGTCGTCGGGGAAGACGATGATGAATGGCAAGGATTCGCCGGAGAGGATCAGGTTGTCCACGGCAGTGACCGCGCCGAGACGGATCCACTGGTCGGCTTTGTAGGTTTGTCCGTGCAGGAGGTAGAGGATAGGGTAACGTTTATCCCGTTTTTCGTTATAGCATGGCGGCAGGTAGATGAAGTATTCCTGCGCCGGTTTGGTGGAGTCGAGCACGCCCTTGTCCACGCGACCGGGCTGGGTGAGGCAGGTCAGTGGTGTGGATGTGGGGCTGGGCGAGGGAGTGAGAGTCCGTGTAGGGGAAGGGGTGAATGTTGATGTTAAAGGGATCCGTGTTGGGGTGGGAGCGGGCTGGTTTGACGGCGAACAGGCGGTGATGTACGCGAGACGCATTATACTCATCAACCTATCGGGGCGTAGCGCAGTCCGGCTAGCGCGCTTGCTTTGGGAGCAAGAGGTCCCGGGTTCGAATCCCGGCGCCCCGACCTTTGACGATAGTCCCGGGTTTCCCCGCAGGGGGGATGGTACGAATCCCGGCGCCCCGACACATGTCACAAAAGGACCCTGAAGGTTTCCAACCCTCCAGGGTCTTAATTGTTTAATGCCGGGATTTATGAAAAAATCCCGCGCTGAATTCCATCCAGGCTTTGGCGCGTTTCCATGATGATGATTTTCTTCGTCCATGGGTCTTGACCCGTTTGATCAGTCTTTTATAAAACTGCTCATGCAGGGACTGTACCAGCTGGCTGTCGTATCTTTGTGACAGCGTACGACTTTCCATACCCATCGCAAGCGCCATTTTGGGAGACTCGATGATCCGGGTCATCGCCCTGCCCAGGGCGGGAACATCCCCTGCCTTCACAAGATATCCATTGACCTGGTCGTGAACGACCTCGGAGATGGTCGGGGTATCGAACGCCACTAGCGGCAACCCGCTTGCCGCCGCTTCGAGCAGGACCAATCCCTGTGACTCGACCTCAGATGCCATCACAAAGAGATCTGCCATTCGATAGACATCCGGCAGTCCATCCCTTGTGGATATGTAGCCGGGAAAATGGACCCGATCTGCAATGCCAAGGGACCGACTTAATTTCATGAGCGCGGGTCTCTCGCGTCCATCACCGACGATGAGCAGGTGGGCGTTTGTCTGATGGAGGACCGGCACGGCAGCCTGGAGGATGCGGTCCACGTTCTTCTCAAGGTCGAGCCGCCCCACATGCAGGATGATGGGAATCCCGGAGGGGAGACCCAGTCTCTTTCGCAGGGCAGTTCCACGATCCGAGGCGGGACGCGGGTGAAATACATCCGTATCGATTTCGCACGGGATGGTTTCGGCACGGACTCCCAATTCCCTGCCAATGACGGTCGAAGCGGTCTTCGTTGTGGCAATGAGTAATGTGGTGTTGCGTGAAAGCAGGCGCAGATACATCCATGCGGTCCGTTCAGCCATCTTTTGCAAACCGAGATGGTTGGGCACAACAGCCCCCGCGAACCAGGGAAGCATGTGGACGGTCAACGTGGTCGGGATGTTCCTGCGTTCCGCATATTCGAACCCTATCCAGCAGAGCGACGGTTCATGCGCGTGGATGATATCGGGTTTGAACTCATCCAAGGTGTTCATCACCGCAGACCGCGGATAGAGCAGGAAACGCTGTCCCACCCGAAAAGGGTTGTACATCGACCGCAGGCGCAGGACGGTCAGGTTCCCCTCCATCGAAGGATATGTCCAGCCTTGATCGCTGGCGGCGATCACGAGAACCTGATGTCCGCGCTGTGCCATCCCATGCGCGAGTCGTTCGACAGTGATCGATGCGCCGCTGATCATTGGGGGGTAGGATTGTGTGAGGTACGTGATTCGCATATTTTTTTTTCAAATCGGGGAACGCATAAAGGCATCCACAGTTTTGTAAAAATCGCGGTTGAACTCATCGTAGGTAAATGGCCTGGGAGCCTGGTGGAAAGGGTAGGTAAGCCGCACGGTGTTTATATTCGCAAAATGCTTTTGCAGGATATCAAGGGTGACATCGAAGCAAAGGAGTGGATCGTTGATCGACATGGCAAAGTAGCAGGGGGTGTTATGCCTCACCGGTTCAACATCGAATTCCGTAGTCAGTATTTCGGAGACCTGCGCATTCAGAACGGCGACCGTGCTATCGGGCGTTCGGGGCAGTTTTTTTTCCAGGGGGATCGTTCGTTCCAGACGACCGATCGTTTGCAGTATCCTTGCAACCAGGTAAACAGTATGCTCATTATGGACCAGTTCATTAAAACGCTTCTGAATGCGGGGGCGGCTCAGGAAGCGATTGAAATTGTAGAGCAATGACAGACGAAACGCCGAATATAAAATGGCGCGATGGTCCACACAGGGGGCGATCATGATCATGCGGTCGATGCGGTGTGTCAGGCGCTGGAACGTCCGCATCGCCAGGATCCCGCCGAAGGAAAAACCCATCAGGTTGAAACGCTCATAACCCAGCGCATCCACAAGTTGTTCAATGAGTTCAGCCACCTTCTGGCTGGAGAACCGCTCCTGAAAAGCGGAAGATTCCCCGTGACCGGGCAGTTCAAAAAAGTAGACATGGAACCATTGCGCCATGAACTGCGTCAACGTTTTCCAATTCTCCAACTCGGAGATCGTCGCGGGGACAATGATGAGCGGCTCCCCTTCGCCGGCCTCCATGATGTGCAGGCGGGAAAGCGGCAGGTCTATAAAACGGATCGTGTGACTGGAAGGTCGAGAATTTAACATGTTTTCATCCTTCGATTATTTCAACCCGATCAAGGCTTTAACGAAACGCCACTGGCTCCGGGGTTTCGCCAAACCCTGCCTGTAAAATTGACGGCTCATTTCCTGATACAAACTTTCATACAATGTCCACGTGTTTTGAATATTGTGCCTCTCGGCAAGGATACGCCCATTTGTTCCCATTGTACAAGCCTGTTTTGGGTCATGTAATAGACCAATGAGCGCATCACTGAACGTATGGATATTCCCCGGCTCAACGAGAAATCCATTCACCCCATCGTGCACGGCCTCCGGGATGCAGGTGGTATTGACAGCGACGATCGGCAGTCCGCTGGCGGCGGCTTCGAGCAGGACGATGCCCTGCGTTTCTATCTCCGATGTGGTAACGAAGATATCTGCCATGCGATAGACCTCCGGTAAATTGGACGGATGGATGAACCCCGTAAAGCGGACACGCTGCTCGATCCCCAGTTCCCTGCAAAGACGGATGAGAACATCCTTCTGACATCCATCCCCCACAACCACCAAATGCGCATCAGACTCACGAATGGCTGTTGCCGCAGAACGAATGACCTGGTCCACGCTTTTGTCTGTATCCAGCCTCCCAACGTGAAGGATGACGGGAACGCTCAAGGGTAGACCCAGCCTGGCACGAGAGGCAGGCCCGGGGTCCGAAGAAAGAGGCGGGTGGAACGTTTGCAGGTCCAATCCATAGCTGATCACATCCGGCTTGAGTCCGGTCATGTCTTTAATGATCCCTGCGATGGTCTGCGTGGGCGCGATGATGGATGTGTATCTTTTCAGGACCACGCGCGCAAATGACCAAAGCAATTTCTCCGCTGCAGGTTTGAGTATTTTGGGGAGATAGGATGCCACGAACCACGGGAGTTGATGTGCAGTGATTATGACCGGAATGCGGAAGCGATTTGCATAGTAAAGTGCGAGCATGCCCAACTGGAGTGGTTCGTGTGTGTGGATGACATCCGGCTTGAATTGTTTGAGTAGTTTCATGACCGCACATCCGGGGTGTGATAACAGCCGCTGGCCGATGCGGAATGGATTATTGAATGAACGCAGGCGTACGACCGTGAGATTTTCCGCGTAGGTTTGATATGACCGTTCCCTGTCGCTTGCGGCAATGACGAGTACTTGATGCCCGCGCTGTGCCATGGCTTGTGCGGCTTTTTGCGCGAAGATCGCCGCGCCGCTGATCATGGGCGGATAGGATTGCGTGAGATATGCGATACGCATGTTGATTCCTTTCTTGTCCTGTCTGTCAAGCTGTTGCCCGGCAGGTAAGCGATGGATTCAGTCCCAGTCCTTTTCGCTTTTTGAAGATAAGCCAGCAGATGAAGAATGCCAGTATGCCTCCGGCGAAGACCAGCCAAAATGCAAGAGGCGGGTTCAAACCGTACATGCCGATGATCGTGATGCTGATCGCAACGACGGTCCGTCCGAGAATATTAGCCACCAGGAAACGGCGGGCTGGGATGGTTGCAAGCCCTGCCACGTAGCACATCAGGTCACTGGGGAAGATGGGCAGGACGAAGGCGAAGAAGTAGAACATGATGCCCTGATTGCGCGCCATGGCGTCCCAGCGCTCGATGATCTGGGGTGATGCGAGTTTATAGATCAGGCTGCGTCCGTATTGGCGGGCGATGAAGAACGCGATCTGGCTTCCCAATATGGTGCTGAGGATGACCACGAGCAAGCCCGTCATCCCGTAGGCATATCCTGCCGTGACCATCAGCGCATGTCCCGGGATGACCGCCACGAAAACCTGTGCCACCATCAAAATGAACAGCACCAGCGGACCCCATGCGCCAAAACCTTGCAGGTATGCCGAGACAGCCTGTTGATCGCCTATGATGTGCAGGAGATTCCCGATCTGCTGGCGATAGACCAGGATGACTGTGAGTAAGGCAACTGCGAAGAAGATGTTTTTTGTTTTCATTTCATATCTCCATTTATTTTCAGATGGGTTTTACATCCAGGGTGATGCGAGGTTGCATGCGTAGGTTAAAACTTTGTCTGCAAATGAGCGACGTAGGAACGATTCGGGCGTTTGACGGGCGCTGGTTGCAAGGTCGGCGTAGAACGCGCGGCGCAGTTCCCATGCCAGAGTGGGGTTGTGGATTTGCAGGCAGGATTCGAAGTTGACACTCATTGAGTGCGGGTCCAGGTTGGCAGACCCAATGATCACGTCACCCTTCTCGTTCCATGCGGTTTTACTGTGCATGTACCTGCCTGTGTAGCGGTACACGTTCCCGCCGGCGCAGACCAATTTGTTCACGTGGATATAATTCGCGAAGTCCACAGGGCGGACGCGTGTTTCGTGCGAGAGCAGGATGTTGACCTGCACACCGTTCCGGGCTTTTTTGCAAAGAGCATCCAGCATTTCATCGTCAGGCAGGAAGTACCAGGTGCGGATGTAGATGGATTTCCCGGCATTCAAGATCAATTGCATCAAAGCATGGCGGATGTCCTGCCGTTGACGCGGGAGGGTGAGAAAAAGTTTGTCGGTTCCGGCGTGCAGGTTCCCCGTCTCGAAGGAACGTGCTGTCGCGTCCTCCCCCTGTGAATGCGCGAGCAGAAAGTCATAGACGTTGTGAAATGTCCTGCCAAAGTCGCCGTCCACACGCAGGTTTGTGTCGCTCCAGGTGGTGTAGTAGTCGCCAATGTTCGAACCGCCCATGAATACAGTGTGACCGTCAATGGCGGCGATCTTGCAATGCAGGCGGTTCTTGATGTTCAAGGGGGAGGCGGGACGGTAGATGCTCACCTGCACACCATGCGAGCGCAGGCGGCGGAACATGCCAATGTTCTGAATTGCATGGCGGGGCTCATCGAGCAGTTGACCGAACTCATCCACCATCAAGCGCACCTTCACACCCGCCAGGGCCTTTGAACAAAGCACATCGCTGATCTTCGCCGCCCATTCGCCATCGTCGAACGAAAGGTAAGTCATGGATACTTCGTTTTGGGCGGTGCCGAGTTTGGCAACCAGGTTTGCGTAGTAATCCCGGACTTTTGTGAAGAGTGTGTGTTTGTTCAAGGCAATCTCCTTTGTTGACCCCATCTTTGCATTTTGGAACTGCCAAAACCAGAGAAAAGACTGCCAAAAGATGCCAGTTTAAAAAACTCGACCCCAAAGCGGAACTTTGGAGCCGAAAGCATGTGACTGCGGTACTAGGAAATTTCCAACATGATCACCTTACTTCTCCATCAACAACCTCGCCAGTCCCCTGATTGCGTTGCGGCGTGTGCGGTTGAACGTCCCTTCGGAAATGTATAAGCGCGCCATGATCTCGCGGTTCTGTACACCCTCCACATAGGCATCGTGCAGGACGGCATGGTTGTACCAGATGCGCGGCAGTGGTTCAGGCGGACGTTTTTCCGCGGGCTTCAACAATTCGATTGACTCCATGAGCATTCCCTGCAAATGCTTCCCGCGCTCTACATGGGTTTCGGCGGTGATGCCCATTTTATCGGCGAGAGGCGACTGCCCCAGCGCGATTGCGTCGGGCAGGTGCCGCAACGCCTCCTCGACGATCTTGATGAAGTCATCGTCTGGGCTGGCAGAGATCGCATCCAGCATTTTGCCGGACATCGATTTCAACTTGGATGCATTTGTCTGCGATTCAGCCACCAACTCCCGCAATTGACTGCTCTGTTTCGGTTGGAGACTTCCCAGAGAAACGATCGTGCCGATCTGGTCGGCAACCTCTGCCAGCAATTCCAGGCTCCCGGTGGAATACTCGGTACGGGACCGCGGTTTTTCAAGTCCCACGACAGCGACCTGTGTTTGACCTTCAAAAGAGGGAGCGATCCACGCAAGGGATGCAAGTTGTACATCCTTCGGCTGGGATACATCCTCACACGCGACCAGGGATTCGGAAAACTCGCTTCCTTCGGGGACCGAGTACCGGGTCGCCGTTACCGTAAAGTTCTCCCCCCGACGCACCGCCACAAAACCGCCTTGCGCATCGAGCGTCTCGCACAACAGATCGAGTCCCTTTTGCAAATGCCTGCGGAGCGTCTGGTCGCCGGAACTTTCATTTTCAAGATGACGCAGTTGTTTTCTAAACTCACTCTCCCTGTGTGTACGCAAACGCTCCAAAAATTCGCGCGTCAGATCGTAGGCGCCGATCGCCAATACGACAAATCCCACCACCGAGGACATCCGCTCCAGAGACATCCCCTCTCTTAAGGCAAAGATGGCGGTAACGGAGGCAAGCCCCAGCGTGGAAAGAGTCGTGAGAGGGAAATCCTGAAGCGAGGTGCGGCGTTCCGTCCACGTCTGGTGACGCGCCACCGATAATCCGAGGATAAAGATGCCGAGAAACGACAGCAGGTCCTGTGCGATGCGCGGCGAAGTCTGGGACCAGCGCAGTGAGATCACCCCATAGATCACTGAAAGGATGGGGAAGATGGATGCCGCCAGAAAATACTTCCCGCGCGGCGTCAGCCCGATCCGTTCGCCGATCAGCAGGTTGAGCAGGATGAAAACGGAAATGATGACCTGATAAGCGCTGTACACAGCATAGGGTATTCCGCCTGCCATGTGTGCCACATAGAGCGCATTGCCTTTTTCTTCGATGAATGTATTGGGCTGTAAAAGAAGGATGATTGTGAGCGCCGCCAGGGAATAGACCCCTCGCTTGAGCCAGAGATATTTATTTCGGTCATGTTCGGGCATGAGCCTGTACGTCAGGCTGTACCAACTCCCCAGTCCGATCACGATGAACACGGCGCGCCATGCCGCGGTGCCAGCCGTCTGATGGAAGATGTTGTTATATGCGCTGAAATAAAAAATGGATAGCGACAATAAAACAACCACAACACGCAAAGTGATGCGGCTGGGGAAGCCTCTCGCAAATAAATAAAAAGCCAACCAGAGTGTGGTCGCCATTGCGATGAGGTCAACGAGCATTGTGGCTTGGAGCAACATAAAGCCTCCGCGTTTCGTATCATCCCTTTTTGGGACTCCCAACAGGAGCAGGCACGATAAAAGTATACCCAGCGCGGCACACACCTATCTTGGCACCGCCCACCATGGCAAGTATGTGACCACAGGTATTATATCAATCCCCGTGTTTTCTCAGAGTGTTGCTATCCGGTTTTGCTCCATCCCTTTTGGTTGCGGACTTTCTCAAAGGAATCGCCTCATTTTTTCCTGTCCATGGATTCGGTATCGATGCAACGCAAACCGCCGACGCCTCGCAGGTAGGTGAACAGCCGCTGAAGACATGGTTGGATTTTCTTTGCGTAGTGGTTGGCTCTTTATTCTCTCGGCTGTGGGACGGTTGGCAGACTGTCCCACAGCCCATTTAGCCATCTCTTTACCATTTTTGGAACAATCACTTTTTCTCTATGTGAACCAATGATGATGGAGTAAAATACATTTCAATCTGATTTCCCGCCGTGGTTCGGCGGGTACCTTAATTGAAAACAACGGTTTGTACCAATGAAAAAAACTGTTTCCAGCGCACGAACCTCCATGATTCACCTGTTCTCAAGCATAATTAAAGAAAACCACAAAAAAATGACGAGGCTTGACCTTCGCGCAAAAAAGCCTGGACAGGGCATCACAAAAGACCCCGAACAAGAAATCAATGCAAAAGAAAAGGAACTGGCAAAATCAGCCGTCACTATAATTGTATTTTCTACCATGGCTATTGAGGCATATATTTATGATTATGCCTCGCGTCATCTGGGGGATAACTTTGTAAAGGATCATCTGGACAAACTCGACACGCTAAGCAAATGGGTCATTATTCCCGAACTTATCACAGATAAGGAAATGCCCCGCCATGAAAACTGGAATGAACTTCTTGCAAGGATGATCAAAACGAGGAATTTGATCATCCACCACAAATCATCCGACCCGTCAGCAGTGCGTGATACAGGAAAATATCTAAAAAAGATGAGTGATGAATCGGATTTGATATACGAAACAGCCAGACAATCCGTTACCCTGCTTGGCATGCTTGCTGATAAAATAATCGAAATGGACCCTGAGGAAACTCCATGGGTTAAATCATATCTAGCCTAAACCATACACAAGTACCCGGAGGAACAATGAGTTACCAAAAGATCGTTATTGCTGGGAATCTAGGGCGCGACCCCGAAATGCGTTACACGCCATCTGGACAGGCTGTTACAAGTTTTTCTGTTGCCGTCAACGAATCCTATACAAATGCCAATGGTGAAAGAATAAAAAAGACAATCTGGTTCCGCGTAACCGCCTGGGGTAAACAGGCTGAAATTTGCAACCAGTATCTCAAAAAAGGTTCGCAGGTTCTTGTCGATGGACGTATGACCGCCGACCCAAACACTGGCGGTCCGAAAGTGTGGACAAAACAAGATGGCGGCACCGGCGCATCCTTTGAGGTGACAGCCAGCACCGTCCGTTTCCTCTCCTCGCGCGGCGAAGGCGGGGGCGGCGATATGCCCACTCACGGCGGCATGGAGGGCGCCGAAATCCCTCCGGAAGACGATATCCCGTTCTAGCGCTTCTTGCAGGTCTGACGGGTCGAGCACTTTCGGCTCGTTAGACCTGTTCCTTTTCATATCCGAGAAAAGCAATGACTACTCCCCAACCTCAACCACCTTCCGGACCGCGCATGGAAGTGCCAGCCGAATTGGAACCCATCTACACCAACCTGGCACGTATCTCGCATTCCCCGGCAGATATTGTCATTGACTTTGCGCAGATACTCCCAGGTGAGACCAAAGCCGGTGTGCGCGCCCGCATTCTCATGACACCACTCAGCGCCAAATTGCTTTTACGGGCATTGAAGGAAAATATTGCCCGTTATGAAGCCGCATTTGGCGAGATCAATGTACCCAATGCCAATACCCTCGCTGATAACCTTTTCGGGCGGCTACAGCCGCCTGAGCATCCAAAGGAATAAAAACCAGCAGTACAGGACTCTGTTATGCACAAGCTCGAAAAAATTGCCGACCAGATCCGCCGGAAATTCGATACCCGCACATCCATGCGGGATCAGGCACTTGCGCAGGCACGCCAGCTCACCCGCGCGTGCTCGCTCGCCATTCGCGCAGTCCACCGGGATGACAGGGAGGCGATGTACGCTCAACTGACCGAGGCGCACAAGCTGGCAGACATCCTGCACGAGGAACTGAGGGACCATCCCGACCTGTATTACGCGGGATATACCCAGGATGCCCTCAAGGAATTTGTGGAGGCGAACGTCACCTGCGCATTGATCCAGAACCAGCCGCTTCAGACTCCCGAGGAGTTGAACGTCGAAGATGCGACCTATCTCAACGGCTTGGCGGAGGTTGTCGGCGAACTGCGACGCCGCACGCTCGATATCCTTCGTTCCGGCTATTCGCAGGAAGCCGAACGCTTGCTCGGTTACATGGACGAGATCTATTCCGTGCTTGTGACAATGGATTATCCCGACGCCATCACCAACGGCCTGCGCCGCCAGACCGACCTGGCGCGCGGTATCATCGAAAAGACGCGAGGCGATGTCACCTTCAGCCTGCGCGGCGAACACCTCACCCAGGCGATCCGCAAGTTGAGCGGGCAATTGAACAGCGGTATGATCGATGATGATGGAAGAAGCGGTTTGCCCATCCCAATGAACGAGGACGAATAGGCGATGGCGCGACGGGGTGGAACAAAGTTTCCATTGATCGTTTATCAGCACTTATTGGGACGCTGGTGGCCCGGGGTCTTTGCCCTCGGCATTGCAATGTTCGGGCTGGCGTATACGGAATATCTCGATCCGTTGGGGAAGATGCTGTCATGGCGCTGGCAGTTGTTTGCCGCGGTTGGCGCGCTGGCAGTCTTTGCAGGGTTATTCCTGCTGGTCATCAGGCGGTTTGCGTATGTGCAGGCTTTTCCCGATCATTTGAAGATCGCCACGCCGTTCATGCGGATCAATATTTCCTATAAACGCCTCCTGAAAACAACGACAACCGAGATGCGTCATCTGTTCCCTCGCAAGAGTATGTCTGGCTGGGTGTGGGATATTTTTGAGCCGTTGGCGAACCATACGGCAATGGTGATCGAGTTGAAGGGCTATCCGATCTCGCCGATGATTTTGCGGATGTTTCTTTCAAGGTTCTTTTTCAAGGATAAAACCCCGCACTTTGTGATCCTAGTGAAGGATTGGATGCAGTTCAGTTCCGAGTTGGAAAGTATGCAGACGGGAATCGATCCCAATCCGCCTCGTGCGAAGAAGAAACCGGGAAATTCCATTCTCTCGAGACTGCCCCGGAAATGAACATTTATTTTGCCTGTTCGATCACGGGCGGACGCGAGTTCGAAGCCGTGTATCAGTCCATTGTGCGTGCGTTGACGGAGGCGGGTCACGAGGTGCCCACGGCTCATTTGGCGGAATCAGGCGTCCCTGAGGCGGAGGCGGTCATCGCTCCACAGGATGTGTATGCGCGCGATGTGGCATGGATCCGCCATTGCGATGTATTGATCGCCGAGGTGAGTGTCCCTTCGCATGGCGTTGGATATGAGATCGGTTTTTCGCTGGGGTTGGGGAAACCTGTGCTGGCGTTGCATCGGGAGGGGCGCAGGGTCTCCAAAATGATCAGTGGAAACCCCGACCCGAATCTGACGGTCAGAGCGTACCAGTCTGACGAGGATGCCATCGAATTGGCTGGGAAATTCCTGCTGGAGAAGGGCGGTGATTTGTGAAATATGTCACCAGTAATCGGTTACATTCTACGATGGCATAAACCCGGCTGGTGGGATAATATGACAGTGGAGACGGCACAAAGACACCTCCAAAATGCTCCTCACTGTCTCCTCCTTTGGCGAAAGCTTCCGCTGAGTAACACTCGGCGGAAGCATTTTTAACGGGGTATGCAGTTTACAGGGGTATTTTATTTCTTGGGGGCAATGACAGGTTCGGACAGAATGGGGAGAACGATGAAGAAGGAACTGCCCTTCCCCACTGTGGATTCGACCCAAATTCGCCCCTGATGACTTTCGACGATTGTCTTGACGATGGCAAGCCCGAGACCGGAGCCCTGGGTGCTCTTGATGTTGCTGGCGCGGTAGAACTTATCGAAGATATGCGGTATGTCGGTGGCGGGGATGCCGGGTCCTTCGTCTGTCACCTGGAAGATGATCTGGTCAGCCTCTGATTGTATGGAAATTTGAACGTTACCGTTCGTGTGGGAATATTTGATCGCATTGCCGACAACGTTATCGAGCACCTGGCGGAGCCGGATGGGGTTGGCGCGCAGGGCGGGCAGGGATGGGGCAATATCTGTCTGTACTTTGATGTGCTTGGATTTGATCTGCCCCTGCAACATGTCGAGTGTGTAGCGCAGGATGCCTTCCAATTGGATCAGTTCGCGGCGGGTGTCGAAACCGGCTTCGATACTGCCCAGGTCGAGCAGGTCGTTGATGAGGGATGTAATGTGCTGGACGCTTTCCTGGATGCGCTTGAGGAAGTCGCGCTGCATATCGTTGAGCGTGCCGGCGCGTTCGACCAGTTCGGTGTAGCCGATCACGGATGTCAGCGGCGAACGGAGGTCGTGCGATACGGTATGGACGAACTCGCTCCTGATGCGGTCCACTTCCTTCAAATAGGTAATATCCTGCATGGTCAGGGCAGACCCCACATCGTGGATCTGCGTGAGTTGGGCATTGCCGATCCTGCCGTCTGGAAAACTGACTTCGTGATATTGCAACGGGTCACTGCTATCGGTCCGTGTGAGAAGCGCACGAATGTCGGGATGGGTCATCACATCCAGCACAGCCTTGCCGATCACCTGTTTTTCATTCAATCCGAAAGTGCGGCACATGGCAGGATTCACAAGCAGGATGTTGTTTTCATGGTCGAGGATCATGACGCTGTCATGGATGTTGTTGAAGACCGCCTCCAGCCGGGATCGTTCGGCATCGGAGATCTCCGCCTGCTTCTTGAGGGATGCGGTCGTTCGTTTGATTTCCCTGCGAATCCAGTCTCCAACACGATGGGCATGCCTGAGACTGCCTTCCACGGTATCTATAATATCGTCTGTTCGAAGCGGAGGGGCAAGGTATCCGTTCAACCCCAGGCGGAAGATGCCTTTGACCAGTTCGGGTCTTGGGTTTTCAGTGTACATGAGGAACGGCAGGGTGGGGAACCGTTGGATCAGTTCCTCAGCCACCTTTAGACCTTCATGCCCATTGAACTTTTCTCCCACCAACAACAGGGACGGATTGGTCTCCTGAAGCAACCGCCCCAATGATTGTATATCCTTTGCCGTGGCGGTCGTGTAATGAACACTTAACGCGCGGTCCATTAATTTCAATATGGGAGATTCATCCAGCGCGAGCAGGATCAGGTCGGATTTTGGCATGGTGTAAAGGAATTTTACTGCCTTTTCAGTTTAATGGGTACAGGCGGTGTGGTCTTCTCTGCGGCACGCGCGAGACGCTGCAGGGCGGCACGGGATGTTTGCAAAGCCTGTCGTTGTTCATCGGTCATGGGACCGGGTTTGCCGGTCAATAAAAGGTCAATCGGATAGACCGCGGCATGCAACTCCTCCGAGATGGAACTGCGGATCGATTCGAGCAGGGCATTCTGCCTCTTTTCACCTTCCCGGGAGGCATTCGCCGCTTCGTTCAGGGCGCGGAACAACCTGGCGTTTACCAATGAAATGGATGCGTAATCTGTCACGGCTTCAAGAAGGGTCTGCTCGATCCTGTCGAAAGGCTGTGCTTCCTTGCGGACGACGATCAGCATGCCGATGACCTCGTTCTGGACCTTGATCGGCACCGCACAGGCAGACCTGCCAAGATTGGCGATCCTGAACTTGAGCAGAGGATCGCCCGCAATGGCAAGCGTTTCACCCGAAAGAGCCACCAGTCCGCTGATGCCGTCATCGAGGGGCATGTTCATTTTCTTCGACCACACATCGGGGAGCCCGCGATAGGCAGTGAGCAGGAAAGCCTTGCTTTCCTGCTCGCGGACAAGGACCCAGGCAATATCCGCTCTGGCGACCTGCGCCGCACCGTCCACGATCTTTTGGAAGAGAAAGCGCTGATCGTTGATGGAGATGACCGCCTTGCCGATGTTGATAATGGCTGTCATCTCGCGGATCTTGCGCTGGAGTTCCTGGTTCGTCTCGCTGAGTTTCAAATCCAGCCGCTGGCGGTCCCGAATATCGTGTACACCTCTGAGCACGCGCTCCACGGCAGAGACCACCTCGGCATCGCGCGCGGGCCACATGATGTAATCCGCCGCGCCCAGCCGGAACGCCTGGATGACATCGTTCTCCTGTCCCTTGTTGGCAATGACCAGCAGGGGCGTATTCACGCCCTGCGCAGAAAGGGCAACCAGCAGGTCTTTGGTGCTCAAGCCGGGGAGATTCAAGTCGGCGATGATCAGGTCTGGGGGAGTCTGAAGCGAAATCTTGATGGCGGAGGATGAGTCGGCAACCACGTCCACCTGATAGCCCATGGATTTGAGGGCCTGGCGGGCAATCAAGTCACTGATTTCGGGGTCATTCTCAACGAGGAGAATTCGGTCTCCTGAATACGCCATGATCACTCTCTGAATGGAATAATATCCTACCCGTGCGCATTGTATCATCCTTTACCCCAAAATGTGGCGGGAATGAAACCTGTCATGCTTTTCTTATATGTTTTTTCCGAATCCTTTCAATTTTACAAAGAGACAAAACGTCCCGAAGGTTGAGACCCTTCCCTTCGTTCAGGGTAAACCTTCGGGACGTTGCGAAGTGAACGGATGATGTGACTTACAGTTTGAACACGGGGCGGGATTGACCTGTGACGATCTCCCTGTGATTGCGGATGGACTTGACGGGTCCGAACCCAGCCAGGGCTTGCTCCTGTTTCGAGGAAAGGACTCCCAACTGACGCAGGATCTCGATCACCACTGCCGGGCGGACGCGGTTGCTCGATGCGAGGTTGTCGTCCATGCGCGAGGCGTCGCCATCGGAAACTTTGAGCGCAATGCCCACACCGGGAGAGTCGGGACCCAGCACGCCGGGCATGAGACCCACGATCTGGTAGCCCTCCGCGCCGCGTTTGGTGACGATCCTGCCCTCACCGGCTTTCATCAACTGCTCGTCGAATTCACCGAAGCCGCTCATCATTTCAGGGTGCGCTGTCATGGCAGATGTAACCTTGCGGCAGGCGGCGGCGCGTGCTTCGGTCAGTTCACGCGGGTCGCAGTAACGCGCAAAGCCCAGCGCGGCGTTATATAACGGAAGGGCGAAATTTGGCGCGGAACAACCATCCACGCCGAGTTGGATCTCATTTAACGAGAACAGGCACATCTCGGCGAAAGAGGCGAGAATATCCTGCTGGATGGGATGGTTGATGTCGAGATAATTCTCCAGCGGCAATCCGTGCAACTTCGCACAGGCAAGCATGGCGGTGTGTTTGCCGGAGCAGTTGTTGTGATTGGTGTGCGGATGGATATCGCCCACGATCAGGCGCTTGAGTTCATCCACGTCGCCCGGCATGTGACTTCCGCATTGCAGGTTGCCTTCCTCGATGCCGATCTTCTTTTGCAGGGCGGTCACGGCTTGCACGTGCATGTCACTGCCTTCATGCGAAGCGCACGCAAGCGAGAGTTCGCGCTGGGTGAAGCCGAAATGCTCCACGCCGCCGCGTTCGACGAAAGGCAGAACCTGAAAAGGTTTGGCGCTGGAGCGCAAAAAAGCGATCGTCTGCGGGTCACCATGGGATGCAAGCATTCTGCCGGTCGAATCGACGATGGCGAAGGAACCATAATGGATAGACTCGACGATCTGTCCGCGGGTGGTTTCAAAAAGCGGCTGTGCCGTCATTATTCCTCGAGGATGTTGCGTGAAGATGGGTAATAGTGTCTGATGTAATAGTGGTTCAAGCCGTGGCGCAGGCGGTGCAGGTATTGTTTATGGCGCGCGACAGGTGCCTTGAACTCTTTGAGCAGTGCTTCCGCAAGTTTATCGGCGGCGCCTGCGGCGGCTTTCTTGCCGCCCAGTTTTTCCATCTTATCGAGCGCCTTCTTGATGAAATCTGCCTGTGTCTTGACAACCTGTTGGGTGACAACGCCGCCGCGCCCGCTGACGATGGTGTAGCCTTTGAAGTCCGGTCCTTCCAGGGCATTGAGTGCTTCGATCCACGCCGGGAGGTCGGCATGCGCCAGGAAGGGAGGCTGTCCCTTCAAGACTGCGTCACCGACAAAGACCACTTTTTCCTCGGGCAACACCACCCAGATCGCCCCCGGTGTGGGACCGGTGCGACTCTGCAAAATGATCGGCTCGCCGCCCCAGTGCAGGGTCATGGTGTCCATGAAGGATATTTCCGGCGGCGCCCAGCGGACACTGCCCAAGCCGGGGATGGCTTCCCAGTTCGAGCCGGTCTCGTCGCCCTGCGCCTTGAAGGTATTGGGACGGTTGCGGAACGCGATCGCGGTCTTTTCGTGCGCGATGACCGTGCAATCCATGGCGCGGACGCCCAGTGTGCGGTCAGGGTGGGCATCGAGGTTGATGAGCACACGCTCAGGTCCGTTGCCCATGCCCATCAGGGAGGCGCGCAACGAGCGGCCGTCCTCCGGGGCGGGCGGCGCGTCGATCTGCACCAGTCCGCGCGGCTGGGTGATGACTCCCAGCGTTACGCCGAGATAGCGGTCTTCGATATACACATTCTTTGCAATGGCATCCATGCAGTTAATGCTCCTGATGTTTTGGTAGGTCTATCTTACCACCACTTGCCACCCAAAGGAAAACGCCCAAGCGATGGGTGCAGCATGGGCGGGGGATTTCGTTTAACATCACTTATTCAAGCGATTAGCCATCCACACTGGAACGTTGTTCCTCACTCGCCACCGGGAAAGTGAAGTGGAACGCCGCACCTTTGCCCGATTCACTTTCGACCCAGATTTTTCCGCCATGCCCCTGCACGGCGAGGCGGCAAAAGGCGAGACCTATGCCAAGTCCGCCGGTCTTGTTCGAACCGCGCAGGCGCGTGAACTTGTCGAAGACGCGTTCCTGGTCGGTGAAGGGGATGCCCGGTCCGTTATCCTTCACCCATAGATGCACCCACTCGCCTTCCTGCTGGGCGCCCATTTCGAGTTTCCCTTCCACCGGAGTGAACTTGCTCGAATTCTCCATCAGATTGATGAGCACGCGCCGTGCCATGTCCTCGTCCACCCAGATGAGCGGCAGTTTTTCCGGCAGGTTCGTGGTCAGCGTCTGGCGGCGTCCCTTCGACACCGGCAGGACATCCTCCATCGCCTTCGTGATTAACGGCAGGGGGGCGACTGCGGTCTTGTCCGCGATCGGCTGACCCGACTCGAGTTTGTTCACATCCAGTAATGAACTGACCAGACGCTGGATGCGGTCGGTCGAATTCTCCGCGATCTTCAAAATGGAAAGCACCATCTCCTGGTCCTGCTCGGGCACCATCGTCGAAAGCACATCGAGACTCGAAACGATGTTTCCCAGCGGCGAACGCAGATCGTGATAGATCATCGCGGTCAGATCTTCGCGTAGTTCGTCCAGTTTGCGGCGCTCGGTGATATCGCGCAATATCCACTGGATCGAATCTGCCTCGTCGAACTCCACTCTTCGGGCATGCACCTCGACGTGCATGTGAGACTCGTCGCGTTTGTGCATGGACGATTCATACGAGACCACCTGGTCGGCGCGCAACGTCTCGAACTCCATGCCCGTCTTGTTCCAGTTCACCTCATGCAACTGGTCGATGGTCAGCGTGTGCAGTTCGTCGTTCGAATAACCGCTCATCAACATCGCCTGCCGGTTGGCTTCGAGGATGCGCCCCTCCCAATCCGTGACCAGCATCGGGTCGATGCTATCCTCAAACAACTCGCGGTAACGCCGGTGCGCCGCCTGCAAACGCTCGAACAACTGCGCGTTCTGGATCGTCGTCCCTGCCAGACCGCCGATGCCGGTCATCACCAGCAGGGCATCGGGGTCGAAGGATTTGGAGATGGGATTGATCGCCTCGAGAACGCCGATCACACGTCCCTGCGCCTGAATCGGGGCGACAAGGATCGAGCGCATCTCGATTCCCCCGAACTTGTCCGCGTCACGATAATTCTTATCCAGTCTGACGTCTGGTACCACCACGCCGCGTCCGTCTCGCGCCGCCACTCCCACAATGCCGTCACCCAGCGCGATCTTTCGCCCCAGAATGTTCCCGGCGTTATTTCCCGCCGCCGCGCGGAATACAACATGCTCGCCCTCGATCATGCCCAGTGCCACGGTCTCCACCTGCAGTGCCTGCATGGTTTGGATCAGAATGCGCTGGTGCACTTCATCTTCACGCAGCGAGGCATTCATCGCCGCCGCGCCCTCCGCCAGCGCCGTCATCACACGCGCCTGCCGTTGACTCTCGGTATAGAGACGCGCGTTCAACACCGCCACACCCGCCTGGTCGGCGATTGCCTGCATCAGGTCGAGTTGTTCCTCCATGAACGTGTCGGGCTTCGCATGGACAAGCGTCAGCACCCCCACCATTTTCTCGCGCACCAACAGCGGCACACAGATCGCAGACTTGGCACCGGACCGGTCTTCCGCGTCATCCGGGCGCATCAACCAGCGGTCATCCTTACTCGTATCGGGAATATAAACTCCCTTGCGATTGCGAATGACCCAGCCTGCAAGTCCGCGCTCCATCGTATCGCGCAATTGTTGTGTCGTATGCTCGTGAATCTGTTTACCGTAGACGATGGTCGCGTCCATGGCTTTGCCGGCATCGTCGAGCACGACGATACTGCATCGCTCGCCGCCCACGTTCTGAATGGCTTCATACAGGACGCGTTGAAGCACCGTCCGCAGGTCCAGAGCGGTGGCAACTTCGCGGCTGACGTGATAGAGAAGTTCAAGTAATGCTTTTGTACGGTCAGATTCTTGTGGAAGTGTCATAAATGCTTTTGCGGAAACGTCCCGAAGGTCCTTTTGAAAAACCGGCCTGCCGTCCCAGCCTTCGGGACGATGCCAGTGGATGAAAATGTACCAACATTCAAAGTATAGCACAATCGAATACAGGCGAATGCGGGTACAATTATCTCATGAGCCTGGATATTCCCCGTATCAAAGCCCTCTGTTTCGACGTGGATGGCACGCTCAGCGATACCGATGACCTGTACGCGCAGAAAGTCATCCGGTTCTTTCCGAAATCCCTTTTCCGCAACTCCGAACATGCGGCGCGCCGCTTCGTGATGTGGGCGGAGTCGCCCGGCAACGCCCTGCTCGGACTCACCGACACGATTGGTCTGGATGATGAGATTGTTGCGCTCATCGACTGGATGAACCGTCACCGCAGGATGTCTGCAAAAAAGTTCCTGCTCATCCCCGGCGTGGACGGGATGCTGGCACGGCTCAAGGGTAAATATCCCATGTCGGTCGTCAGCGCACGCGATGAAAAAGGGACGATGCATTTTCTCGAACAGTTCGATCTGGTGAAGTATTTTGATGCGGTGGTGACCGGTCAATCTGCGGAACATACCAAGCCGTATCCCGATCCGATCCTGTTCGCGGCGCGGAAAATGAACGTCAAGCCGGAAGAATGTCTCATGATTGGCGACACCACCGTGGACATGCGCGCAGGGACCTCTGCGGGCGCGCAGACGGTGGGCGTATTATGCGGCTTCGGCGAGGAACCGGAACTGCTGAAATTCGGGGCGGATCTGATCTTGAAGAACACCAGCGAACTGGCGGATGCACTGCTCATAAAAAAGTGACCAGTATCCGGAGAAAGGTCACTTGATCACAGGGGGATGATGAGATGGTCACGGTTCCCAGAAAAAATTCATCAGGGCGTAGATGCACGGCTTGCCGTTGATATATTCGATGCCGACCACCCAGGTGCGCCAGTCCAGATACCCATTCTGTTCCGTTCCGGCAAAATAGATGGCGTAGAAATCCCTGTTATAGGGCCAGGCAACATCATACGATGCGCCGCCGTGCCTGATCTCGTTACAATGCAGGGAATAGGGCTGGCTGAATACCCTTGCCAGTTCGGGGACGATCACATCGTGGAAGGCGCCTTTCTTCGGCAGTCCGCTTCCCGGTTCATCGCCCCAGTTCGCCTGGTAGGTTGTTTCAAAAAGGAATTTTGCCTGATAGGGTGTATATGTGATGGGGGTTCCGTAACGGAAATATCGGACTTCCATGCCCTGCGGGCTGACCAAAGATCTCAATAGCATCCCGTCGTTTGTGAGCATGGAATTCCTTAATGAGTCGATCACCCCAATCACCTGCGGGTCGGTACAGATGGCGGGAAAAACCGGCGGGATGGGCGTTGCGGTTGGCGTGAATGCAGGTGTGGGAGTGGGCGGGATGGGGGAGGGAGTCTCAGTGAGGATAAAGTTCATGAGTTCGGGAGCAGGCTGGGTGGGAGTCGGAGTCGCGGCGGAGGGCAGTGAACAGCCTGTCAGCAGGATGAGTCCGATCAGGGCGGTGAAGAAAATCCTTTTCATGTGGTTATCTCCTCTGGTTTCATTATATCCCCAAGTCACCGGATTAAAAAAACAGTGCGGGATGAACTCCCGCACCGTATCGGTCATTTGTGCCTACACTTCGCCGAACGCAACCACCATGATATGCTGGTTCAACAATTGCGGATGTTTCGATTCGTTTCCCTGAACGATCTGTCCCAGGGTATATCCGCCGGCAATAGGGATCTCCCTGCCGAAGATATCCTGCACGGCATCGATCTCCGAGCCGGGGTTTGACTTGAGCAACATTTCCCAGGCGATGTCCACAAGAACGAGGGCGAATACCGGTCTGGAGCCTTCCAGTTTTTGCAGAGCCTGTTGGGCGGCTTCGTGCGCGGCGTTTTCGCAAGAGACGCGGCTGCCGACAAGGAGGTATGCATCCACACCGTCGCGTACAGGGGCGTTCATGCGGAAACTGCCGTCTGCCTCCACGCGGATCGGCGCGCGGACAATGAGCTGGTCGCCCTGGTCCACACCGAGCGGATAGAGACGCGCAAGATGACTCAACGGAGGGAATGCCCATTCACGGGCAGGATATCCGAAGAGTTGGGCATACGTTTCGGAAGCGGGACGTCCATCGAGCGTGCGAAGCCAGAAACCGCGCGAACGCGTCACACGGAACTGACTGCCGACCGGGTTCCAGCCGTGCGCGGAACCTACGCCGATACGCAGGTTGCCGCGGATTGCCGCCGCCGCCAGCGCGCCGGATCCGGTCTGTGGACCAGCCAACTGGTAGGAATGACTCGTGTGCAAATCGCCCGAGGAGAGCGCGCCCGCCAGGGCATACGATCCGGCAGAAATGGAATTGCACAACTGGTCGGCATCCCCGTTGAAACCATCGGCAAAGAAGATCATGGCGCGCACGTCTTCCTGTTGGGCGGTTTGTTGTGAAATTTTCGCCCCGGTTTCACGGGCACTCTGGGCATAGCCGGGCATCCAGTAGGTCTCGGCATGCAGGTCGCCCGCCATCAAGGCGATGACCACCGAGTTTGGATGAATGCCGGCGCCGGATAAGCCTGCCGGACTGCTGAAGCCGATCATGGGGGTATCACCCAATAGACCGGATACGCCGCTGATGACTTCGCGCGCCTGATATTGATGCGATGCAATGACGAAGCCCAGGGCTGGCGCGGCGGTACCAAGCCGGTTCAACGCCTGATGCGTTGCCTGCAACCCCGCTTCGCGGCCGTTCAGGGCGTGCGCATGACCAACAGATACTTGTATCGTCATTTCATCATCCTTCGGCGATGGGAACGGTAAAGTGGAAGGTGGTGCCTTTTCTGAATTCGCTGTCGAACCAGATGCGCCCGCCCTGCATTTCAACAAGGCTCTTGGTGATGTTCAAACCCAGACCGGTGCCCGGGGCCTCGCGGGCTTTCGAATCGTCGGAACGGAAGAACCTCTGGAATATCTTAGCCTGGTCCTCCACGCTGATGCCGATACCGTCATCCTTCACCCAAAGATGGACAACCTGTTTCGCGCCGGATGGGTCCCACTGGTTGACAGTTGATTCCGCGCCAACCAGTATTTTTCCGCCCTCAGGCGTATATTTATGTGCGTTGCTGACAAGGTTGGTAAGCACCTGCCCCACACGGGTGCGATCCGCCCAGACCAGAGGCAATTCGGATGGGAGCATCAAATCGACCGATTGATGTTTATCTTCCACCTGGCGCTTCGTGGAGCGGATCACTTCATCCACAACATCAGGCACACCCACCGGTTTGTACTCGAGGCGCAGGCGTCCCGCTTCGATCTTGGCATTATCGTTGAGGTCGGAGACCAATGTGGACATACGCTCCACATTTGAACGGATCGTGTGCAGGAAGTTGGACTGCATTTCTGTGATCTGACCGACCGAGCCAGCCGCAAGCAATTCGGTATATCCCTTGATGGATGTCATCGGGTTCTTCAATTCATGTGCAACAAAGGAGACAAATTCGCTCTTCGCCTCGTTCGCGCGCTGGACTTCATTATAGAGTTGCGCGTTCGAGATGGCGATGGCGGCATGGTCGCTGAGGCGGTTGAGGAACGCAAGATTCTCCTGCGAGTCACTGCGGCTTTCGAGCAGGAGCAGTCCAATAACCTGCGCTTCACGCCGGATCGGGATGATGATCTGCGTATGCGCCGATGGCAGGATGCCTTTTGAGCCGTTGCCCAGTAACGATATCTGGTTGGGTTGCCCGCTTTCTACGGCAGTTCGAAGCGACGGAAGTTCGAGAGGCATGTGTTGAACATTCTCGCCATCCTGTGGGAGAACCTCTTCATATCCCTCCTGTGCCATGATGAGCAGGTTCTCTTCATCCACCATGCCGATCAGCCCTGCTTCGGCGCTGGACCGCCGCATTGCCCATTCGAGCGTGATGCGCATGGCGCGGTCGATATCGAGACTGGCATTGAGTTCCCGGTCGATACGACCCATGATCTGGAGTTCGTCCACCTTTTCGGTCAATTCCTGATCGGTGAGTGCAAGCAAACGCGCATTTTCGATGGCTACCGCCGCCTGACCGGCAAAGGCTGTCAGCAGGTTCTGGTCATCTGCCACGAAGGGAAGTCCATCGCGGCGGTTGATGACCTCGATGACACCGAGCACGCGGTCTTTGAACTGCATGGGTACGGCGAGAAGCGAACGTGATGTAAAGCCTGTCTGTTTGTCGGTGCCGTCATAATGGGAGACCGAACGCTGAGCCTCGTTCTCGATCACAGGCGCACGCAGTTGAACTGCGCGCCCTACAATGCCCTGTCCCGCAGGGATACGCTGGCCAAGAAGTTTGGTTGTCACAGGGCTGACCGCCACACGAAAGATCAGATCGCCGGTCTGATCGTCCATCAGGAACAGGGTGCCGGCTTCACAGTTCAAGATATTGACAGAGTTCTCCAGGATGTATTGGAGCAGGGGTTCCTGTTCGAGAGTGGATGTGAGCTGGCGGGTGATATCGTTGAGTGTTGTGAGTTGATGGGCGCGTTGCTGGGTTTCCTGCAGGAGGCGGGCTTTTACGATGGCTCCCACTGTCTGGTCGGCAATCGCCTGTAACAGGTCGAGTTGTGCGCGGGTGTAGGTTATGGTTGCATCGCGGCTTCCAATGCTTAATGAACCGATCGTTTCATTGCCGGAACTGAGGGGCACGCCCATCCATGCAAATATGCCTTGCGAGGATGGTGTAATGTTCCTCAACTGGCACTCGCGCGTGTAATCCTGGGCAAGGATCGGGCGTCCCTTTCGGATGATATCCTGCCCAAGGCCGAGGCTGGGCGGAAGGGGTTGATTCTCACGCGCTTTCGTCCGTTCACCATCGTCCACGCAGAAACCGTAATAGAAATAATTGGCGGCTTTGTTATACAGCGTTATATGAAAAAGGGATGATGGCAAAATCTGCGTTGCCTGTGCGTAGATCAATTCCAGCACATCATCGAAGGTGAGGGTGACATTCACGCCCTGCGAAACGCGTGTCAGGGCGTTCATTTCCTGCACGCGGCGCTCGAGATCCACGACAGTTTGCACACGGGAAATGGCAACAGACGCCTGATCCGAGATGCTTTCGAGGAAATCAAGGTCACCGGGCGTATACGTGCCGCCTGAAAGGGGAGTCCCCAGGGCGATCCAGCCTACGGGACGTTCCTCCCCGTGCAAGGCGACGAACAGGCGCGCCCCCAATAATGCCAGACGAGCCTCATCTTTTTTAAGCGCGGCTGGCGGGTTGATCGTATCGAGATAAAGCGGGATTTTTTCCTTCGTCAAATGCTGAGCCAGCGGACTGTTTGACGAGAAACGAATGTCGCTGGTGGATTTGCCATCCTCTCCCGGAAGCGCTACGTACTGATCGTTCAGGGAATCATAGATGTAGATGTGGAGACGGTCGGGGACGAGACTGCTTGAGATCTGCTGGCGTAACACCCTGCCGATCATGTTGAGGTCGAGGGCGCTGGTCAGTTCGTGGCTGAAGGTCCGCAGGCGCTCTTCAAAGGCGCGGCGTCCGCGGAAGAAAGCGCCGTCCACGAGCACCTGCAGGCGTGTGCGCATGGGGTCGAGTAGTACGGCGATCACAAAGACCAGTCCGCCGATCAGGTAGGGATTGTCCGAAGGCATTGCGACGGAAAAGATCGATGCAATACCGCTCACGAGCAGGGCATAGCCTGCGACAACAAAAATCGTCAGCAGGGCATAGACCATTCCCCGGCGCAGCCAGGCATCGGCGCGCAGGAGGCGAAACCGCAGAATCACATATCCATTCACAATGGGGAAAACGATCAGAAATGAAAGCAGGTATGGATTGAACGCCTGACCCGCAAGCAGGAACCACCCCACCATTGGCCCGAACGCGATCAGTGAACCGATCAGGATCGTACGCGCCTGGCTTTTTACAACCGGCGAATACGACAAAAAGGCATGGTAGGCAAGCACGCCAAAATAGAACAATCCCGAAAGACCGGTGAAGGCATACATGATCTGCCAGGAGGTGATGTAAGCAGTTGGATTCTGGTAATCATATAACGTGCGATAGGCATTGATCGTCAGGGCAACGCTGACTAGATACCCCAGCCAGCGCAGGTAGGGTCTGCCGACCACAATCCGCACCTCCTGGGGGAATCCCAGTGCAAGGTCGATCAATGCGCCGCCGATCATGCTGACGGACAGTGTCCAGAGAATTGTAAAAGTATGGGTGGTATACAGGTCAAAGAGGGAACCGATCCCCACCGCCATGGAGGCTGTCAGCAGGGAAAAAGCCCGTCCGGCAGATTCGGAGCGTCTCAGCCCAAAAATCCACAGACTCACCATGAGGAAAACCAGACTCAGAAAAGCCGGCATTCCATAGTAGGCAAGCTGATCCGCAGCGGAGAATGACTGTAGTGTGATTTCCGTCCGGCGAAGTTCCCCATTCTCCGTGCGGATTTCAACCGGTACAACATCGTTTACCCGATGAGTTCCAATTATGTTTTCGAGATCATTGGAAGAAGAGATGCTTTTCCCATCGACCGAAACCAACTGATCGCCGAGCCCAAAGCCCTGTTCATACATCGCCCAGTGGGAATTTTCCACGGCTGTGTCCGACCCGTTCAACACGAACGTTTGCTCGAAAAATCCCCCAATAAACGGTTTCCTTAACCAATCGTAACCCAGAAATAACGATGTAATGACCGCAACAGCCGCAATGCCCTGATACACCAGGACAATGGCTTGCGTCACTTTACCCAAGTTTGCAGAATATCCCTGAGGCTGTTCCATGGTCGATGAGCAGATTTTACTCCATATCCTCCCTCTGTATCTATGGTACTTTCATGACAAAGCATGTCCTGAGCGCAACGAAGGAAAGAAAGGCGGAGCATTTTTGGACGCTCCGCCTTTCTCCCGCTCCTAAATATCCAGATTTCGGACTGCCTTGGCATGGGTCTGGATGAACTTCCGGCGCGGATCCACCGCATCACCCATCAGCATGTCGAACGTGCGGTCGGACTCCGCCGCATCCTCCACCGTGACGAGGAGCAGGGTCCTGTTCTCGGGGTTCATCGTCGTCTCCCACAACTGGACCGGGTTCATTTCGCCGAGACCCTTATAGCGCTGGAGAGTTGCCTTCTCGCCGACTTCCTTGATGATCTTGTCCTTTTCCTTTTCCGTGTACGCATACTTCACTTGATTCTTGTACGCAACCCGGAAGAGCGGAGGCTGGGCAATATACAGATGTCCGTCCTCGATCAACTGCGGCATATAGCGGAAGAAGAACGTCAGCAACAGCGTGCGGATGTGACTGCCATCCACGTCGGCATCGGTCATGATGATGACGCGTCCGTAACGCAGACCTTCGAGATCGAAGTTGTCGCCGATGCCGGTGCCTAAAGCCGAGATCAAGGCTTTAATTTCATTACTGGAAAGGATCTTGTCGAGGCGGGCGCGCTCGGTGTTCATGATCTTGCCGCGCAACGGAAGGATCGCCTGGAAGTGGCGGTCGCGTCCCTGCTTGGCAGAGCCGCCTGCCGAGTCACCTTCCACGATGTAGAGTTCGGTCTTCGACGAATCGCGTTCGGAACAGTCCGCCAATTTGCCGGGCAGGGTCAGCGACTCGAGCGCCGACTTGCGGATGACCAGGTCGCGCGCCTTGCGTGCCGCATCGCGCGCGCGGGCGGAAGTGAGACACTTGGCGATGATCGACTTCGCCGCCTGGGGATTCTCCTCCAGGAATGTACCAAAGGCTTCACCGACCACCTGCGTCACAAAGGTTTGCGCTTCGGGGTTCATCAGCTTGACCTTGGTCTGTGACTCGAACTGCGGGTTCGGATGTTTGACTGAAACAATGGCGGTTAAGCCTTCCCGTGTGTCGTCACCGGAGAAGTTCGGGTCAGCTTCCTTGAGAAGTCCGTTCTTGCGGGCGTAATCGTTGATGACACGCGTTATCGATGAACGCAGACCGGTCAGGTGCGTACCGCCGTCAATGGTGTTGATGGTGTTGGCAAAGGAGTACACGGATTCAGTGTAAGAATCTGTATATTGGATCGCGGCTTCGATACCGATGTTTTCAATCTCTTTTTCAACATGTACCACGGAATGCAAATTCTCGCGGTTGCGATTCAAATAACGGACGAACGAAGTGAGTCCGCCTTCAAAGTAGAACTTCATCTCGCGCTCGGCGCGCTCATCCACAAAATGGATGGTCACACCGCGCGTTACGAATGCCATTTCGCGAAAACGCTGGACCAGCGTATCGAAACGATAATCAAAATCTTCAACGAAGATCTGTTTGTCGAATTTGAAACTCTGTTTCGTGCCGGTCTCTTCCTTCCCCACTTTTCCGATCTGTTTGATGAGACCCTGCGGCACACCGCGTTTATAGTTCTGTTGCCATAACCTGCCGTCGCGTTTGATCTCGGTGGTCATCCATTCCGAGAGGGCATTCACCGCGCTGACACCCACACCGTGCAAACCGCCGGAGACCTTGTACCCGCCGCCGCCGAACTTGCCGCCCGCGCCGATCACGGTCATGACCACATCCACGGTCTCCATGGGCTTCCCGTGCGAATCCTTTTTCGTCGGGTGCGGACCGACCGGAATGCCGCGTCCGTTATCCTCCACTGTCACACTGCTGTCGGCGTGGATGGTGATATCGATGGTGGTGCAGAAACCAGCCAGTGCCTCATCGATCGCATTGTCGACCACTTCGTACACGAGATGATGCAGTGCCTTGATATCCGTGCCGCCCACGTACATGCCCGGGCGCTTGCGCACATGCTCGATGCCTTCAAGAGCCTGAATGGAACTGACATCGTAATTCATATTGTTTGTCTCTTTAGCCACAAATACCTCCAATAAACTTCACGCACTCCCCTCTCCCGATGGGAGATGATGACCCGAAGGGTCGGGTGAGGGAAATTACGCCTGTTGAGCAGGTAAACCTTTCTTTTGTTGTTGTATCTGTTCCAACACGATATTCAGCCAGACATTCATATCATAGTAGTATACAAAACTTGCAGAGAGCAGTGCCGTTGTAATGAAGGCATGACCGGCGATCCCGACCAACAGCATCCACGAACCGCTCGAAGGCACGCTCCACAAATAATTCATACCGGTTGAAAGCACGAACACCGCGAACACGAACATACTGCTGGCAGGCAATGTGAACCGCGCCATCTTCAAACTGTTGAGCACCGAGAGCAATGCATTCTGTCTCTGGACAAAGATCCCATGCGGCGTAAAGAACAGCGGCACGATCAGCCAGAACGAAACGATCAACAGCACCAGCACCACACCGTTCGCCAGAACCGGGCTGATAAATGCAAGGAACAAGACCACCAACAGGATGGGCGTAAGCAGAAAAATCGAACCAAACAGCCAGATCAGGGAAAGGAACATCGTCTGAACGACCGCCTGCATGGGACTGATACCCGCGTCCCTCTCACCCAGGGTTGCTCCCGATACCCAGCGGAAGTACAAGCCTCCGCCGATCCAGCCGGCCAGTGTCAGCACCAAGCCCCAGCCAAGCATCGCGGACGACGATGAGACTTGAAACACGTCTTGAACGCCAAGCGGAGTCTGCATGGGCAGGGAATCCGGAAGATGACCGGCAAGCAGGCTCGAGATCCCGATGGGAAGCGTCCGTATCCCGTTCAGGAAGTTGACGCGTCCGAGCAGTTCGATCCTGTCGGTCAGCGCCGGAACATCCAGAGCGGGAAATCCCAGCCTGCTGTTCAAATCAACCCAGACAGGGATCAAGGAACGATACAGGTTCCCCACACTCAGCCTGGGACCGACCCACAGGAAAACATCCATGACCAGCGGCAGGAGGATCAAAACAACGTGGCTGGAAACAGCATCGAAACCCGCCCGAAGCGAGCCGATCACGCCCGGCGGCGGGGGGAGCGATTCAAGTCTGTTCGTGTCCATAACAAATTGATTCTACCATACGGGTCATGTCTTGGCATCGAACTTTGACACAGGTACAATGCAGGCATGGATGAGCGAAGATACCTGCCCGATTCGAACCGTATTGGCATTCTGACAGCCACCGTCCTGCTGGCGTTCGTTTTGACGCGCCTCGTGCAGGCGCCCGCGTTCAGCGTCGAACTGCAGTTGCCCGGTTTTCTGCTCACGCTTCCGCTGAACATCTCGACTGCCATGAGCCTGCTCACCGCCGGTCTGACCGCCACCGGCATGGATTGGCTCCTGCGCGGGCATCCATCACTGCGGGGCAGGAATACCTTTGAATGGTGGCTCCTGCCCACTCTGACCGCCTTCGTCATCAGCGTGCCACTCTCGCTCCTGCCCGGCGGCATGGCATGGTGGATCGGGTTTGCCGTGATCGGCGCCTTTCTCTTCTTCGTCTTTATCGCCGAATATATCGTGGTTGACCCGGGAGCGCCCTTTTATGCAACATCCATGGCGGGGTTGACAGCCATTTCCTACACACTGTTCTTCATCCTGGCGGTCGCCCTGCGTTATAGCGACTTACGCCTGTTCCTCATCCTTCCGGGATTGTTCATTGCCGCCGCGCTCGCCAGTCTGCGCATCATGCACCTGCGCCTGAGCGGCAGGTGGGAATTCGCCTGGGCGCTCGGCATCGCGTTCGTTTGCGCTCAACTCATTTCAGGCTTGCACTACTGGCCCCTTACACCCATCCAGTTCGGGTTGATGCTCACCGGTCCGCTGTATGCGATGACCAACCTTGCCATCAACGTAAGTGAAGACCTGCCCGCCCGGCGCGCTGCGTTCGAATCAGCGATTGTCACTGCGCTCTGTTGGGGGCTGGCATTCTTAATTCGCTAAAATGATCAGGCAATTGGTCATCGGCAGGGAGTGCCGGGATGATGTGATAGCGCATGTTGAGAGCCAGATGCCGCTGGAGGCTTGCGGTTTGCTGGCGGGGAAAAATGACCGGGTGGAAATGGCGCTCCCCGTGCGGAACCAGGCGCAAAGTCCCGTGCGATTCGTGATGGATCCCCACGAACAACTCAAGGCATTCGAGCGGATCGACTCGACGGGACTCGACCTGCTCGGCATCTTCCACTCGCATCCCACGGGACCTGAAACTGCCTCCGTTACCGACATCGCAGAGGCGGCTTATGATGTGGTCCATGTCATCTGCTCGAAATCGGGTGGACAGTGGAATCTGCGCGGCTTTTGGATCGAAAACGGACAGGCGGCGGAAGTTTCCCTACTGATGGACGGATGAAACCATATCGCCGTTCGTGTGTTTCATGTAATACATCGCATTGGAGGCGAGCAGTTTATGCAAAGTCTGATTGGTATTGGGGTTGTGCTCTTTGGGTATATCCTGGGCTCTGTTCCCTTTGGTCTATTGATCGTAAAGTTGAAAACCGGCAGGGATATTCGCGAGATCGAAAGCGGGCGCACCGGCGGGACAAATGCCATGCGCGCCGCCGGCTTTTGGGCGGGATTGCTCACCGCCATTCTTGATATTTTGAAGGGAGCCGGGGCGGTCTGGATGGCTCAATGGCTTGCACCTGAAGCGAATCTTGTGCATCTCTTCGCGCCGGTTGCCGCGATCCTTGGGCACAATTATTCGGTCTTTTTGATCAGCCGCGATGAAGACGGAAAACTTCGTTTCCACGGCGGCGCAGGTGGTGCACCGGCGCTTGGCGGCGCGGTTGGATTTTGGGGATGGTCCCTGCCGATCGTATTCGGATTGGGCGCCCTGGTCTTCTTCACGCTCGGGATCGCGTCCGTGACCACGATGGCGGTGGCGCTCTTTGCGGCGATCATCTTTGCCATTCGCGCGTCGCTGGGTCTGATGCCGTGGACGGGTGTGTTGTATGCTGTGATCGCTGAACTGTTGCTGATCTGGGCATTGCGTCCCAATATCAGGAAGTTACTGGCGGGAAATGAGCGCGTGATCAAATACAGTTTGAACGGCTGGTTGAGGGCGCGGAAGGAAGCCAGGGCGGAAGCAAATACAAATAAATAAAGCGAACAGCCAGCGATTTTTAGCGCTGACTCACAAAAAGCCAGCCCGTCGAACCGGGCTGGCTTTTTGTGGTCTGAGAATCCGATGCTGAAGTTTATAACCAAACTCAGGTGAACGTGTTCCCAACTCCTGGTGTGGCTGTCATTTAGCCGTCACATTCAATTTGCCGACCTGCACATACGGGAACAGACCGGAGAAATATGAGAATGAGCCGCTGATCCACTCGCGCTCTTTGCTCACGGCGGTGATGTCGTTCAGCGCGGCGTAAGCGTTGCCTGCCAGCATCACGTCCTTGACGCGCCCCACAATTTTTCCTTTCTCGATCTTGTAGCCCAAAAACACATTGACCGAGAATTCGCCGTTGATCGGGTTGCCCTGACCGAGACCGAGGAACTCATGCACCATCAGACCCTCGTCAATTCCGCTGACCATCTCTTCGAAGGACTTGTCGCCGGGACTCATGACCAGGTTGGTCAGACTGCGGTTCGTTCCATGACCTGTGGGATGCTCCCCGGCTCGACCGGCCGTATCCAAGTCGTAGATAAAATTCCGCAAAACACCGTTCTCGACCAATGGCGTGACCTTGCGTACTACACCTTCGTTATCGAACGCGCTGGTGTTTGGACCAAAGTCCACGGTCGGGTCATCGATCAGCGTAAAACTGGGATGCGCGATCTGCTGTCCGACGGCATGGATTTGGACTCGATCGGCACGATCTTCTCCGCCATGCGGAAGTATTCGATGGCGCGCGCCGCCACATCTTCAGTGTCCAGTTCGCGTTTCTTTTGTCCTACGCTATGCCCGGCAAACAGGATGTCGGTGCCGCGTGTCCATTGTCCGCCTGCGCCCACATCGAAGTTGGTGTGTTCCTCGGCGTAGGTGGCCCCCTTCGAGTTGGCGAACTCGATCTTGGTGATCGTGCGGTTGACGCCCGCGCCCGCCAGTATCTCGGGATTATAGGCTTTGATCATGTCCATCATCTGCTGACCCATGCCAATCATCTCGGGCTTTTGGAGGGGGAGCAATTCCGGGTCGTAGATCTTGACCGGGTTCAGTTCGCCCGGTCCCGGTAGTTCGAAATTCGCCTTGCTTCCGAACTCGGCGGCTTCGAGCGCGCGTCCCACCACGCCTTCGATGTCTGTGGGATCGGTGGTGCTGGATGTGCCGACCTTGCCGTCTTTGATAACCTTTACGTTGATATTCGTCCGCTGGGAGGATTCAGCCGATTTCAATTTGTCGTTCTCGAAATCCACTGTGCTGGTCTCCTGCGTGGACATTACTGCCTGGGCGGCGTCCGCCTTTTCCATGGCTTTCTGGATAATCTGTTCGACGATCATGTCACTCACCTCCCACAACACAGTTTTGAATGCGGATATGCGGTCCGCCAATGCCGACGCGCAACGGATACTGATTGCCCTTGCCGCAACCGCCGCGTCCGTTGGTCATCCATTCCAGATCGTCACCGATCATGTCAATGTTCATCAAGGTTTCGAAGACGTTGCCGGTCAGCGTCACATCCCGCACCAGTTCAGCGACCTGTCCATTACGGATCATATAGCCGTAAGCGGCGCTGAAGGTGAACATCTCCATGGCGGTCTGCCCGCCGAACATGTCGATGGCATACACGCCCAGCTCCACATCCTTGATCATGTCTTCAAATTTGGCATTGCCGCTATCGAGATAGGTATTGGTCATGCGCACAATGGGCGGGTGTTGGAAGTGTACGGAGCGCGCATTGCCGGTCGGCTGTTCGCCCATTTTGGCGGCGGTCTCGCGCGAGTGCAGGCGCCCGACCAGGATGCCGTCCTTGATCAGGTAGTTCTTTTTGGTGGGTGTGCCTTCGTAGTCGTAGCGATGCGTTCCCAGTCCGCTGGGAATCGAGCCGTCGTCGAGGATGTTGAGATTGTCCACGCCGAAACGTTTGCCCAACACCATGATCTCCTGCATCTGCGGATTCTCATAGACGAAGTCCGCTTCGCTCAGGTGACCGAACGCCTCATGCGTGAAGACCCCGGTCATCTTGGGATTGGTGACCACCGTATACTTGCCGCCTTTCACGGGTTTCGCCGAAAGCAGTTCAACCGCCTTGGCGGCGGTCTCGGTCGCCTTGTCATGGAAGCCTTCGATCATCTGGTATCCATCCGCCCCGCCGGTGGATTTGAAACCCTGCTGGATAACGTCCCCGTCACGTGCGGTGGCATTTAGAAATACAACGATGTTGGGCTTTTCCTCCATAATGTAGGTGCCCTCACTGCTCGCAAACCAGACCGTCTTGAAATTGTCGGCATATAGCGCGGTCGTGGTCTGGATCTTCTCGTGATACTTGAGCATGATCTGGTTGTATTCCTCGACAAGCGCCTTCTTCTGCGAAAGAGGGAGATCGCGGAAGTCCTTTTTCATCGAGGCTTTGATCTCATCCACCACCGGTTCGACCGGCGCGAGTTGGCTGGTCTCCTTGCCGACCAGTTTGGCGGTGGCACAAGCCTCTTTGACGCGCGACTCAAGATCGGTCAGGTCATTGAACGTGGCGTATCCCCAGCCGCCCTTATGCAAGGCGCGCACGATCCCGCCCACGGTCCGGGATGAACCGATGTTGTCCAGTTCGGGTCCGCGGAACACAACCTGCGATTCGGTCTTGTCCTCGATACGGATGTCCGCGTAATCCACATCATGGACTTTCAAAGCATCTGTCAGTCGATCTCTCATATTGTTCTCCTTGATCTTATGATTGACTTTACTATTGTAGCGATTTGAAAGACTCAATTCAAGTGATTTTTATAACCTTCTTCATCGGCTGGGATGGCAGTCCGCGCCCCTCGAAACTGTGGATGGAACGCACGCCGTCGATTTGCGATAGCCCATTGCCAAATAGAACGGGACAGCGTGCATCGTAGCCAGCAGCTTGAACACAGTGACGCCGCGCGCGACGTTATCCACGATCAACACACCGACAACCTGCGAATCACTTTTTCGATAACGTCGAATGGCAAGCATGGTTTCCTCCGCCACTGATGATTATCCCACCGTTTAATGCATCGAACCCGGCTTCAGTGTGTCGTTGCGACCTTCGGGAAGCAATCCCCTGGTTTTAGTGAGGAGACTGCTTCGCCAGAGGCTCGCAACGACATGTTCATATTGAGAATTGCTGACCCGGCTTGCCTGCCCGCGCACGCGGGTATTCTCTCTTCCATCCCCAATTGGGGAGTGACTTCGAGCGGGTCGCGGGGGATCAATTACATCCATCAGGTAAAATGTATGCCATGTGGGCAGAAAAAATACTGCCGACCGCATTGGATATTCTCAAAGATAAATGAAGGAACCCATGAAATACAACTTCGACAACACCCCCAACCGCCGTAAATCGAACTCCATCAAATGGACAAAATACCCTGCAGATACCCTGCCCTTCTGGGTGGCAGATATGGACTTCCCCGCACCAAAGCCGATCCTGAACGGACTCCGCAGGGTGGTGAACCATGGCGTGCTCGGCTATGAAATGCCGCCGAGATCCTTGCAGGAGACGGTCGCCGCCCGCATGGATTCCCTATACCGCTGGAAGGTACAGCCCGAAGCAGTGACGGCAGTAACAGGCATTGTCAGCGGGTACAGTGTCGCTGCGCGTGCGTTCTGCTCCCCGAAAAAAGGCGTACTGATCCAAACGCCTGTGTATAACGAATTCCATGAAGTGAAAAACAATATTGGGATTCCACAACTCAATGCCCCGCTCATCGAGCGCGTGGACGGCAACATCCTGCATTATGAAATCGATTGGGATATCTTCAGAAAACAGGCGAAGAAAGCGGGTATGTTCCTGTTGTGTAATCCGCACAATCCGCTGGGAATTATCTTTCCGCGCAAAGACCTGCAAAGGATGGCGGAGATCTGCATTGAGAACGATGTTTTGATCGTTTCAGACGAGATCCATTCCGAGTTGCTGTTGGGGGACTGTCGGTTTATCCCCATGGCGACACTATCGCGTGAGATCGCTGACCATACGATCACACTGGTTTCCCCCTCAAAGACCTTCAATGTTGCCGGGCTTTTCTGTGGATTTGCGATCATTCCAAACAAGGCACTGCGTGACCGATACAACCAGGAAGTGGAGCATTTGCGCCTGCATGTAGGTAGCTCAGGGTTGCATGTCGCGCAATCTGCATTCTCTGGAAAATGTGATGGCTGGCTTAACAGCCTGAACAAGTATCTCACCGCAAATCGCGATTTCCTGATTGACTATGTGACGGAAAAAATGCCGGGCGTGCGTGTCACTGTCCCAGATGCAACTTATCTGGCATGGCTCGATTTCACGCAGTTGAAATTGAAAAAATCACCGTTCGATTTCTTTTTGAAAGAGGCAAAAGTGGCATTGAGCGCTGGAAAGATTTTCGGTGATGGGTACAGCCAGTATGTCCGCTTTAACTTTGGCACTTCGCGCAGAATCCTCAAACAGGGACTGGATCGGATGCGAAAGGCAATTGAAAACAAATAAAAAAGACGGGTGGGAAAACCCAGTTACGGGATCACCCATCCGTCAAATAGGTCTTACTATTCATTTGGCTGGAAAGGAGTGGGGTTTAAGCGCCTTCCTTTCGTTAGGAGAACGTCTGGTTCTAAAGCTTGACTTCCGCTTCTTGACCAGGTTAAGGCTTCCCAGTCCTTCCGTGGGTAAAAAATTCAGGCGGTGTCTCTATGGCTACCTCCTTTCTCTTGCCAACATAATACACCTAAAAAATGGAGATACATTAAAAATACTTTACAGACTCATTAAATTATTCCGGTTCGATATTGATAATGTGACTCGCCTTTTTGTTGCGGTTCAAGAGTCTCGTGACTATTACACCGGCAGGCGCGGCGAACACAAATGCGAGTATGCCAGCCAGCGCTAAACCGATTCCAGCGATGATACCGATCCAGACAAATGCATATACAACTGGATCTTCCTTTACAACTTCGCCATTTGTATCAACGCATTGCATCACATAAGCTGTACTTGGCTGTGAGTTGCCAAAGTCATCTGTTGTGGTTGTCGCATACGAACGTGACTTTGCAGTCGTCCCGTCTGGACAAATCAGCGGTTCGAGAGTCTGCATGGCAAAGTCTGTGACGGATGTAAATCCGCCGATTGCCATTCCCACGGGCAACAAACAGGTACTCAACAGGGCGAAGACGATAAACCAGATGATACAGCCTGATATGGCGCCAGTTCTTGCGGGTTTCATTGTTTCACCTCAAAAAGATAATTTTCGACCTTCTCTGTCTCAATCTGCCAGACGGTATTGGCAATGTAAGGTTTGAATCCCATTTCAACATTGATCTTCAACATCGGCGCGTTGGAGTTGGCATTGCGGGTCCGAATAAACTCAACCTCCGGCCTCTCTTTCAATATCTTTTGCATCATTTCAGCTTTAAGCCAGCGCCCCAATCCCTTGCTGCGATAGACAGGGTATACCCCCGTGAATCCCTGGTTGATGATGATTTTACGGTTGGGATTCCACATAACTTCGGTCAACCCGGCGAGTTTACCATTGGTAGAGTCGGTAAGGTATAAGATCCAGCGTTGTTCGCCGCGTGCGAACATATTCTGTTCGATTTCCCGAAATATCTGTGGGCTGAATTTCGAATCTTCCATTTCGAGAGTATCGCGTGGCTGATCGTTTGCAACCTCCTGGTACAGGTCTGATACTTCATTGATACGATCTTCAGGGTAGGCACCCTCCCAGTGCCCCAGTTCAAATTCGCCTTTTAGTTTCCCGCTTTTTTCCAACCAGTCCAGGAGAAGGTTTCGGTTGAATTCAGAAATTTTGAGTTGGTTTACGTACATTTCCAATCCCTTGCGTGCACCGAGCCTTTCCAAAAACAGAGCCGCAGCAGGAATGCGGTCGGTTGAAAAAGAGATCAGAAGCCTACGTTCGTGTTTTTTCGCGAACGCTAACAATAATATTAATGCATTCCGTGCAATCCCCTTTCTCCGGTATTCCGGGAGAACCTCTATCGAAAAATCGGCCATATGCTCATTGTCGCCGGTGTTGTAGACGGCAAATTCGCATTCGGCAATCAATTTGGTTTTCAACTCGTCCCACATCACATACACCTCATAATCAACGAAATGCGGGATATTCTTCCAATCCTGGATATTCTCCTCGAGAGAGATGGGTGGATCGTCAGGTCGATACTCTCGGTTCAAGATATTCTTAAATTCGCTCAAGCACTCGTATTCATGGTCCGATGCGGCAAGAAAATCGATCGAATGGAAAGCAACTGTTTTTGTGATCATAAGAGCCTCCTGTCTTCATTGTAGGGAGTTAAGGGGACAAAGTCAACCGGGTCTCTACTGACATGCCGTGCGGGTATATAATCCGAGTGTTCACACTTCCATCAGGAGTTCACCATGACAACAATCGACCTCACCATTGAAAAATCCCGCCGCGCGAACGCGATCAAACGGGCTAAGGAACGTAACATCGTCATCCCCACCTACGCCCAGATGAAGGACCCCTCGAAGATCCCCGCCAAAGTGAAGGATGAATTGAAGGGCATCGGACTCTGGGATATTCATCCGCGCAACCTCTTCCGCATCACGTGGAAGAACGAACCCACCGCTTCTGGCGGGACGTTTGGCGGGGTCAACTACCTCGAGCTTCCCTCTTCGCTGACAGGTGTCTCGGCACGTATTATCGTGCTGGTTGGAAAATGGTTCCCAACGGGAGCGCATAAGGTTGGGGCGGCGTTCAGTTGCCTCGTGCCGAGGCTGGTCACAGGTCAGTTTGACCCGACGACTCAGAAAGCAGTCTGGCCCTCCACAGGGAATTACTGTCGTGGCGGCGCGTACGACTCCGCTTTGCTGGCGTGCGAGTCCATAGCGATCTTGCCCGAGGGCATGTCCAAGGAAAGGTTCGAGTGGCTGTCCAAGGTCGCAGGCGAGACCATCAAGACTCCAGGTTCAGAATCGAACGTCAAAGAGATCTTTGATAAATGCTGGGAGTTGCGCAAGTCGGGGCAGGACTTGATGATCTTCAACCAGTTCGAAGAGTTCGGCAATTACCTGTGGCATTTCGAAGTGACCGGTCATGCCATGGAAGAAGTGTTGAAGCAGGTGATGGGACCCAATGACCGCTATCGTGGCATGGCATCTGCCACCGGTTCCGCTGGGACGATTGCCAGCGGCGATTACATGAAGAAGTTGTTTCCTGACAGCAAGATCGTCGCGAGTGAAGCGTTGCAATGCCCGACCCTGCTCGAAAACGGATTCGGCGCGCATCGCATCGAAGGTATCGGCGATAAACACGTACCGTGGATTCACAACACCAAGAACACCGACGTTGTTACCGCCATTGACGATAATGCTGTCGTCAACATTGCCCGCCTCTTCAACGAAGAAAACGGACGCGCCTATCTTGTTGAGCAAGGCGTCCCCGAATCTCTCATATCCAATCTCGATCTTCTCGGCTTCTCTGGCATCTCGAATGTTCTTTCCTGTATCAAAGCCGCTAAATACTATGAGATGGACGAGAACGACGTGATGATTACCGTCCTGACCGACTCGATGGAACTCTACCGCTCGCGCCTGCATGAGATGCACCAGGAATTTGGCGAGTACTCCGAACGCGATGCCGCCGCGGATTTTGCCCGCTACCTGCATGGACAGTCCACGGATAACATGCTCGAACTCCGCTACACGGATCGCCGCCGTGTGCATAACCTCAAATATTACACATGGGTCGAACAGCAGGGCAAAACCTACGAAGAGATCCAGCAACAATGGTATCAACCGAACTACTGGACCGATGTCCAGAAGCAGGCGGATGAGATCGACGAGTTGATCGTCGAGTTCAACAAGGAAGTTGGGTTGATGTAATTGAACGTGACGGTCGCCGCAAGGTGACCGTCACGTTTTATAATTGACTTATGCTCAAGCCAACGGACTTAATCCTCGTCTGCCTTCTCCCCACCCCGCGTGATTTGGAAATCGCGAGACTCCTCGGATGGTACCGAATCCCGCTTCGGACTGCGCCCAAAGTTGTCGCTGTGGACTATCTGGCTTTTTACCAGCCATCAGCCTTTGCCGAGCGCGGCGGACAGATCGAATTCGTTGCCCAAGTCAAAGGACACGAACTCACCACACGCGGCGAACTGCTCAAAGATGAAGCGGACCATCCGCGTGCCAAAGAGGAATACTATAAGATTCAACTGGGTGGACTCGAAAAATTACCCCAACCCATTAGCGCAGATAAATGGAAACGCCTGACATTTCTATATACAACCGGGGAATACCTGCTCAATGCCAAACTACTCAACGATTTGGTTGTCCATGCCCAGGAACGGGAAATCTTATGGAAGAGTCTGCGCGAACGCGCCGAGAATGAGCAACTCTATAAAGTAGACTTACCCGAAGCCGATATTCCACCCGAGGTGTTGATCGCGTTGTTGGGGATCAAAGGTCGCGATGTTTCTGAAGGCTCTGATGTTTATGATGTCAATGGAGGGTATTGATGGAAAAGGAATTAAAGGCGTTTCGCAAGTTGATCGTCTGGCAGAGAGCCCACGAATTGACTTTGATGATTTATAAAGCAGGCGAAAAATTCCCCAAGCATGAATTATTTGGTCTGACAAGTCAGATTCGTAGATCGGCAGTCTCGGTGGAGGCAAATATCGCAGAGGGGTATGCATTGGGGACAGGTCCGAATTATTTACGTCATCTAAATATTTCTGTGGGGTCACTCGCTGAAACTGAAAGCCATATTGAAATCGCTCACGATTTGGGATATTTGCCAGACGAAACGTACGAAAAAATAACTGACAAAGCGCGCGAAGTTGGCTACCTACTTTCTCGTTTGAAATTATCCATAGAAAACAATACTCGTAAGAAACCTTGATCTATCAGAAACCTCATACACTTCAGGAACTTCACTTATGACCACTCTTATCAAAAACGGAACACTCATCACCGCCACCGAAACTTTCGAAGCAGACATTCTCATCGAGAACGAGACCATTTCCCAAATCGGTAAAAACATCCAACACCCAAGTGCGGACGTCATCGACGCAACCGGCAAACTCATCCTCCCCGGCGGGATTGACCCGCACGTTCACCTTGACCTGCCCATGTTCGGCACTGTTTCCTCCGACGACCATTACACAGGTCACAAAGCCGCGGCATTCGGCGGGACGACGACGGTCATGGATTTCGTGGTTTTGGAAGACAAAGGTTTTCAACATTCCGTGGACATCTGGATGAAGATGACTGAGAAAGCCGCAATTGATTATTCCTTCCATATGAATTTGACGCAGTTCAACGAAAAGATCGCAAAAGAGATTCCATCACTGATGAAGATGGGGATTCAAACGCTCAAAGTGTTCACTGCCTACAATGGACGTCTCCGCATTGACGATGGCAGTATCTTCAAAACCATGCAGATCGCCAGAGATAACGGTATGCTGGTCATGGCGCACTGCGAGAATGGCGATGTCATTGATACACTGATCGAACAAGCGCTTGCGGCTGGACATGTCACACCCGAGTGGCATGCGTTGACGAGACCAAGCTGGGGCGCAGTCGAAGCTACATTGCGGATGGCAGGCATGGCGTCTAGTGCGGACGCGGCGGTGTATATCGTCCACATGAAC
>JBFYRY010000098.1:0-12358 GCA_041302025.1 Chloroflexota bacterium | reverse complement strand
CAGGCTCAATGAACTCACGCCATTAGCTGTGCAAGATCTCAGGAGGTGGGCCGACGACATTGGCTTTGTGCTGGACCAATTGGACACCCTCAACCAGGACGCTGGCCTCCTGGCAGGGGCACTTGACCTTCAACGCGTCGGGGTGATGGGCTTTTCCAAAGGGGGAGCTGCTGCTGGGCAGTTCTGCGTGACCGACACCCGCTGCAAGGCGGGGATCAATCTGACAGGATTCATGTACGGCGATATCGTTGATATCGACCTGCAAGTGCCCTTCTTCTTCGTCAACGAAGAAGAGCTCTGGTGCCCAGACTGCTACCCAAATAATCTCATCTTCAAGCAAGCAGACAGCGACGCATACCAGATGAAGATCAGGGGCGCCAGGCACTCCGACTTCGTCTACTTTCCGGTTGAACGTGGGTCCTTACAATCGGCCGGTGACAAGCCCGCGATCAATGGGGAACGTATGATCCTAATCCTGAACGAGTATTCCCTGGCGTTCTTCAACAAGCATTTGAAGGGCATGACATCCACGCTGCTCGATGGGCCGTCGGCGGACTTCCCGGAGGTCGACTTCTTGTCAAACCTTGCCGTCCCTTGAACATCGTAAGGTACCCTGTCTGCTGCTGGATTCACATAGCCATTCGCCCACTCTGATTGTGAAATTCGCAATGGAAAGCATCATCTTCCTCGGGATCGGGTTGTGGCAGTTCAGCCGCGAGGAGTTATAAGGAAAGGAGAATTTTCCAAATGAATGAAAAAACGAAAATCACCTTAACGCCTGAACAAGAAACCTTGCTGATCACACTTTACACAAAAGCTCAGCCTGGAAATCCTCTGTTTTTTGATCCCAAAGCCCGGGATATCCTCAACCGGGTGGATTACGATTTCACCCGGTTGCATGTGCCATACAAGACTGTCATTTTGATTTGCCAACGAGCGAAGAAACTGGATGCCGTTACGCGCGACTTCCTTGCGGAGCACCCCAGCGGGGTGGTACTGCACCTGGGCTGCGGATTGGATGGTCGATTCTGGCGGGTGGATAACGGTGAAGTTGAATGGTATGACCTGGACATGTTGCCTGTCATCGAGCTCCGCCAGCGGTTTTACCCAGCAAATGAACGCTATCACCTGATTGCATCCTCCGTAACTAACCTGGAATGGATGAAGAAGGTCAAGGCTGCAAGCCGACCTGTACTGGTAGTTGCAGAGGGGTTACTGATGTATTTGGGTGAGGCGGACGTTAGACGCTTACTGCTTCAACTGCAAGAGACTTTCCCTGGCTGCCGACTGATCGCTGATGTTTTCAACCGGATGACAGCCCGTGCAGCGACTCAACATCCTTCTCTAAAACAAACTGGAGCAAATATTGGATGGGGCATAGATGATCCCCACGAGATTGAAGTTTGGTCGCCGAACATCAAACTTTTAGAAGAGTGGTTCTTCACCCAAGATCCCGACTTGAACCACCTTAATCCTGGTTACCGCCTGGCTTATAAGCTAGCCGGGGCTTTTAAGATGGTACAGCGGGCACATCGGATCGTGTACTACCAATTGTAAGCCTTTGAAAGGAGATCACCATGAATACACCCACTGTTTCACGTAAACCCTGGCAGCGCACGCGCTGGGTACAGGCACTTGCCATCCTGCTTGGGTATATTCTGCCTCTGACGGTCTTCATCAGCCAGCTGTTTGGAGGACCCGTCACAGCCCAAGGTTACCTGCTCTATGCCATGGGGTATACCCTGATTGTTATCGCCGTACTCTTGCTTTTGCTGTGGTTCCTGTGTGGGGAAAAGCCCAATGTTCTCAATCTAAAGCCCGGCAAATGGTGGAAGGATCTGCTTGGCGGTATCGTATTGGTCGGGTTGACTTTATCCGTAAAAATCATTCTTGACCCAGTAATCGCCAGCTTCTTCCACCGTGCCTCAGATGTCGAGAGTGGTATGGCAGCCTTGGTGAACACACTAGCCGATAACCCCTGGTTGGCCGCGTTATTCCTGGGACCTGCCGTGATATTTGTGGCCGGCTCTGAAGAGCTAACCCGCGTATTTTTCATCACGCGTTGGATGAAGATATCTTCCTCGAAGGTTTGGTTGGGAGTTGGGGTGTTTTTATCAGCTTTCTTGTTTGGACTCAACCATGTGGCACAGGGGTACGCGGGAGTTATATCTGTGACGCTCAACGCATTGATCATGGTACTGTGGTACCTGCGCTTTGGGCGCATCTTTCACCTGGTTGTCGCCCATTACCTGTACGATGCCATTCAACTTGTACCGGCGGTCATCTTCATGATAATTGGAGGGTTTCGTCTGTAATTCAAGATAGGAGCTGTATCCATAAACTGCGGCTCTGCGTTGGCAGGAATTTGCGCTACCCAGAATACTTCCCTATACCAGCCCCCTGATCGCGGTTGTGGCACTGGAAAGCATCCTGTTCATCCTGATCGGACTGTGGCGCCTCAGCCGCGAGGAATTTTAGTACAGGAGCAAGGAGGTTTCGATGATCAAACGAGAGGTGATTGAGGATGGATTGGTGGCAGATCTTTTCTATGATGTAGATCAGCCAAGGAAAGCAATCATAATGTTGGGGGGATCCGAAGGAGGCAGGACCTGGAGCAGGATCAGGCAACCTGTTGATTTGCTGGTTCAACGAGGATATGCCATTTTTTCCCTGGCATATTTCAAGGCTCAAGGTCTCCCCGGCACGCTGGAAGAGATTCCGCTTGAGTACTTTGAGAAAGCATTCGCTTGGTTATCTGTCCAGGCAGGGATTGTCGCCGGCAAGGTTGCAATTCTTGGTGGATCGAAAGGTGCCGAAGCGGCCTTGTTGCTGGGTAGCCGGTATCCGCAAATCAAGGCGATCGTCGCGTTCTCACCAAGTTCTGTGGTTTGGCAGGGCATCCCCAAGGGACGATTTGATCTTGGAAAAGCAGTTAAGTCCTCTTGGTCTTATCAAGGGAAGAGTCTGCCATTTCTAGCGTACCCAACGCCGATCAGTAAGATGGCATTGTTGACATTACAGCTTCGGAATATACATGAAATGGCACTACAAGATAAAGCGCGAGTAGAAGAAGCTGCAATTCCTCTAGAGAATATTCAGGGATCCATTCTGCTGATTTCAGGGAAACGGGATTTACTCTGGCCGGCTACGTACATGAGTGAGCAGATAGAGAAGCGGCTGACAGCAAAAGAATTTGAGCATCATTGTGAACACATGGCTGTCGACACAGGCCACAATGGATTAATCATCAATAGGGCTTGCTGGCGAAAGGTGTTTGATTTCTTGCAGGAAAACTATACGTAAGTCAATATGTGGAAGAAACTGCCATCCGACCCACCCGGCGGTTTACCAAGTTCCAAAACTGGCTGATTGAAAACCGTTTTCGCCTGCCAATAGCGAAAGGAATGTTTTGCCATGAGTATCTCGAAATTTGCCAATCATCATCCTGCCGGGTTTGTCCTTGTTTTGACGGTCGTCTGGATGGCGCTGTTATTGGTTTTCATAATCATTGCTGCAACTGTTTTCCACATTCCGTATGGCGATGCCATGACGGTTTCCATCGGGCGCCTGGCTGTCACAGCCTGTGTTCTCCTCCTGGCGTGGCGCATGGATTGGCTGAAAGCCTCCGGAATTTTCAGGTCGGGCAGTGGGCGAATCTGGCTGCTGGCCCTGGGAGGCTTGGTCTATTTGGCTGGTGCAAGCCTGTACTCGTTCTATGGCAAGGTTGCCTTCGATCTTTCGAGCCTGCTACAGCTGCCCGATGCCCACGCAGCAGTCGCAACCCATTTCGTAGCCGGAATGAGCGAAGAGATCCTGTTCCGCGGGCTGCTGCTTTATGCGCTGATCCGCGTCTGGGGAAACACGACCCGGGGTATCCTTGGGAGCGTGCTCCTCGCCTCTGCCCTCTTCGCACTGGTACATCTCACCCAGGTTTTTAGCTACGGAACGTCACTCTCCACTGCTTTGCTTCTGGTTCTCCAAACATTTGTGATCTCGATCTGGTGGGGAGCGCTGGTTGTTAAAGGGCGCAGTATCTGGCCCGCTGTGATTCTCCATTTCGTGGTCAATGCGGTCGTGGCTGTGCAGGGTCTGACCACGCCGATTATGGAACCCGGGATTTTGGCTTACAGTCAACATCTCTGGTTCAGCCTGCCGCTGGGTGTGCTGGCGATCGGCTTGCTGGTGAAAACAACTCCTCACCTCGTTGTGCCTGAAGTGCCTTGAATAGAAATTAAGAAAGGAGATCAATCATGGAATCTCAAGAAGACAAATCCCAGATTACCAGGAGAAAATTCCAGCTTCACAAACATCCCTGGCTTTCCCTGTTGGCAGTGGTGATCACCATTGTCGTTTCGACCATTTTGGCAATTAGTCTGGTCTTCGCGCTCGGATTATCGCCCTTCGCTTCCAGTGGTCAGTTCACCAATGACATCGCTTTCCAATTCCTGACGGTCTTCATTTTCGTGCCTTTCGTTCTGCGTTTACCGAAGGGGAAAAGAACCTACCGGCAGTACCTGGATGACATTGGGTTGACCAGGGTGCAGCCGTTCATCAGGCTCGTCCTGCTGGCGCTCTCCTGCTACGTCATCCTGGCGCTGTCGCAGGTCGCGGCGTCATTTGTGTACCGGTTCTTTGAAGGGTTGCCGATCACCTGGGATTTTGTCAGCGGGGTCTTCGATGTGTCAGGCGACCTGCCTCCCGGTTCGCCGAGCCTTCTTATCTCCTTCCCATCCATCTTTGAAGAGGCGGTATTCCGGGGCATCGTGCTGACGGTTTTCCTGGGAAAATATTCACAGCGCAATTCGATCATCTTTTCGGCGCTTGGCTTTGGTTTGATGCACCTGCTTAATCTGGCAGGCGGTCGCGAGCTGGTCTGGGTCCTGGGACAGGTCGTTTGGTCCTTCATCCTGGGTCTGTTCTACGGCTACATATTCGTCAAGACGCGCAGCCTTCTGCCTTTGATGATCTTCCACTACCTGGGCAATGTGTTCATCGGCTCGTTGACAGGCTATATGCAAAGCAGGGCCTCCATCGAGATGCAGGCTCTGTATGGCATTATATTCTCGCTCGGTATTGTCCCAACGACGCTCATGATTTTGTGGACCAGATTCTTTACGTCAAGGTGGCTGCCTGGAAAGGAAATGGATAGCAATGTTCAAAACAGTCCCATTAAGTGAAAAATATCTTGAAGATGCCGCTGTATTAGTGAGCAATCGCTATAGACGGCTGTGCGAAAAGGAACCACATCTACCACACCGTTACGCAGAAACGGATAACATATTGCCCCTTCTGCAAAATATCATGACCACATCTGGGGTTGGAGTAGCTACAATCCGCGGAGACCGGCTCGTTGGATTCCTCACAGGTTGGCAAATGCCATCTTTTAGGGGAAAAAGAAGCACATACAGCCCTGAATGGGCAAACGCTGCCGATCTGGAAGATAGCGCGCGCATCTACGAAGAGATGTACAGCCATCTTTCCGCGATTTGGCTTGCAGACAAATACATTGCCCACTACATCAGCCTGTTTCCCAACGATGCTAATGCTCTTAAAGCTTGGAACTGGATGGGCTTTGGGATGTTTGCCATTGATGCTTTGCGTGGTTTGGAACCAGTAGGTGGCGGCTCTGTGAACCTACAAATCCGGCAGGCAGAACCGAGAGACATCGAGACCGTAATTGAATTACAGGACGCATTGTGGCAGTACATGAAAGGATCTCCAATTTTCCTTTTATCGGAGAAAAGAGACCGGGCATATTATGAGGAATGGTTAAAGAATCCGAACAAGGTGGTATGGTTGGCTTATTCAAATGATGAGCCAGTGGCTTTCATGCGACTGGGACCAGCGGACAATGACGTATGCACCATCATCATTGATGAGCAGACCACCAGCATCTATGCCGCCTTCACAAAAGAAAAGGTGCGAAGCGAAGGGAACGCCACAGCCTTGCTTGATCATGCGCTCAGGTCCGCGCGGGAATCAGGTTACGAACGGTGTGCAGTGCCGTTTGAGCCGATGAATCTGCTCGGCTCACGTTTCTGGCTCAAGTATTTCAAACCTGTTTGTTATTCGATCCTTCGCATCATTGACGATAGATTGACGGGAAAATAGAAATTCCTTTGCGTTTGGCATGACAGGAAGGATTTTAGACACGAAAAAGAAATCGTTTGAATGCTGGCACGAAGCCTTCTTCTCGGCAAAATGGATAAGATCTGTCGTTGTAAAGGAGAATAACCAATGAATGATCAGAATTCTCTTACCCATCCTTCCCCTGTTCATCCTCAGCGGATCATTAACGTGCCCGTCCAACCAAATCAACGGATACACGTCATCGATATCCTGCGCGGATTCGCCATCTTCGGCATACTCCTAGTTAACATGGAATTCTTCAACAACTCTGTATTCGCGTACGCCATGGGATTGTACAAACCCGAAACTGCCATCGATCAAATCGGCCGCTGGTTCATTGCCTTCTTCGGCGAAGGCAAGTTCTACTCGGTTTTTGCATTCCTCTTCGGCCTGGGAATGGCGCTGCAACTCAACCGGTCACAGGAAAAAGGGACGCGCTTTGTACCGTTTTTCCTGAAACGTATGCTGGTATTGCTGCTCATCGGGTTAGTTCATGCTTATCTTTTCTGGGTGGGGGATATCCTGATCCTATATTCCATTCTTGGCATCGTTCTGGCGCTCCTGTTCAGGAAATGCCGCCCAAGGACATTGGTTGTTTGGACGCTTGTCTTCTTGATCATCCCCATCCTAATGAACGCGGCGCTGTATGGGCTGGTTGAACTGAGTGACGAGAAAATGATAGCTGAAATGTTTTCGGAGCAGGAACGCGTCATGCAAACCAGCGCCAAGACTGCCGATCGAATCTACGCCACCGGCAGTTTCATGGAAATTACACGCCAACGCGTTGGCGACATGAATTTTGTGTTCAGCACGTGGCCGTTCATGGGCCTCAACGTTTTGGCGATGGTTATTCTTGGTCTGGCGGTGGGGAAAATGCGAATCTTCGAAAATATCCCCGCCACCCTGCCGTTGATCCGTAAAACCCTGATCGTGGGTCTCGTCGTCGGAGTGGCAGGCAACCTGCTCTATGTGATCGCAGGTGAATCATCGTACCGCTTCATACCATCGCAGCCATTGATTGCATCTCTGGTGGGGCAAACATTTGGCGCGCCAGCCCTTGCGTTGTTTTACATGTCGGGCTTGATACTACTGGCACAAAGACCATCCTGGCAAACATGGCTGGCGCCACTGGCTTCTGTCGGTCAGATGGCAATCACAAATTATCTGCTTCAGACAGTGATCTGCACAACGCTGTTTTACGGATATGGCTTTGGGCTGTATGGAACGATCGGTGGTGCTGGTGGCATCCTGCTGACAGTGCTTATTTATTCCATGCAGATTCCAATGAGCGTCTGGTGGCTGAAACGATTCCGTTTCGGACCTGTCGAATGGCTGTGGCGGACGCTTACATACGGTCAACGCCAGCCGATGAAGAAAGTTCTGATTTAACGCTTTTCCTTGCAACTATGTTGTTCGGATTAGGAAGTGTGCTTTGACAAAGGATCAGAAAAATAACATGTCCAATCCACGATTACTCACAATCATTGTTTTCGCAACATTCTTGCTTGCATCGTGCACCACAAAATATCCCGAATCGTGCCCATCCAGCACACCAATTGGGTTGCTCAACGCCGATGAGATCGCCAGCGATGAAAGCCTGCTCTTCCGCTTCCCGCTCGATGAGTCCGCGACCGATGCCGAGTTGTACTTCGGCTGGTTCGGTATATTTAATTGGTTCGATGGCAAATTTCTATGGGATCAGCCGGTGCGCCAATTCCATGCCGCGGAGGACTACAAACGCCCCGCCGGGACCCCCGTCTACGCCATGGCGGACGGGCGCATCAGTTTCTCAGGGACGGCTGGCGGCTACGGCTGGCTGATCATCATTGATCATCCACAGGCGAACCTGTACTCGCTGTACGGGCATCTCAGTCCCAGTCGTTGGAAACAGGCATCAGGTACGGATGTGAAGCTAGGCGACTTGATCGCCTACCTCGGTGACCCCGATGAAAACGGCGGCAGTGCAGAGAGTCCGCTGGAACCGCATCTCCACTTTGGGATTCGCGCCGGTCAGCGTGACGATTATCCGGGCAGAGGCGAATGGCGCTGGATGGCCGGATGGATCCGCCTCTGTCCGCAGGACATCGGTTGGGTGCAACCGTCCCTGGTCATCACCAGCCAGGAAATCCTCGTTGGCGGATATCCCCAGCTCGAGGTCCCGTTTTGGATTCGCTGGGGACAGGAACTGATCATTACGAGTCTCTACTCGATATGCGGAGCAGGCATCCTTGTTGGAGTCATCAGGAAAAAATGGCGGCTTTTCCTTATCTTTCCGGGCTTCCTCGTGAGCGCGGCTGGGATTGTCTTTCACAACAACAGGATGATAGGTACTTACGCTTTACTCGTTCTTGGAATCATCATGACGGCAGTTGGAGTCCTGCTGTTCGTACGGTACCCACAAGGAGTCGAAAAAACATGAACACACATCAAGACCGTAATACTCTGCCACTCAAAGGCAACATCACCCTGATCTATTTCCTTTCTTTCCTCATTGCCATCCTGATGACGGTTGCTTCCGTCGCCGGTCTTCAATCTCGCGCTGTCATCTATCCAACGGAAGAGTTGATTCGGTCATTCGTTCCCAATGACGTGGTCAATCTCTTCATCGGGTTGCCGATCCTGCTCGGTTCGATGTACATGACATGGCGCGGCAAACTAATCGGTCTGCTCTGCTGGTCAGGCGCGCTCTTCTTCGTGTTCTACAACTACACAGCTTATGTCTTTGCCATGCCACTCAACTGGGCATTTTTATTGCACCTCATTCTGGTTGTGTTGAGTATGTATACGCTCATTGGACTGATTGCAAACATTGACCGAAAAGCCGTACAACAAAGACTCAGCGGCTCAGTGCCTGAAAAATTCGCCGGGGGAGTGTTGGCCGGGCTGGGTCTGTTGTTCTCCCTGCGGGTGATTGGCATAATCGTCAATGCCATCGCAAATGGGACTTTGCTTGCCGAAACAGAACTCGCGGTCAACATCGCGGATTTCCTCATCACACCCGCGTGGATCATCGGCGGTATCCTGCTTTGGCGGCGTCAAGCGTTCGGGTATGTAACCGGGCTGGGGTTGCTCTTTCAAGGTAGTATGCTATTCATCGGGCTGATCATCTTCCTCCTGCTACAGCCAATCCTGACCAGCGCGCCGTTTGCGTTGGTCGATGTTGTAGTGATATTTGTGATGGGATTGATTTGCTTCATCCCATTCGCACTCTTTGTGCGCGGGGCTGGCAAAGCCTGAAACATCATAGAAAAATGGCTAAATCAAGCAGTTAAATCGCCGCTGAACCAAGCCATTGTAAACATTCGTCAGAAAGGCTCATTGTGACCACAACTCGAACTTCATCCAGGCGGCCATCGGGCATGTTCGGCCTTACCGTCATCCTGCTCGGCCAGGCGGTCTCCATCCTCGCGTCCAGCATGACCGGTTTCGCGCTGTCTATATGGGTGTTTCAAAAAACCAGTAGCGCCACCTCGCTCGGCATCATGCAGACCGCCTTCGTCCTGCCCTACTTGCTGATTATTCCGCTGGCTGGCGTGATGGTGGACCGTTACAACCGCAAGTTGATGATGATGGTCAGCGATCTTGCCGCGGGACTGGGGACGCTGGCAATCCTGATTCTGTCACTCACTGACAATTTGCAGGTCTGGCATTTTTACGTAATCAATGTCGTGATCGGGTTGGGAAACGCGTTCCAATGGCCCGCCTATTCCGCCGCCATCACCACCATGGTGCCGAAGGAGCAATATGGGCGCGCGAACGGGATGATGACCTTCGTCCAAGCCGGACCGGGCGTGGTCGCTCCTCTCCTCGCCGGGGCTTTGATGCCGCATATCGGCTTGAACGGCATCCTGGTCATTGACGTGGCGACCTTCCTGTTTGCCATCGGCGCACTGATGCTCGTGCACGTCCCGCCTCCAGTAAAGACCGTGGAAGGGCAGGAGGGCAAGGGCAGTCTTTTTCAGGAAGCCGCGTTCGGTTTCAAATACATCTTCAAACGTCCCAGCCTGTTGGGATATGTGATGATGCTCTTTGTCGCCAACCTGTTTTTGGGATTTCCAAATGCCGTGCATGTGCCGCTGATCCTCTCGCGTACCGGCAACGACAGCCTGATCTTCGGCGCGGTGGAAACGGCGGGCGCGATCTCCTGGACAGTCGGCTCTCTCTTGATGAGCGTGTGGGGAGGTCCCAAGCGCCGTATGCATGGAGCCTTGTTCGGCTGGGTGTTTTATTGCGTCTTCGGAAACATCATCTTTGCCCTGGGCAACGGCCTGGGGATTTGGATTCCCGCCATCCTGGTTGGCGGACTCGGGGCAAATATCGGGATTGCCACCAGCCAAGCCATCCTGCAAGCCAAGGTCGCACCCGACGCGCAGGGACGCGTCTTTTCCGCCCGCCGCTTGTTGACCTGGTTCCCCGATACGTTCACTCCCGTTTTGGGCGGCATGTTGGCGGATTACATCATGGAACCCGCAATGCGTTCACCGACATGGCTTGCAAAAACCTTTGGCTGGCTTGTAGGAACGAGTCCCGGTTCGGGCATGGCGTTGATGATGATCGTCTTTGGCGCGCTCACCATCCTGACCCTGCTTTCCGGTTACGCCATTTCGAACATACGCAACCTGGAAGACTTGTTGCCCGATCACGATCAATTGGAAAGAATTGACGAACCCATCCAGACAGTATGAAGATTTTTAAGAAATTCAAAGGAGAAATCACAATGCCAACAGAAACGGAAAGACTCGAAGTCGAAAAGATCATTCACGACAGTATCGGCTGGTCGCTGACCAAAGACCTTGACAGGCTGTTCTCCATCGTGGCGCAGGATAACGATTTCTTCATCTTCCATCCCGATTCAAAATCGACCATCGTCGGGTTCGAGGCGTTCAAGAAGTTGGGCGAACGCGTCTGGATGAGGGAAGAGTTCAAAGCCACGGACTTTGCCGTCAAGGACTTGCGCCTGAAATTTGCCGAGATGGGAAACACCGCCTGGTATTCCTGCTTCCTCGACGACCACGCCGAATGGAAAGGTCAGCCCACAGGGTGGGATAATTGCCGTTGGACGGGAACGCTCGAAAAACGCGGCGGGGAATGGATCATCGTGCAGATGCACTTTTCGTTCCCGAAGGATGATTAGACGTGAAAGAGTGTCGGCATATATTCACGAATTGACATGGAGACAAAATGAGCCAGCCCTACTCAACCCTCACCGTGCGCGGGCAAGCTCGCCGCCTTTTGCACGATCTGTTACGATGATTACACCCGCAGTGCCGTCACTGTATTGGTGGGTGTTGCCGCCGAACATTGGCGGCGCGGACTCGGCAAAGCCGTGATGACCGAAGGGTTGAAACGACTTCAACAACTGGGCTGCACCCGCATCTTTTCGACCGCGCACGAAGAACCTGCCAACGCGTTGTATCACTCCATGCTAAAAGAGATGAAAGTCACGGATACGTGGCTGAAGGAATGGTCATGAGAGGATATACACCATGGTTGAAAAGAAATCCCGATCGCAAGAGATCATGCTTACCCGAACGATCCACGCTCCAGCAACGAGAGTTTATGATGCCTTCACGAGCGCTGAGGGGTGGTGCGAGTGGTGCTGTGAGAAAGCCGAGACCGATGCGTGCATCGGCGGCAAACTTCACATATACACCGAAGGATACAATGCTTACGGTGAATTCTTGACCCTGGAAAAAGATAAAACTATTGTTTTCACATGGGATGGTGACAAGGAACCGCCCACGCGAATTCATGTGAGGCTCGAAGAGCAGGGGAACAACACGCTCGTGACATTCAAAGTGATTATATTGGATCCTGAACAGGGTCGGGCAGAGTTTGCAGAATTTCTGGAACGCGTCTGGGGACGCGCCCTGGATAACCTGAAAGCTATGCAGGAAGAAAAATAAGGAATGGTCATAAATGTTTCCCGTTATCGCATCCATACTATCACCCCACGCAATTGCAAAAGATATCCTGCCGAATTTCGGTGTGGAAGGTGTACGTGAATGCCGATTCTATTCCGGTGGTTTCAACGATACCTATCGGATCAAAACCACCGAAGGGAATATCTTCTACTTGCGAGCCTACCGCCTCTCATGGCGGACATTGGCTGACATTCAATACGAATTGGATGTGCTCAACCACTTGAAGCACAATAATTTTCCCGCCGCGAAGCCAGTCCCCTACAGGGACGGTCAATTCTTCTGTGCTGTGTCCGCCCCGGAAGGGA
>JBFYRY010000097.1:0-12209 GCA_041302025.1 Chloroflexota bacterium | reverse complement strand
GGTGAGATGATTTTACCCGAATTTCGTCTACACACAGTCTCCCCGTTGGAGTGACTAAATTCTTGATTTTCGTGTCTCAAATCATTGACACATTCCGTTCGGCGGAGCTTGTGCAATCGAGGCTCAGCGATACAACACTATGGAAAACAAATTTTTCATCCGCATATGTTGTTTCTACAATTTTCCAAAATATAGATCTAAGGAATGCCACTGGATTGGAAGACGTGCATCATGGTGCTCCTTCCGTTATTGCAAGAGATACCCTTATTCTCTCTAAAGGGAAAATCCCAGAGCTATTCCTGCGAGGGTGCGGATTGAGCGATTGGGAGATAGAAGTAGCAAAGTTATACAATCCTGAACTCAGTAATGAAGAGATTAGTGACATTCAATACAAAATGTATGATCTGCGTGCCACACGGGCATTACAAATTTCACCACTTTTTATTTCTTACAGTCAAGCGAACGCAACATTTGTAGATAAACTCGAAAACCAGCTTAACCAAAAAGGTGTTAGATTTTGGCGCGACATCCATGATATGAAGTCTGGTCGAATGGAAACGCAAATTGACCGAGCCATTCGCCAAAATCCAACAGTCCTGCTTGTTCTTTCAGAACATTCGCTTGGCAGTGACTGGGTGGAACATGAGGTCCGTACAGCAAGAGGGCTTGAGAAGGAAATGGCGCACGATGTGCTCTGTCCTGTTGCGTTGGATGATAGCTGGAAGTCCAGTCGCTGGCCGAAGCGGCTTATGGAACAAATTATGGAGTACAACATCCTTGATTTCTCCGCGTGGGAGGATGATGTCAAGTTTGAGGGTATGTTCCGCAAGTTGATCGATGGATTGGAATTGTTCTACAAAGGATAAATCACATGGCGAATGAAGAGCAACTGTCCATTTTGAAGCAGGGTGTCGAGGTTTGGAATAAGTGGAGAAACGAAAATCCCACTGTACGGATTGATTTATATAGAGCAAACATCAGTAAAAATGACTTAAGGAGGGTCGATCTCCGCGGCGCTGTACTCATTGATGCTGTTCTCAGTGAAACTAATCTGCGTAAAGCAAACCTCAGCGGAGCTAAGCTTAGCGGTGCCAAGTTCAATAAAACCGACCTTTCTCACGCTAAACTGAGCGATGCTGTTCTAGTTGGAACTGCCCTTTATGGAGCTAATCTGAATGGGGCGAATTTCAGTGGTGCCCATCTCAAGGAAGTTGAATTCTCTTCAACAATAATGAGCTCGACAGTTTTTGAACAAGTAGATTTGAGAGAAGCAATAGGGTTGGAAGACGTAAGCCACATTGCTCCTTCCATAATTACTAGAAACACCTTCTCCCGATCTAAAGGAGAGATACCTGCAACCTTCTTGAAAGGTTGCGGGTTAAGCGATTGGGAGATTGAAGAAGTCAAACTTTATAACCCTAACTTGAGCAACGAAGAGGTAAACCAAATCTTATACAAGCTATATGATCTTCGCGCGACTCAAGCGCTTCAAATTTCGCCGCTTTTCATTTCTTACAATCATTCTGATAGTGTGTTTGTGGATAAAGTAGAAGTTCAGCTAAATCAAAAAGGCATTCGCTTTTGGCGAGATATACACGATCTAAAAGCAGGAAGAATAGAGGCGCAAATCGATCAGGCAATCAGCCAAGACCGAACTGTGTTATTGGTCTTGTCCGAACATTCCATCAGGAGTGATTGGGTGGAACACGAGGTTCGCAAGGCGAGAGATATAGCAAAAGAAGCAGGACGAGACACTTTATGTCCTATTGCTTTGGATGATAGTTGGAAGTCAAGTCCGTGGCCGGCGCGGGTCATGGAACAGATCATGGAGTACAACATCCTTGATTTCTCTGAATGGGATGATGATGTCAAGTTTGAGGGGATGTTCCGCAAGCTGATCGATGGGCTGGAATTGTTCTACAAAGGATAGGTCCACTATGGCGAAGGAGCTAATTTCACTGTGGACCAGAGCACAATAAGCATTCGTGTCCAGCCTTTGATTGGGGGATACGGATGGAGTGAAGAGGTGAGCTTCATTCCTTCGGGTAGAGGTAAAATTGCTCCACAAACTGACATTACACATGGAGAACATTATGCCCCTCCCCAATATTGATACAGAGTACTTTACCAAATTTCTCGTTGACCTGCTCAACATCGCATCCCCCACTGGCTTTGCGGAACCTGCGATTGCATTCGTGGAAAAAGAACTTTCACAATACAAGCAGTTGGAAATCTCCCGAACTCGTAAAGGCGCATTGGTGGCGAGATGGAAAGTCGAAAACGATCTTCCGCCCGTTGCCCTGACTGCACATGTGGATACTCTCGGTGCGGTGGTAAAAGAGATCAAGCCGAATGGACGATTGAAATTGAGTCGCATTGGCGGCATTCAGTGGCCCAGCATCGAAACGGAAGGCGTGTGGGTTATCACATCCAAGGGAGAGAAAATACGCGGCTCGGTGTTGATCGAAACAGCATCGGGACATGTCCATGGGGCAGAGGGAACCAAGACTCCACGCGACGATGAGCACATGGAAGTCCGTTTGGATGTGAAAACGACCAGCGAGAAAGAGACGCGCGAGTTGGGAATTAACATTGGCGATTGCGTGATGTTCGATCCGCGGGTTGAAGTAACAAAGGGTTTCATCCGCTCTCGGTTTCTCGATGACAAAGCGTGTGTGGCAAACCTTGTAGCAGCGATCAAGGCATTGGCAGATTCTGGGCAATCCCCCACTCGAAGTGTCTACTTCCATATTAGCAACTATGAAGAAGTAGGTCATGGTGCGGCAACGGGTATTCCATCTGATGTGGTGGAACTGGTCACGGTGGATATGGCTGTTGTCGGCAAAGGTCAAGAGTCTGATGAGTTTCATGCAACGTTGTGTACCAAGGATGGCGGCGGACCATACCACTTTGGGTTGAACAACAAGTTACGAACGCTGGCTGAGAAACATAGCATCCCATACAAGACCGATGTGTACACATTCTACGGTTCGGATGGCGAAGCCTTCTGGCGGGCAGGCGGCGATGTGGCGCTGGCACTGATTGGTCCTGGCATTGACGCCTCGCACAATTACGAGCGCGCGCACATGGATGGACTCAACGCAACTACAAATTGGATTCTGGCATATCTACTGAGCAACTAAACCACAGAATCAGAAATGGAAATCACCAAGTCATATCTACATCAAGCTTTATGCGGGACACTCCGCGAAGGATGTAGATGGAAAAGCCAAAGCCGAAAGATCTATTGGATCAGATGAAAGCACAATTGCCTTATCTATTTTGGTTTTCACAATTCTCGAATTATGAGGAGGTCGGTCACGGTGCGTCGGCGGGAATCCCGTCCGAGGTGGCGGAGGTCATCTGCGTAGATATGGCAGTTGTCGGTAAGGGTCAGGAGTCCGATGAGTTCAACGTCACGTTGTGCACCAAGGATGGCGGTGGACCGTATCACTTTGGCTTGAACAATAAACTGCGCGCGCTGGCTGAGAAGCATGGCATCCCATACAAGACCGATGTGTACACGTTCTATGGTTCGGATGGTGAAGCGTTCTGGCGCGCGGGCGGCGATGTGGCGCTGGCGTTGATCGGTCCCGGCATCGACGCGTCACATAATTACGAACGCGCCCACATGGATGGTTTGAACGCCACGACCAATTGGGTCATGGCGTATCTTTTGGATTGATGTCATTGCGAGAAGGAGCGGAGCGACGACGAAGCAATCTCCTCTAACAAAAGCATTCCTGATAACAGGAGATTGCTTCGGGATTTCGATGCTGTCCGCATCTCAACCCTCGCAACGACATGAGGTTATGATGAAATTTGATGCTGCACTTCCCATCCTTGGATTGAAAGACGTCCCCGTGGTTGCGAAAGCTGCGGAAGAAATTGGATTCGACGCGCTGTGGACGCAGGAGACTCAACACGATCCCTTCCTGCCCTGTGCCTTGATCGCCGAACATACAACGCGTCTCAACTTCGGGACAGCTATCGCAGTTTCCTTTGCGCGTTCTCCTGCCAATATGGCGTACACCGCCTGGGACCTCGCTGCCCAATCGGATGGACGATTCATCCTTGGGCTGGGAACACAGGTTAAGGCGCACATCGAGCGCAGGTTCGGTCAGCCGTGGCCCGAGTCGCCTGTCAAGAAATTGCGCGAGCAGATCGAAGTCATCCGCGCGTTTTGGGATTGCTGGCAGAACGGCACAAAGTTGAACTATCGCGGCGAGTATTACAAAATCACGTTGATGTCACCGTTTTTTCAACCTCCCCCTCTGACCTCACCCCCAGCCCCTCTCCTAAAGGAGAGGGGAGCATACGTCCCAATTTACATCGCAGGCGTGAATACGGGACTTGCCAAATTGGCAGGCGAGATCTGTGAGGGATTCCATGCGCATCCATTTCACAGCCCCCATTACATGAACGAAGTCATATTGCCTGCGATCGAGGAAGGCACAAAGAAAGCGGACCGTAAACGGGAGGATGTCGCTGTCTCCGTCACCGCCTTCATCGCCACAACTCCCGAAGAGATGAACTTCGCGCGTATGCAAATCGCGTTCTACGCTTCGACCCCGTCCTACCGCCCCGTCATGGACTTGCACGGCTGGAGCGGTGCCGCGGAGACATTGTCCGCGCATGCGGCGAAGGGCGAATGGGCGGAGATGCCGATGCTCATCACCGATGAGATGCTAAGTGAGTTTTGTTTGGTGACAGAGGAAGACAAACTGGCAGATGAATTGAAAAAACGCTACGAGGGGATCGCTGATCGCCTGACGTTGTACACTCCCTTTGTGCCGGGCGAGAAGGACGAGTGGTGGAGAGGGTTGGCAAAACAGTTCAATTGATCGTCGATTCAGCAAGTAAGTCTCGAATTTCACTAAAAACAAGGAGCCGAACTCCTTGTTTTTTGACAAAAACAAGGAGTTGATGTATAGTGCATTCATGTTTACCCGTGCTTACGAACCCCTTGAAAGTCACATCCAACACGGTAAGGTACTTCTCATCTATGGACCAAGACGTGTCGGCAAAACCACCCTGCTCCAGAATTTTCTGAAAAATACTTCCTTCAAATATAAACTGGATTCAGGCGATAACACCCGTACGCAGCAAATCCTTAGTTCGCAGGATTTCAAGCAGATATTGTCTTATGTGGAAGGGTACGACCTGCTGGCAATTGACGAAGCCCAAAATATCCCAAACATCGGAATGGGGTTGAAGATCATTGTCGATCAGGCGCCGAACATCCGAGTGGTGGTAACGGGATCTTCTTCATTTGAGTTGGCGGGTCAGGTCGGTGAACCGCTTACAGGGCGAAAACGAACGCTGACCCTATATCCGCTGGCGCAATCGGAATTGTTATCCATTCACAATCGCTTTGAACTAAAAGAACATCTGGAAGATTATCTTGTTTTTGGCGCGTATCCTGAAGTTGTATCCGCTTTAACGCAGAAAGAAAAGATTGAAGTCATCGCCGAAATTGCGAACTCGTACCTTGTCAAAGATATTCTCGCTTTTGACCGCGTTAAGAATTCAAAGACTCTGTTGGATCTTTTGAAACTACTGGCGTTCCAGGTTGGTTCCGAAGTTTCGCTCACAGAAATTGGGACGCAAATTGGCGTGGATTATAAAACCGTCCAGCGTTATCTTGATTTGCTTGAAAAGTCATTTGTCATCGTTCGATTAGGCGGGTTTAGCCGTAACCTGCGAAATGAAGTGACCAACAAGGCAAAATATTATTTTATGGACAATGGTATTCGCAACGCCTTGATCGCCCAATTCAATGGAGTGGACAAACGCAACGATATTGGTCAACTATGGGAAAACTTTATTTTCATCGAAAGATTGAAACACAGAACCTACAATTCGATCTATGCCAATATGTATTTCTGGCGCACGTACGACCAGCAGGAAATTGACCTGGTGGAAGAACACGATGGAAACTTGTTCGGGTATGAAGCAAAATGGTCAACAGGGAAATCTTTCGTTGCGCCAAAGAATTGGGCTGGCGGTTATCCCGACGCAAAGTTTGAAACAATCACACCTGACAATTATCAAAAGTTTATTTTATCTTGATCGGACAAAACACGAACTTCAACGACATCAAACCAAATCACATAAGGTAGCAGGCTATCCCGCTGTATGAGTCACATCTCAAACCGAATTTACAAAGACGAAAAAGACTTTCAGATCATCCTTGACCTGCTGATCAAAGTTCGTCCGCCAACGCATCTCAACGCTTATCCCGTCAAAGTGAACATCGAAGAAAATCTTGCATCGGAAGAAATCCGTGCAAATACTCGGCTGTGGTTTGACGATGGTCAGCCCGTCGGCTGGGCATACGTGGACGAGTTCAACAATTTGCGCTGGGAACTGGATAGCAATTACGAAGAAGCCCTTGGAGTAGAGATCGTCAAGTGGGGTGAGTCCTGCATCAGAAAGAAACTTGCAAACGGGGAAACATCCACTCTGGATGCAAGTTGCAGGGAAGATTACGCTGAAAGAATTACCTTCTTGAAACAGCACGGTTTCCACCAAACCGAAGATATATCCGTTCACATGACGTGTCCCCTTTCCGAGCCGATCCCCGAACCCGAACTGCCGCAGGGATTCGTCATCCGCCCGATCAAAGGGGTGGAGGAAGCCGAAGCGGTCGCGTCCACGCATCGCGCCGCTTTCGGCACGGAGTACATGACGACCGAAAATCGTCTCGCCATCATGAACACGAGCGAATATGACCCGTCACTGGATTTGCTCGTCATCGCACCCGATGGAACCGTCGCCGCGTATTGTACTTGCTCGGTCAACGACCAGGCAAAAGTCGGCCTCACGGACCCGGTTGCCGCGCATCCGAACTACCAGCGCATGGGACTGGCTCGCGCGCTCCTTCTCAAAGGCATGCAATTGCTCAAGGAACGCGGCATGGTATCTGCTCACCTGGGCACGAGTGGTGATAACATCGCCATGCAAAAGACAGCAGAATCTGTCGGATTTACAGTAGAATACAAAACCATCTGGTTCTCAAAGGAAGTGCATTGACCTATGGATTTCAACGACTACCAAACCAAATCACGCAAGACCGCAGGCTATCCCGCCATCGGGCATCCTGTTATTTATCCCACATTAGGTTTAGTAAACGAAGCAGGGGAAGTAGCAGGCAAGATCAAGAAAGTGTTCCGCGACAAGGACGGGCACATCAACGAAGAGACCAGGTCCGCGCTCAAGGCTGAACTCGGGGATGTGTTGTGGTATCTTGCGCAGGTTGCGACCGAATTGGACTTAACGCTCGATGAGATCGCGGAATACAACATTGCCAAGTTGTATGACCGGCTGGAGAGGGGAAAGATCCGGGGGGATGGGGATAACAGGTAGCTTGTCCATCGCAATGGAATCGTGACCATCGGACTATCCGGCTGAGGTTGAAAATGTCCCACCAAGCCCCCGATGGGGTGACAAAAAAGGTAAAATAACCCCATGCTTACAGCCCTGATCAAAGCCATGCGCCCGAAACAATGGACGAAGAACGCCTTCGTTTTCTTTGCGCTTGTGTTCGATAAACAATTATTCCTGCCTGCACCATTCCTGCGCACACTCGCGGGCTTCTTTCTGTTCTGCCTGATCTCGAGCACTGTCTACCTCTTCAACGATATTGCAGATGTCGAATCGGACCGCCAGCACCCCGAAAAGAAATTCCGCCCGATCGCTTCAGGCGTACTGCCCATCCCTGCGGCGTGGGTGGCGGCGATCCTATTAACGCTGATTGTCATCCCGCTTGGGTATTTCTACTCGCCGGTCTTTGCAGGCATCCTCACGATCTATCTCGTCATCAACCTGCTGTATTCACGCTGGCTGAAACACGTGCCGATCCTGGATGTGCTCATCATCGCCGCGGGCTTTGTCCTGCGCGTGGGAGCGGGCGCCTCGCTGATCGTAGTGGAACGTTTCTCGCCGTGGCTGTATGTGGTCACCACACTCTTCGCATTGTTCATCGGGTTCGGCAAACGCCGCGCCGAGATTACCCTGCTCGAAAAGGGCGCGGGTTCGCACCGTAAGGTACTCGATGGGTACACCCTTCCGCTTCTCGACCAGTTCATCACCATCGTCTCCGGCACGACCATCGTGGCGTATTCGCTCTACACGTTCTCCGCGCCCAACCTGCCCGAAAACCACACCATGATGCTCACCATTCCGTTCATGGTCTATGGCATCTTCCGTTACCTGCAATTGATCCAAAGCGGTCACGCGGCAGGCGCCCCCGATGAAGTGGCTCTCAAGGACCGTCCACTGCAATTGATAGTCCTGTTATGGGGACTGGCTGTGCTGGCTGTCTTCTACTTTTCGTAAAGCGGAATTAATTCCGCTGTACCTATGACCACTGCATCCGCGCCCGGCAAGATCATCCTCTTCGGCGAACACGCCGTGGTCTATGGACGCCCCGCGCTGGCGGTGCCGGTCACACAAGTCCATGCGGATGTGGATGTCTGCGCCTCAGGCCGCGCAGGCATCTGGATCGACGCCCCGGATGTGGACCTGCACGCCGAACTGAACATGCTTCCCTCCGACCATCCGCTTGCTTCCGTTATTCATAACTTTTTATTCCTCTCGCACGTTTCACCGTTCCCCCCGCTCAACATCAAAATCACTTCGACGATTCCCGTCGCCTCCGGTCTCGGTTCTGGCGCGGCAGTGACCGTCGCCCTGACCCGCGCCCTTTCTTCTTTCCTCTCTCACCCAATGACCGATAAAGAAATTAATTCGTTTACGTACGAGATCGAGAAACTGCATCACGGCATGCCCTCCGGCATCGACAACACGGTCATCACCTATGCCAAACCGGTGTATTTCATCAAGGGATATCCGATCAAGATATTCACGCCTGCGCAACCTTTCACCATCGTCATCGGCGACACCGGCATCTCCGCCCCGACAAAGGAATCGGTGGGTGATGTGAGAAGATTGTGGGAGGCGGACAAACTTATGTGGGAAAGGGTCTTCGATGAAATTGGGGAGATTGCAGAAACAGCGCATGAGAAGATAGAAAGTGGAAAGTGGAATGAACTGGGCGAATTGACGAATCGAAATCATGCGCTCTTGCAGAGATTGACCGTCTCCTCCCCCGAACTCGACAGGTTCGTCGAAGCGGCGCGGAATGCCGGTGCGTTGGGCGCGAAGATGTCCGGCGGCGGGAGGGGAGGAAACATGATCGCGCTGGTCCAGCCCAATATGGCGGAATCAGTTTCAAAGTCCCTGAAGGAAGCGGGCGCAAGGAATACCATCGTCACACAGGTCTCATGAAAAGGATCGCGCCAGCATTGGCATATCTCGCAGTGGGAGTTGGGATATTCCTATTTCATAGCGCATGGGGCGCGCTGGCCGGATTCCACGCCGCGATCCTTCTGTCGCTTTCGATTGCCAGACCAAATATCCCCATTGCTGTCCTGTTGAAAAGCACAAAAACAAAGTGGATCCTGTCGAGCGTCCTGCTTTGCGGGAGCAGTGGCGTTGGTTTATATTATCTGTGGGGCATATTTGGATTTGCAGATGATCTATCTGCGCAGGTGCAGGCACTCGGTCTGACCTCCTCCACGTGGCTCCCGTTCATCGCCTATTTCACGCTGGTCAACCCGTTCGTAGAGGAATATTTCTGGCGCGGATATTTGGGCAGTGATACGAAGATGCCGCACGTTTCCGATTTTGTATATTCGGGTTTCCATGTCCTGGTCCTGATCGGAAAGGTGCAGACCGGCTCGATTCTTTTTGGGCTGTCAATGCTGGCGCTGGCGGGTTGGTTTTGGCGGCAGGTCACGCGTGAAGATCGCGGTCTGCTTGCGTCTGTGCTTGGTCACATGGCGGCGGATTTCACCATCCTGCTGGCGGTTTATTTGCACATGTGACTCTACTGAAAAAAGGTGGTTTCGCCACACACTTGCCCCGGACGCAAGTGCCGGGGAGTGCCGGGGGAGACAACAGGTTTTTTGAGTTTTTCTCTCTTGTTTTCTCTGTGGACTCTGTGGCTGAGTTGGTTTTTGCAGTGGACTCACATATAATCACACAAAATGAAAACGTCCCGCAGGCTTGCAATTCGACCAGCCTGCGGGACGTTTCGATACCGTTGATTATCGCCACTCGCTCAATTCATCTTCCAGAGTCTCGATCAGTTTGATGTATTTATCCTGGTCGTTCTTCATCGTCCCTTCGAAGACGATATTATTGAACCCCTCTGCGATCTTGTGTTCATCCTCGGGGGTCAGGTTCTGATCGAGCAATGGGAAGATCAGGTTCTTGAGCCTGTCCATGTGCTGGCGGAGCGTGGATGTGTATTCGCTTGCCGACCAGCCCACTTCGACGCGCGCCTCCCCATCCCCAGCCTGCCATGCCTTTGCGGCATTGATCAGCGATTCGGCGGCTTCACGGCATTTTTTCTGCTCCATGTGCATCGCACCGACCGGTCCTTCATCGCCCGGGAAGCCCCCATCCTCCAGCGCCCTGAGGAGCAGTTCCTCCTTTTTGAAGAAACCCTCCTCGATAAATTCATGGATGAAACTGTGCGCAAAGATGAAGAATCCGGGACGCGCCAGTTTACTTTGGCTAAGTATCGCCGCGCATCCACCAAAGGCATCTAAAAAACGCAGGATGAGGTCCTGGTCGGTCCGTAGGTTTTTTGTGATTCGCATGGAAAGCCCTCTCAACTGCTCACTGGGTTGCTCAGCCTGCCCAGACCTTCGATTTCAACTTCCACCTTGTCGCCGTTCTTCAGTTCACCCACGCCCGAGGGTGTGCCGGTGAAGATCAGGTCACCGGGCTCGAGCGTCATGATGGACGAGATGTAGGCTATCAACACGCCCACATTGAAAACCATGTCGCGCGTGGAAGCCATCTGGCGCATCTGCCCGTTGACGCGGCAGGTGATCACCGCGTCGGAGGGATCGAAGTCCGTGTCGATCCACGGACCGAACGAACAGAACGTGTCGAAGCCTTTGGCGCGCGTCCATTGACCGTCCGTTTTTTGCAGGTCGCGCGCGGTCACATCGTTGCCGATGGTATAGCCGAGGATGTGTTTCTTTGCGTTCTCGGTTGTGATGTTCCGTCCGCGTTTGCCGATGACGACGACCAGTTCCGCTTCATGCTCCACCTGGGCTGACTGCGGCGGAAGGATGATCGTCTCACCGTTTGCGATGATCGATGAAGGCGGCTTCATGAAGATGAGCGGCACCTTCGGCACGTCATTGCCCATTTCCTTGGCGTGCTCCACGTAGTTGCGTCCAACGCATACGATTTTGCTCGGCTCACATGGCGGGAGCAGTTTCACATCCGAAAGAGGCGTTTGTACTTCGTTGCGGCGATAGCGTCCGAAAAGATTCCCGCTGATCTCGCCGACCTTGTCATCCAACAGCCATCCGTACTTTGGCTTTTTACCGTCCTGGGTTGCGTAACGCATGATGCGCATAAATCCTCCGTTTGAATATTTGCAAGTCCAAAGGCTCTTGGGTAAGTGTAATCGCCAACTTGCCAACCTGCAACCTTCAACTTATAATGCAAAGCACGGGCGCTTAGCTCAGTTGGTTAGAGCACTTCCTTTACACGGAAGGGGTCGGGGGTTCGAGTCCCTCAGCGCCCACTAAAGTCCCGCGAACTGCGGGGCTTTTTCTTTCACTTCGAGTCAGGGGTTCGAGTGCTTTGCAATTAGCGCCCACTAAAGTCCCACTATCAGGTGATGTTTTTTGTTTCTCCAAAACCTGTTTTTGGGCTTAAAATTTACAGAAAAGACAGATAAATTGTAATTGTCTTTCAGTCTATGGGCTTTTGTATTATATTTCCTGCATCTTTCATATAATTGGAAACACCTCGTATTCCGGGGTGAAGGATCTTTTGTGAGCATTCGTTTCAAGGTCATTCTGCCGTATTTGCTGTTGACGCTCATCGTCGCTGTGACGGGCGCGTATGTGGTTACGCGCCTGGTCTCAAGATCGTTGGGGGAACGTCTCTCGAACCAACTGCTCGAAGCGGGACGCGTTGTCTCAGATACGCTGTCCCGGCAGGAGACCAAGCATCTCGAAGCCGCGCGGGTCGCCGCGTACACTCGCGGACTTGGCGAAGCCCTGCGCGCAGGAGATACCGGACAAGTGTCATCCCTGACAATGCCTGTCGCCGGCGGGTTGAACATTGAAAGCCTGCTGGTCTTCGATGCACAGGGAAATGAAACACTTCACCTG
>JBFYRY010000096.1:0-14205 GCA_041302025.1 Chloroflexota bacterium | reverse complement strand
GACTACGGAGCGACAAGCAGGCTGGCCGCCCAGAAATCGCGCACTTTGCTGACATTTTCCCAGTCGAAGATGGGATCCATCTCCCAAACCTGGGGCAGGAGTTCATCAAGCGGCAGGTTGTCTTCGAAGACAGGAAGACCTTCAGCCGCAGGATAAGAGCCGATCTCGTTCCAGGGTTCAAAACCTGCTTCTGAGAGAGCAAAGCGGATGAACAATTTGGCCGCATTGGGATGTGGGGCATTGTTGGCGATGGCCAGGAAGCTGGTCTTAAAGATACCCATGACCGGTTCCATGCCGAAACAAGGCGACATGTTCAATTCGCCTTCCAGGGTGGCCTCGTAAGTTGAATAACCGGTCCAGCCAAACCCGGGTTCTTCGCCTTCGGGCAGTTCAAGCCCGGCAAAGGCTGCATCCACCATATCACCGTCGTCGAGAACAACAACATCGTTGTAGGTTACTTTCTTGAGCCACAGATAGCCGGCATTTTCGGGCTTGCCATCTCGTCAGCATTTTGAACAAAGGTGGCTATCTTAGCCATCGTGCTGACGTCGGACATCGGATCTTCCATGAAGAATTTGCCTTTGTATTGCGGTTCGGTAAGCTGCCAGATATTGGTGAGCGGACAGCCATCCGGATAGAACTTGTTGTTGTACCCGATTACATCGGTCGAGTGGCGGGCAACGGCGAACGGACGGTCAGCGGTCAGTTCTGGAATGACCACATCGCGGGGAACAAACCACCACAGCCACTGGTTGGGAACGAACCTCCCATACAAGATATGACCGTCGCTGTTGAACCAGACATCCCCAACGACATTCCCGCTTTCCTGCTCCGCTGCCATTTTGGTGTCAATGCCATCAGTGTCTGCGCCATCCCATTCAATATCCGGATACATGGCTTCCCATGGTTCCTTCAAATCCTCAATTCCACCTGAGTTGGCATAGATCGATATTTTCCCTTCCTGCTTGGCCGCCGCTTCGATCGCCGTCCAATCGTCGGTTTCAGGTTGGTAGGGACCAAGACCATTATCCTTCGCCCATTGCTCGTTGGGTGTGAGTTCATTAGCGGCAGGGGCTTCAGTGGCTTTGCCACCGCAAGCAGCAAGCAGGCTGACCAATACGAACAGTGTCATCAATTTCACGAACGTTTTCATTTCTTTTCTCCTTCAATAGGTTCGAATTCTGAGATTCAGAATAAAACGCGAGCATCAAATCATGTTTTATTACATCCGCCTCCTTTCAAATCCGTTCTTCATAAGCAAATCATCCGGCTAAACATTAAAAGAGGTAACCTACCTCACAGAGACTATGCTACGATCAGTTTTCCACTCTCTTTGTTATATAGATTCAAGGTCTTTGGATCGAACTTCAGCCAGATCTTTTCATCCATGTTGATCTTGCTGATGCCCATTACCCTGATGGTTAACTCAGTATCACCCAAGCGCGCAACAATCGTCGAGTCAGCCCCGGAGGGTAGAATGGAATAAGCGCTGAACTCCACGGCACCCGGTTCGGGGTGCTCAAGGATGGCGATATCCTCTGGCCGGATGCCAACCACCACCTTGCCTGTAGCACCATAAGTGTCCACCGCGATCTTGAATGTACCAAGATTAACGGTGTTTTTTCCACTGATCTCGCCCTCCAATAGGTTGACCTTTGGGTTGCCGATGAAATCTGCCACGAAGAGATTGTTTGGAAAATGGTAGACCTTATCGGGGGTATCGAACTGCTGCACTACCCCTTCCTTCATGATGGCAATATTGGTGGACATGGTCAGTGCTTCCACCTGATCATGGGTCACGTAAATGGTTGTGGCACCGGAAATATGGTGCAGACGCTTGATTTCTGCACGCATGTCCATACGGAGGCGCGCGTCCAGGTTGGAAAGCGGTTCATCCATCAGAAAGACCTTGGGGCGATAAGCCAGCATACGTGCCAGGGCAATACGTTGCTGTTGTCCGCCGCTCATCTCACGTGGATAGCGGTCCTCATAGCCTTCCATCTGTACTTCCTTAAGCACTTCTTTGACCCTCTTATCCATCTCATCCTTGGGCATCTTTTGGATCTCCAGAGCGAAGGTGATATTCTTATCCACCTTCATGTGGGGCCACAAGGCATAACTCTGGAAGACAAGCCCCAGTTCGCGCTGGCTTGCGGGCAGTGAAATACCCTTGTCGTATGAAAAGATCAGCTTGTCTCCAATATAGATCTCGCCGCCGTCCGGGTCTTCCAAACCTGCCACGCAGCGCAGCAGGGTGGTTTTGCCGCACCCGGACGGACCCAGCAATGTCACGAAGGTTCCCGGCTCGATGACCAGGTTGACATGATCAAGTGCAAGTACTTCGCCAAATTTTTTCGTTAAATTATTAATTCTGATTGTTGTTTCCATGATGTCCTCTCTTTACATCCCAAGACCTTTTTTAAGACTGCCACCCGAGAAGCGGCCGATGATGGCGTTGCCTGTGACGGTGATCAGGACCAGGATCAGGATGACAATGTTCGCCATTTGATCCCTTCCGGCTTCCACATACCGCATGGTCAGGCTGGCCAGCAACTGGGTTTCACGCGTGACCAGCAGGATGATCAGGGACAACTCGCGCATGGTGGTGATGAACGTCAGCAAAAAGCCAGAAACGAAACCACTGATGGTCAGCGGGAAGATGATGTGCCTGAAACGCTGCCAGACGTTGGCCCCTGCCACTTGGGCTGCCTCCTCCAGTTCGTGCCCCACCTGCATCATGGCCGAAACTCCCGAACGGGAAGAGTAGGGTATATGTTTGGCAACCGAGACAATTACCAGCAGGGCAAAGGTACCGTATAAGGAAGGAAGTGGTCCCATCTTCCTGGCAAACATGGCGATGTATACAGCGCCGAAAGCAATGCCCGGAATAACATACGGGATATAAGCCAACTGATCAACCAGCCTGGCAAGCCGGGTACCGCGTCCCTTGACAATGGAATACCCGAGCAGGATTCCCAGCAGGGCAGTGAAAAAGGCTGTGTAAAGGGCAAGTTTGATGGAATTCCAGGCGGTTTTGTAGACTCTTGGGTTAAGCAGGACTCCCGGCTCGCCGTCGTTATACAGTGGATTAGGTTGTCCGACCCAGTTCTGCAAGGTAAGATTACTAAAGCTGTAATCTCCCGTCCGCAGCAGAAATGTGTCATAGGTCAGCAAGCCTAGCGGCACGACAAGCACCAACAGTTGAAAGATGATCACGACCGTCAAGATGATCTTCTTCAAATTTCTCAACTTGCTCGGTGTGGCGACAAAGCCGCGCCCCCCGATCGTCTCATAACTCTTGCGCGTGCCCACCAGTCTCTGGTTGAGTGAAATGGTGACCATGGCAAACAGGATCAAGACGATCCCCAACACAAAGGCATCCGCCTTATCTCCAGCCGCCAGACTGCCACGCAACATGGTGGCGACTACATAGTACCTGACCGGCGAGCCCAGGATATTCGGTCCGCCAAAGGTACCCATCACCTTGGAAAAGGTCATAATGAAACCGGAAAGCAAAGCCGGGAGAACCAATGGCAGAGTGATCTTGCGCAGGATGCGCCAACGGTCGGCACCCATCAACTCCCCTGCTTCTTCCAGGTTGGAATCGATCGACATCAACGCCGCAGAAACAAACAAGAAGAAGAAAGTGTAGTAATGCAATGCACAACAGATGATGATAGGCACAGGCCCATATGACAACCAGTCGGGTGGACTCTGTCCTACAATGTATTCAACCAATCCCGGCGCGCCGCCCGATGTCCTGTTCTTGAAAAGCACCAACCAAGCCTGGGCAAGGGTCCAGGACGGCATGATGTAAGGTAACACTGCCAGTTGATTGACCAGTTTTCTGCCAGGCATGTCGGTGCGGACCACCAACCAGGCCAGTGATCCACCGATCAACAGTGCAAGCACAACTGTGCCTATGGCAATGGTCATCGAGTGTTGCAAAGGGGTGTAGGTGTATATGGTGCCGAATACACCGGTCAGCATCCTGACCCAATGAAAAGCGGTCAACCCGCCCACCTCAGCTTCCGGCACACGGCTGAGATCCGACGGCTGCCAGGTCACGGTGGTCTCCACCAGTTTATACAGGGGGATGATGACCATATAGAACATCACCACCAGCATAATCAATGCCAGCACGACATGCGGCCTGGTCAACCAACGGAAGAACCTCCTGGAAGTAGCTACCATCCGTTGAGAGAAGGGCTGTAGAGGTATTGCGGAACTTGTCATACACTTCTCCTGATAGAGGATATGAATGAAGTAGTTCTTAACCACCAATAATTCTCTTTATCAGGCACCGTTAAAGGGGTGAACTATGGATTTTTTTGGTTTTTATATTGATAAGCCACTGTATTTATTGAGACGCTCTCGTAATTGATCGAGCTTATCCAGGTTTTCCATCACTTTTTCCTGATCCACCGAACTAAGAGCCAGAAGCAGTGCATTGAGTATGGTCATCGGGATGGTCAGAGAGTGAAAAGCAGAAACGGGTCCGCGCCGGGCAGCCAGAATGACATCCGCCTTTTGACCTACTATTGATCCAAGTGTGTCGGTCAGCAGGATGATGGGTGTTTTCTGCTGGTTGGCATAATTCAGTACAATCTGCAAGCTGGGGTTAACATCAAAGAAACCGATGGCGATGAGAAGGTCGCTGTCATTCATGAGCAGCATCGGTTCGAGCATTTCCCGCCCGGAAGAATTAAGCGTAATCACATGCCGGGCAGAGCGGGTCAAACGGATCTCAAGCAAATCCACCAATGATGTGGAAGGACCCAATCCAAAAACAAAAATGCGTTGATGGGTGCGGAGCAACTCAACAGCCGCGCTAAAGGCATTCCGGTCAAGGGTTTGAAGAGCTTCCGTAAGATAATCGATCTCCGAAGCCACAACCCGCTCAAAAATATCGCCATCGACGCGCAGATCATCCAGACGGCTGCGAAGCCGGGCGGAATGAGTAAGACGATGACGAAAATTCTCTTGCAGAACCGCCCGCATGGCAGGATAGCTTTCATAACCGAGGGTGCGCGCAAATCGGACCATGGTTGCTTCACTAAGCTGTAGTCGTTCCGCTATTTCAGCCGCGGAGAGGAAAGCCGCATCATCTTGATTCTGGTTCAGATAATTGGCAATGCGCCTCTCACTTTTTGTAAGCTTGGGAAAAGACTCACTTATTAATTGACTAAATCCGGCGGGGTTCTGAATTTCCTGGGTCATCGTACTACCTTTTCCGTAGATTAATGGAGAAGAGAAAAACTTTCATAATCCCTTAATTTTGAAATTTTACTTTCATTTGGATATAATACAACAATATCGACAAGATTGCAAGTGTTCTTTCATAACAACATGTCATTTGTCATCATAAAGCGTGTCGAACAGCAACATGTTCGCCATTTATGGCTTCATCTCCGGTGTATTTCCAGAGCTGAGGGAATTTTCTCACTACAATCCACGCAGCCAGAACGCAACCAACTCCGCCTGAAATGATCGCAAACGGCACGCCCAGGATCTGAGCCACCAGACCGGATTCCACCTCGCCGAGTTGGGGACCTCCCTTGAAGAATATCTGAGTAATGCTCATCATACGGCCACGCATTAAATCGGGTGTTAATAACTGCCGCACCGTGTTGCGAATGATGGAACTCAATCCGTCAAAAGCACCCACGAGGATTAGCGCCAGCATAGTCAACCAAAAGAATGTGGAAACCCCAAAAAGGACAGTTGCAAGGCCAAACCCCACCACCGAAACTGAAAGTAACATTCCTTGACGACGTAGTCTTGTTTTCTGGGAAAGGTATAACCCCATCAGCATCGTACCGATGGATTGCGAAGCAGACAACCACCCATACTGGATCGGACCAACATGCAGAATATCCTTTGCAACAAAAGGCAATAATGTATTTGCCGAGGAAAAGAAAGTACCAAAGAAATCCAGGATCATGACTGAAAGAATGATTGGGGAATTCTTGATAAACACGATACCTTCCTGGATATCGCGGAATGTTCCCGTCACTCTAAAAGGTTTCTTTACAATTGCAGTTGGAATATCCCCCATCGCAATCAACGCTGCGATGACGGCCAGAAAGGAAATGGAATTGATCCAATACGCCCATTGCAGACCCAGATAGGCGATCACGATCCCAGAAATCCCTGGACCGACAATCCCACCCACCTTGGAAGCGATCGAGTTCATGCTGTAAGCATTTGCCAGGTTTTCACGTGGCACCAGAGATGGTATGAGCGCCTGCCGGGCAGGGACATCGAATGCCACAGCCACCGCTTGAACGGCTACCAAGCCGAACAATATCCACAACGACACAGCGTTACGCCAGGTGCTCAATCCCAAAACCAGAGCAACACCACCAAGCGCGATCTGGGTAATGATCGCCATTTTTCTGCGGTTGAAGCGGTCTGCAGCCACCCCGGCAATCAGGGATAGGAGCAGGATCGGCAGGAAGCGCACCAACCCCACTCCGCTGATAACCAAGGGTTGATCTGACAAGGTGCGTAGATGCCAGTACAATGCCCATAATTGCATCTGTGAACCTGCAACTGAGACCAGATGGCCAATCCAGTAGAGCGCGAACGGCCTGGATCTAAAAGCCGGAGGTATCACCATTGGGCTGATCCTCGCATCGGGAAGATTTCAAGTAGTTGACTCAATGAATGGATAACCGCTTCAGGAGAGACAACTTGAGCCTGTTCATCTGCACGCGGCCCGTCGGTTGACTCAAGAACGACCCCAAGACCAAACCCAGCTCGTTTGCAGCCAACAATATCTTTTGATATTCGGTTACCAAGATAGGCACAACGCGCCGGTTCCACTTTCAAGATACGTGCTGCTTCCAGGAACGGTTCAGGTGCTGGCTTACGATGCCTAATCGCAGAAGACAGGATCACAACATCGAAATAATCTTTCCATCCAAAGAGACCGATGTCTCGCGGAATATCCAATGAAGACATGGTATTGCTAATGACACCCAGGCGGTATCCGCGCCGTTTCAATTCGACGAGCATTGGCTCAGCGCCCGGCTTTGGAACTGTATGCCCCTTGCGTTCACTCCACGCAAGCGTCAACTCTGCTGCAACCGGCCCGATCTGTTCAGGTGGATATTCAGGCAGGATCCAGCGCGTCCAAATTTCATCTTCTGCTAATTGCGTGAGTCTCTCTTGCGCCCACTGGTTGTATTTTTCTCTGCGATGGGTCAATTCGCCCCAATAAGATTCCGGAATATCATTTTCCCCCAGCAATTCAAGTATCCGCTGGGTTGCCTTAGATTGGGTCGGTTCGTGCGGCTCCCGCATCCGCAGCGTACCATTCATATCAAAAAGGATCGCATCAATATTTCGAACGATCAGGTTTAGCGCACTCATTCTCTTCTCAATCCGAACCCAAAATATCCGTTATCTCCGACGTTGCCCATAGTGTTGCAGCGGTGGTATCAACAACCAGGTCGCACTTTTCGATCTGGGGCCGGTACACGTCCTCGGCTCGTTGGAACTGGGTTTTGAAGAACCGGTTACGAAAGTGGGCTGGATCATAATTCTTGCGGTAATCGATATCGCGTTTCCATTTGCGCTTCAAGCGGACAGGGTCATCCGTCAAATAAACGATTTTGAGTCCGATCAAGCCAGCGATCTCCTCCATCTGGAAAGGGAAATTGCCCTCCAGAAAAATAATGTCAGCAGGTTCGATCTCGAGCGGAAGACAACCCGGTCTCAGGTTCCCTTCCAGGTCATGGCTGGAACTGGCTGAGAGAGAGTCGTAACGCGGGATGGTTATCCTTTTTCCATTCAGGATCTCCAGCAGGCATTGTTTGAAGAGTTCGAAATGGGTCGTCTCCTTTCCCATGGGTTTGTTATCGCGAAAATCCCGGTCGAGCAGGAAATTATCCATCTCAATGGTGGTGGTTTTCTTTCCCATCTTTTCAAAGGTGTCGAGCAAGCGTTCGACGATCTCGGTCTTGCCTGCCGCGGTTGGCCCGGCCAGAGTAATGAGGATTGGAGTTCCACGGACCTGGATCAGTTTTTGGATACTCTCGATCAAGGCCCGGTCGATCTCTAGATTGGCTTCCTGGAAATCCAGATAACCGATATCCTGAATATTTTCAAATCGTTTTTGCCGCGGCTCAAAACAGCGGAATGGTTTTCCGCCGAAATGGGCCAGCGCCGTTTCAGTGAAGTAGACTGTGCGGGGCAGAAAGTAGAATCCACGCACATCAAAATAGAATAGCTTATTGATCCATCCCTGGCTGTATTCCCCGCGCACAAGACCTACAAAGAGCATGCGCGTCAAGCGCGCGATACTTTCATCCAGGACAATGCGGTCTTTCAAGCGGGGTTTCGTCTGGATGGCCTCATAAAAATCCCGCTGGCTAATCATTCTTTCTATTTCTTCTTCACTATCCAGTTCAACCGAATCCCACCCAGAATCAGGATACAGGTTCTCAAGAGCGTAATGGAATTCATACAATGCCATTTTCTTGATCGCAGCATTTAACGGGCTCATTTGTTCAAACAGGGTCTCGGAAAATGCCAACGGAGAACGCAGTCTGCTTGTCCCAATCATAAGAGTCTCTTTCAGCCCTGATCGAGAATTTCCGCAATTTCAGGTGTGGTCCAGAGAGCCGCTCCGGTGGTGTCCACACACATATCGCACACTTCCAATTGAGGGATGTATGCGAATTGCGCCATAATGAATTGATCTTTGAAATATCGGTTTCGAAAATAGGATAGATCGTATTTCTTGCGATAGTCCATATCGCGTTTCCACTTCCGCTTCATTCGGACGTGGTCGTCGGTCAGGTAAACGACCTTGATACCGATCAGGTGGAGGATCTCCTCGATCAGGAAGGGAAAATTACCTTCGATGAAGATGATATCGGCAGGTTTGACCTCAATCGGGGTACGGCCGGGTTTCAGCCTGCCATTCAGGTCGTGACTGGAACTGCCGTCAATGAAGTTATAAACCGGAGTGCTGATCGGTCTTCCGTGGGTAATATCTTCCAGCGCCTGCATTAACAAGTCAAGGTGCATCGCTTCCTTGCCCTGTGAGTCGACGCCCCGGGCCTCCCGTTCATCACGATCGGTGAAGAAGTTGTCCAATTCAATGGAGGTAGTCTTCTGACCTGCCTGTTGAAATGCTGCGCCCAGGCGCTCGACAATCTCCGTCTTCCCGGCGGCGGTCGCTCCGGCAATGGCGAGCAGGATCGGGGTCCCGTGTGAGGCGATGAGTTTTGTCACGCTCTGAATGAAGAGTTGGTCCACCTCTTCGTTCGCCTCCCGGAAAACCTTGTAACCAATATCCTGTAAATGCTCAAGCTGCTTCTGTTTTTGCTCGAAACGCCGGTAGGGCTGACCGCCCAAATGTGCCAGGACCCTTTCGGTGAAATAGGTTGTGCGATGCAGGAAGCAGAAGCCACGGATATCGAAGTAAAAGTGTGTACTCACCCACTCCGGCGGGTACTCGCCCGTGACCAGGCCCACGAACAACATCTGTGTCAGGCGGACGATTTCCACATCCAGGACGATACGGTCGCCTACACGCGGCTTGATCTGGATGCTGTCATAATAAGCGCGGCTATTAACGCGGGCTTCGATCTGCTCACGGCTCTCCAATTGGATGGTGTCCCAGCCGTTTTTGGGGAGCAGATCGGCCAGCCCATAGCGAAATTCATAGAGTTCGAGTTCCTGGATGCCGGAGGAAACCAACTTCATTTTATCGAACAGGGACTCCGAGAATAAGCGGGGCTCAGACAAGATCGGGGTCGAAGACATCAAGCACTCCATTTCATAATGCGCCCGGCATTGGCAAGGGCAATCGGTATGATATGTTTCGCGGGCAGAATGCCCAGGCTGCCACGTGCACATGCGTGTTCCCCAAATTCGGCAACGCCGTCGGCGCGGACATATTTGCTGTAGATCAAGACCGGCACCGGGTGCCAGGAATGTCCCTTGAGCGCGGCCGGAGTGGAATGATCCCCACAGACGATAACTACATCCGGCTGGAGCGCCATCAGACGCGGCATCAGGTTGTCCACGCTTTCGATGATGTTCACTTTGCGGGGAAAGTCACCGTCCTCGCCAGCCAGGTCTGTTTCTTTGACATGCAGGTAGAAAAAATCAAAATCATTCCAGTGCTTTTCGAGGGTCGTGAATTCATCCGCTGTCGTGCCGCCTTCCACAGGCAGCACCTGCATGCCCACGAGTTTGGCGATGCCGCGATAAGTAGGATAGACCGCGACAGCGGCAGCGCGCAAACCATATAGTTCCGGAAAAGCCGTGAAATGTGGATATTGATCGATGCCTCGCATGAGCAGCATATTGGCGGGTGGCTTTGGCTTGTAAGTTTCCAATATCTGACGGGATCGCTCAACGAACAGGCTCAACACTCGCGCAGTTTTCCCGGCTTCTGGATCCAAAGCACGGATCGATTGGGGGGGATAACCATTCTTCAACGGATCCGTGCCGCCGACATTGGGGCTCAACCCCGGCCCGCGCAGTATGATCGCCAGGCGATGCTCCCGGACGGTCTCGACAAAGAGATCGACATCTTCGATGCGGGTGGTCAGCAACTTCGAGAGTTCCTTGCTAATCTCGTTCGGGATACGACCGGCGCGCCGGTCGGTTACCACCCCAGCATCATCCACTGTGCAGTAGTTGCCACGTATCGCAATGTCGTTGGGTTCCAGGTCGAAACCAATGCCAACCGCTTCCAACACACCGCGTCCGATCCGGTACTCAAGCGGGTCATATCCGAACAAAGCCAGATGGCCCGGTCCGCTCTCGACCGTGATGCCCGGTCCAAGCGGCACGGAAAGGCCCATAGCTGACAACGCAGCCAGCGCGTCCAGGTTGGGGGTCCGGGCGGCTTCGAGTTCGGTCTTTCCGCCCGGTTCGAGGGGCAGGCCGCCCAGTCCATCCATGACAAGCATTACGATTTTGGTGTGGGCTGGGGTGATGAGTTCATGCAGAAAGTCGAAGTTCATAAAAACTCTCTTTATTTCCGGAGTCAAAAATCTCCAGATTTTTGCCATCCAACGTCAGGAGACATCGGACTCCATCGGACAGGGTTTTCCCGCACCATTCACAAGTGCATCAAAGGCACGCTTGATCTTGCCATAGTTGCCATCCCGGTCGAGAGCGATGCCGCGTCCCACCCCGGTAACAACCTTTCCGATTCCGATCTCGCTCACTTGCGCTTCGAGTTTTTCGAGCAGGGCCGGCGCACTGCCCGGTTCGGTACTGCGCCCGTCGAAGATCACGTGGATATAGACATTTTCCAACCCGCGTTCCTTCGCCATCTTCAGAACGGCCAGCGGATAATCAATTGAACCGTGTGAACTTTTCTCGGTCAGTAGCCCCAGCAGGTGCAGGCTGGCGCCGCGCCGTTTGACATCGTCGATCGTGGACAGGAAGATTTCGTTGGTAAAAAACGATCCATCCTTCATCGCCGCGTCGAGGCGGACATCATCCTGCAAAATGACACGACCGGAACCAATGTTGATATGACCGGCTTCCGAGTTGCCCGTTTTCCCTGCCTGCAACCCAACCGCTTCACCCGAAGCATGCAACTGAGAATGTGGGTATCGGCACGTCAACTCATCCCAAACAGGTGTCTGGGCAATGGTGATGGGATTGGAATCATCCACCCCACCTATTCCCCAACCATCAAGGATAATCAAAAGAACACGCCGCCTGCCACCCCATTGATGAGTTGGAGCAAGAGTCTCACCGGTCATGGATTCAGGTTGTGCAAGACCAAGAGCGGACAAAACTGTCGGCGCCACATCTGCCAGTTTTCCATTGCGCAGTTCAAGGGGCGATTTGAGGCGGGGGTCCAGGAGGATGAACGGCACAGGATTGGTCGTGTGTGCCACGTGTGGAGTCCCATCCGCATTTGTCATCACTTCCAGGTTTCCATGATCGGCGGTGACAAGGACCACATAATCATCCGCGAGCGCAGCATTCACTACCCGTCCAAGATGTGCATCCACAATGGATGCACATCTAACTTTTGCATCATTGTTCGATGTGTGCCCGATCACATCGCCGTTGGCGAAGTTGGTCACGATGAAGTCATATTTCTTTTCAATACCCATCAGCACCTGCTCGGTGACTTGTGGCAGACTGAGTTCGGGTATCTTTTCAAAGAGAATACCCTTGGGCGAGGGGATGCGAACGTCATCCTCCCCGTCGAACGACTGGTTGTTGCCGCCGTTGAAGAAGAAGGTGACATGGGCGAATTTTTCCGACTCGGCAGTGTGTAACTGACGCAGGCCGGCGCGGCTGACAGTTTCGGCGAGGGTCTGTTTGATCTTCGACGGCGCAAAGGCAACTGGCAGACCGGCGAATTTTTCGTGATAAAGGGTGAGAATTACGAAATTCAGGTTCTTGAAATCAGGACGCTGAAAATGGGGAAAATCGGACTGGGTGAAAGCTTCGGTCAACTCGACCTCGCGCTCGCCGCGGCGACAACAGAAGATGACCGAGTCTCCATCAACAATTCGGCCGAGCGGCTTATTCTCATTATCGACAATTAAGCCATAAGCACCACCCTCACCCCTGCCCCTTCTCCCCATTCGGGGAGAGAGGAATTCCCGGGAAAATATCGAGCAGTTGACGGAATTGGTGGATGATGACATCCGGCCGGTTCTCGTCAGTGATCTCCGCTTCCGCCAGTTCTTCGGGTGAGATCATGATCACGATCTGACCGAACCCGGCAGCGCGTGTGCCGGTCACATCACGCTTGAGATTGTCACCCACATAGGCGCATTTCGACGGGTCGACCCCGGCGCGCTTGGCTGCTTCAAAATAGATAGAGGGGTCGGGCTTGCGCCTGCCAAACACCGACGAAAGCACCACGGCTTTGAAGTAGCGACCATAGTCTTCCGCTTCCAGCCATTCCGGTATCTCGCGTGTGCCGATCAGGTTGCTGATAATGCCGAGGGCATAGCCGCGCCTCTGGAGTTCCTCAACCACCTCCCTGCCGCCATCCACCACCACCCGCCGCCCCATTGATTGCCGATACTGGTAGGTTAACTCCGCCCCCAAGGGGGCGATCTTTTCAGCGGGGAAATCGGGTGCAAGCCAGCGCGTCCACATTTCGGATTCGGGGGCTTCGCGTAAATTCTCAAATGCCCATTTGCGATAGACCTTGTAACGCTCCTCCAATTTGGCGACGAATGTTACAGGGTCTTCATTTGTCCCAACCAATTCAACGATCCTCTGCCGTGCGCGTGCCATGTGGGCTTGATCTTTGACCAGGATCCGTAAGGTATTGCCCAGATCCAAAAAAATCGCTTCGATGTTGTGTGTCATATCATCCACCTGAATTGGATTATTGATCCATCAACGCGGCGGGAAAATTTCCAGCAAATCCTTGATCTCGCGTATGGTGTGATCAGGTTTGGCCTCGCCGGTTGGCGGCTCCTTTTTCAGCGTTTCCGGCTCCAGGATCAGGATCATCATCCCGTATCCGGCGTCGCGGGTGCCTTCCACATCGCGGACGGGATTGTCGCCCACGTAGACACATTTTTCCGGTTCGACCCCGATCCGACGCGCCGCTTCCAGGTAGATCTCCGGATTGGGCTTGCGGATCCCAACCTTGGAGGAAAGCACGACCGTCTTGAAATAATCGGTGAGGCCATATTCTTCCAAATAGTCGGGGATCTCCGTTTCGGTAATGGTGTTCGCAATAATCCCCAGGAGATAACCGCGCCGACTCAATTCAAGAACAGTATCCTTCACATCGGGGCGCGGGAGCCGACGTCCATCGCTATCCCGCCATAAACGGGTCAATTTCCCAGATAGCGGTCCGATCTTTTCAGGCGGAAAATCCGGCAGCATCCACTGGGTCCACATCTCCCTTTCCGATGCTTCCACCAACTCTTCTTTTGCGCGTTTCCGCAAGACTTTATATCGTTCCTCGAGAAGCTCAAAAAAAACATCCGGGGACATTTGAGTGCCAACCAGTTCGGCCAGTTGTCGTTTTGCCGCCTCCATAAAAGGTTTGTCCGGGACAACAACTCTGAGTGTGTTCCCCACATCAAGAAAAATCGCTTTGATATCTTTATTCAACATCGTGGTCTCCTCCTCATAATCAGGAAAGATAGATTTTCTTTCATTTTCATTTTTTATGAAAGTATTGTTTCATTTGCGTATTGTACAACAACCTAACACTAATTGCAAGTAGACTTTCAA
>JBFYRY010000343.1:0-3730 GCA_041302025.1 Chloroflexota bacterium | reverse complement strand
GCTCCAGCCGGGACCTTGACTCGGGCTTCCACACGACCGTATGCCACCTCGAAGCGATTCTTGGTGAGCAGGCGGGCAGAGGTGTACTCACAGGGTCCGTAGTAGCACATCAGCGAGCCGTCGGCTTTTTTGGCTGTGATCTGCAGATTGCCCTGCCCATCGGTGGCGACGTTGCTCGTGCCGCCGGTGTAGTATTCCAATTCGCTGTTGCCCCAGCCGGGGATGCCGTTCACGGTGCCGTCGCCGATTTCCTGTCCCCAAACATTCGCATTGGGTGCGGTGACGGTCTTGCTGTTGAATTCATCGGACCAAACCAGTTTCCATGTGGAGGGATCGCTGGCGATGGGCGGATTGTTATCGAGGTTGACGAGGACATCCTTGCCTGTGTTGCGTCCGTAATACCAGAAGCTCACGCCACCCGAAGCGCTCCAGTCCTGCCCCATCGGGAAGGTGCGGCTGAAGTTATAGGTCCCCTTGCCATTCTTCTGAACAGTTTGCAGGACTTGTTCATAAGCGCCCTGCCCAGGCAGAGCCAGCGCATTGTCGGATGCAATCTCAAAATTGGTGAGAGTCGCTTTCTTGTCGATGTTCCACAAATACGGATAAGACTCGAAGTTATCGAGCAGGGAAGCATCGTAGGCTTCGTTATCGAGGATATTCAAGCGGGCGATGGGAGGCAAGCCAAGCGCCGCGCCGCCCGTGGGATTGGACAGGGAAACCAGCACGCCGCGTTCGCCCTGATACTTCTGGTCATCGAAGGTGGTGATGGTGAAAGATTGCAAGGTGGTGTTGGGCGGGAAGGTCAGGGTGCCGCTGACGGGGGTAAAGTCACGCTCCGGGGTAGCGGAACCAAAACTGGTGGCGTATTGAACCGTTACCGTCTCGCTGACGGGTTTGCTGAGCCTGGCGGTCAGGACTGCAGGGTCTCCTTCGGTGAATTTGTAGTCGATGGCGTTGAAACCGACGGTCAGGGGCTTGATGGGCGCCACGCCATAGACCTGGACATTGTCCACGTAATAGGTTTGCGGTGCGGATGTGGTGATCGTACCCAAAGCCCAACCGTAGATCTCGGTCAGACCAAAGCCATCGTTGGGTGCGCCGTTGCCGATCTCTTTGCGGTGCATGCTGACGAAGGGGATCTTGACCTCTTTCCACCCACTGAAATCATCGAGGATGTCGATAGACCAGCGTTCTGCGTCGTCCCTGGTGGAATCTGGGTTGCGGTTATCGAGCACGTCCACGAACATGGTGGTGCCGCTGTTGTTGCCGTAGAGCCAGAAGGAAATGCCTTCGTAGGCGCTCCAGTCTTGCGGGACCCAGGCGTTGAGCGAGGCGTTCTCGAAGTTGTGGACAAAGCCCGCATACGAGACCACGCTCACGTCCATTTTGATGACGTTGTTCGGGTCGGCGGCGCCAGGCACGGGGGCGGGAGGAGCCGCAGACGTCGAAATGGCGACCGTGCTGTTCGGGTCGTTGAAGGTGACGAAGCCCACGGCTACGCCGTTCGGGTCCGTCCCGACGGGAAGACCCGCTTCGAAATCGTCCACGAGCGGGAGCGCCGCCGCCAATGCGGGGGTGACAACTCCCAGCGCATTGACGAGTATGCTGAGAACCAGCAGGAAGGAAAATACTGTCTGTTTACTTTTCATCGTTTTCTCCTTTGGAATTATTCCTTGAGTATCCGAATTATCTTTTCAACTTGCGTCAACCTATCATAGTTGAAAGGCAAGATGGGGGCATGGAGAAAAGCGAGATTCACATGGAGATTTCATAGGTGCAGGTTACAGGTAAAAAACGCCTCCGTGGAGGAGGCTTTATTTGGGTTCCCGCCTGTACGCTTCAGGCGACATGCCCGCTTCGCGATGGAAAATGCGGCTGAAATAGCCGCTGTCGGTGAACCCGACCGAGCGTGCGATCTCGGTGATGGAGGTCTGCCCCGCTTTGAGCAACTCCTTTGCGCGGTTGATGCGATAGCGTTGGAGATATTTGATGGGTGTGGCGCCGAGTTCCTGGCGGAAGCAAAAGGTCAGGTAATCCTCGGCGATGTTGACATGCCCGGCGATGTCCCGCCGCGCAATTGGCTGGGAATAATTCTCGTGGATGTACGCCATCGCCTTGCGGACAAGCCTCTGCGCTTCGCCGCTCAGCCGACGCCTGCCCTCCAGCGCCGAGCGGATGTGCGCCACCGTTTCCTCCACGTTGAACAGACCTTTTTCAAGTACCGACGCCACCCCGCGGCTCAGACGTGCCATCTCCGCCTCGGTCAGCGCCTGACCTGTCACTACGATGACGGGGATCCTCTGCAGGCGTTCCTGGGCGCGCATCTTTTCCAGGACTTCAAAGCCGTCCATCTCGGGCATTTGCAAATCCAACAGCACCAAGTCGACGGTCTCCTGCATCATGATTTCCAACGCCTTACTGCCGGTCTGCGCCTTGAGAACACGATTGGACGGCGAATGCGATTGCACGATGCGCGTGTGCAGGTCAAGTGTGTTTGGTTCATTGTCCACTACAAGGATGGTGACGGCTTGTTCCTTTAAGGACATGCCATGTTCCGTCTCATCTGTCGCTCTCATCAGGCGTGGATTCTCGACAACCTCCCTGGGCGGTTCCACAGTGGGAAGGGTAAAGTAAAAAGTCGAGCCCTCGCCCGCCTGCCCAGTCGAATCGACCCCGATCGTCCCGCCGTGCAATTCCACCAGCCGTTTGCAGATTGCCAGGCCAAGCCCCAAACCTTTGTAGCCCAATTGAATGCTCCGCTCCGAACGGCTAAACTCACTGAAGATTATCCCCTGTTCCTGCGGAGGGATTCCCAGTCCAGTGTCATGAACTTTTACCATCACAGTCGCGCCTGCAATCTCCACGTTGAAACTGACCGTCCCTTCATCTGTGAACTTGACCGCGTTGTTAACCAGGTTCAACGCCACCTGACGCAACCGAGTCACATCGCCCCACACCCACGGACCGCTTTCAGGTAAATGTGCCTGCCAGTTCAAGCCTTTATCGGTTGCCAGTTGTCCGCCGCTTTCAGCAACCATGCGCAAGGCATGACCCATATCCACGAAATCCATGTTCAGGCGCAGTTGTCCCGCGTCGCTCGTGGCAAGGTCGAGCACGTCGCCGATTAACCCGCCGAGATGCTGGGCATATGCCTGAATGCGCTCCACGTCCTTTTGCACAGGCTCTGCAAGTGGCGACTCGCCCTCTTCATTTTCCTGCAACAGCACGCCGCTCAAGCCGACGATCAGGTTCAAAGGCGTTCGCAATTCGTGGCTGATAGTGGAAAGGAAGCGGCTCTTCATCCGATTTGCTTCCTCTGCCGCCTGACGACCCTCCACAGCCTGACGATACAGACGGGCAGTATTGAATGCCCCTCCCAATTGTTGAACGATCACACCATACAGGTTGAGTTGTTCTATTCCAAACACCATGTACCCAAGCTGGCTGCCATGAGCAACAAGAGGGATCAATGTCAACTGGAACGGATGGTGTTCTTCCAGAAATTCTCGTGGAGGGAACTCTCGACTGCTAAATCGAATCGAGGGCTGATCCAAAGAGAGAACATTGTGGATACTGCTCCATGCCACCGGGTCATCCTCATCCGCTTCCAGCATGGCAAGCATTGCAGTTCTGATGTTCAGGTCAGGCAGGTGAGTTGCCAGAATTTCATGGATCTGTGTCGCGTCCAGGGCGTCAAGCAAGCGGTCGGTTAACAGACTCAATCGGCTCG
>JBFYRY010000095.1:0-13824 GCA_041302025.1 Chloroflexota bacterium | reverse complement strand
GCAGGACGTATCCATCGGCTTCGGAGGACCGCGCCTGTTGGTACTCTTTCCATATAAAACTGCCTCAAGGCATACTTGCCTTGAGGCAGGTGTCGTCACAAAACGCTATTTACTGCCGATTATGTTGAGAGTGAGTGTGTTGTCGTTGGCTTCCGCCTGGGCAACGACAAAGTAATTCGTTGTTCCATCAGAGCCGGTCACACTCCATACGGCATAGTGTCCGCCTGTCATCTCATCTGTCGATCTGGGGGCGGTGCCCCAGCCCGCCGTGGCAGCTTCGGTTGTGTAGTACGCCAGGGTGTCATCCCAGGAGCTATCGGCCGGGAGTTGATACAGGTCGTAGTTGAACGTGGTAAAGCCGACGGATTGCACAACTTGAGCAGCGAGCGCATCCCATTGGGTCTGGTGGTCAACCTGGGTTCCCATCGGGGTGGGCTTGGACAAATTTTCCGGCATGGGATCGGACGGCAGGGCTGTGGAAGCAGCCTCGGTCGACTTGCCGCCGGTCACGGGGATGACTGCCACGAGTGCAGCCACCACTTCCTGTGCTTTTGCGATCAAAGCCGTCGAAGCCGTTTCACTGATCTTCTTCCCGGCTTGCGCCTGCACTTCATTCACAAAGGCGCCCATTTCATTGGCAGCCGGGTTGAGTTGACCATTCATCAACTTCTGATTGATGGTCTCCAGTTTCGCCAGCAAACCATTTTCAGCCTGACCGGTGATATCACCGCTGGTAACGAAATCGTTAACCATGGCGATCAGATCGTCCACATTTTCAGTGAAAGCGGCAGGTCCAACGGTGGCCGTTTCCATGCTCGAGGGCGTCTCTGTGGTCATGGCGGTTCCAGTACCCGAGGGCGTTCCTGTGATTGATGAGGTTGATGGCGCGCAGGCAGCCGTGTACACGGTCAATATCAATAGAACAAGTAAAGTAGTAATTTTCTTCATGATTCTCCAATCTCCAAATAGTATAGATTTTGCGAAGGCAGGGTTTGGTTAATGACGAGTTCCTTCACAGTAGATAGAGGGTACTTCAACCATCTTCCATCTACATCCGCCATACGGGGTGACTTATTCTCCGTCTCTTGGGGGAGTGTCCCAATGGTTGTTGCGAGTTACTACCATGTCGTTGCGATGGCGGCGGTTGTCCGCCCGAAGCAATCTCCTGTTAAACAGAGTTAGCTTGTCGAGGAGCATCAGCCGTTTAATTGGAGATTGCTTCGCCCAACACCTGCAATCCCCGGCACTTGCGCCCGGGGCAAGTGTGCGCCAGGTGCAGGTGTTGGGCTCGCAACGACATCTTCCATCCTCTATTTCTTTTGACTTCTTTTGTTCCTCCCTTTGTGTATTTCGTGTCGTTTCGACAAGCCCAATGCAAGCCTTTGTGGTAAAAAATATCGGCTACAATTGCGCCCTATGGCACTCATCAGTCTCCAGGACGTAACCATCGGCTTCGGTGGACCGCGCCTGTTGGAAGAAGTCAATCTACAGATCGAAAGCGGAGAATGGGTGGGATTGCTCGGGCGCAACGGCGCCTCAGGAAGTGCTGCTGGGCTTAAGCGGACGTGTCGCTGAGATCGTCGAAGGCGGTTTGGAAGCGGTGACCGGCACGCTCGATAACGAGCATCTCTGGCAACGGCAGCATCAGGTGGATAAGATCATCTCGCAGATGGAACTGGACGCCGATGCCCGCTTCGAAGTCCTTTCGGCGGGGATGAAGCGCCGCGTTTATCTGGCGCGCGGCCTGGTACGCAACCCCGATCTTCTACTACTCGATGAACCTACCAACCATCTCGATATCAATTCCATTGACTGGCTGGAGGATTTCCTCAAACGCTGGAACAAAACGCTGGTCTTTGTGACGCATGACCGCGTCTTCCTGCAGCGCCTCACCACCCGCATCGTGGAACTGGATCGCGGCAAGCTCTTCGATTGGAACTGCGATTATCCAACCTTCGTCAAACGCAAGGAGGAAATGCTCTCCGCCGAGCAGGCGCAGAACGCCATCTTCGATAAGAAGCTGGCGCAGGAAGAAGTATGGATCCGCAAGGGCATCGAAGCACGCCGCACGCGCAACGAGGGACGTGTCCGTGCCTTGAAGCGTCTGCGCGAACAGCGCCGTGAACGCCGTGAACTCTCCGGCAAAGTCCGTATGCAGATCGGGTCCGAGAACCGCTCCGGCAGGCTGGTCATTGAAGCGGAGGGCATCAGCTTTTCGTACGGCGGGAAAACCATCATCAAAGATTTCACCACCACCATCCAGCGCGGCGACAAGATCGGCATCGTCGGCGCGAACGGTTCGGGCAAGACCACGCTGCTGCGACTTCTCATGGGCGAACTGCCGCCGTCCACGGGATTGGTCGAACACGGCGTGAACGTTGAGATGGCGTACTTCGATCAACTGCGCGCACAGCTCGACGAGAGCAAGTCCGTGCTCGATAATGTCGGCCAGGGACGCGACACCATCACGATCAACGGACGGGCGCGCAACCTGATGGGCTATCTCGAAGATTTCCTGTTCACACGAGAGCGTGTCCGTGCGCCGATCAGCGCGCTTTCGGGTGGCGAGCGCAACCGTCTGCTGTTGGCGCGTCTCTTCACCCAGCCCGCCAACCTGCTCATCCTCGACGAGCCCACCAACGACCTCGACCTCGAAACCCTCGAAGTGCTCGAAGACCTTCTGCTCGACTACGAAGGGACTCTCCTGCTCGTCAGCCACGACCGCGCCTTCCTGAACAACATCGTCACCAGCACCTACATTTTGGATGATGGGAACGTCACCGAATACATCGGCGGATACGACGACTGGCGCAAACAACTGGCGGACTCAAAACCCGCTTCGAACGACCCCAAGCCTGTCCCCGCAAAACAAACCGAATCCAACGCTGACGCCAGGTCCGCTCCGCGCAAGTTGAGCTACAACGAAAAACGCGAGTTGGAGGAGCTACCGAAAAAGATCGAAGCCCTCGAAGCGGAACAACGTGAATTGAACGCGAAAATGGAAACACCTGAATTCTATTTGCAGAGCGGTGCGATTATCACTCGATCTGTGGAGCGCTTCCAGGAAATCCACGATGAACTCTCCCGCCTGTATCATCGCTGGGGGGAATTGGAACTTTAGGTTATGTCATCCTGAGCAGAGCGAAGGATCTCTACCACGTTGACGGAGATTCTTCGGTCGCAGCGAACGCTCCTCAGAATGACATATCGTGTCTCACACATCCTCATCATCCACAACGACCGGCGGCGGACTGCCCAGGGGGTACGCCCATGCGCCGCTTTCGTTCATCATCTCAGCGACTTCATACGGGGTGGGCAGAACTTCAAATTGCTGTGCTTCTACAAATTCCAGGATCAATTTGTGGTTGGGTCTTTCGACCTTGAAACTTTTCTGAACATGGTTCAGGAGATATTTGGCGCTTTCCTCGGATATCCGAAATAGAGAGGCGATCTTCTGGTATGGTTTGAGTTTATCCATTGTGAATACCATAGGTGACAGTCACTTTTGCGAAGCACTCCCAAGCGGAGCACAGGAGCAAAGTGACTGTCACCTGATTGCCTTCAGACATCGCTTCGCCAGCGTGGACGCGACATCCATGCGATATTCAGCAGACGCCCATTCATCCGTTGCTTCGTGAAAGGCGTTTTTGGCGGCGGTTTGTGCTGAGCGGAGGACGAAGTCCGAAGACGAAGCATCCACACCTTCCGCTTCGGTGCCGTCCATCGCCAGCATGGGACTCTTCCCATAGCCGCCCAGCGCGAGCCGCGTACGACCTGAGTTCCATTGAGCGAGCGCGGCGCAGACGATGGATTTATCAGAAGGTGTTCGAGCAACAGATTCAAAGGCGAGTTTGATGTTGATGGGAATGGCGATCTGTGTGATCAATCCACGCGGGCGCAATGGAAGAAACTCGCCAATACTGATCACTGATGACTGATCACTGATGAGGGTGACCTTCGCGTCCAACGCCAGTAGAACACTCGCAAACGTCGAGCGTCCGTCGCACGCGACCACTGTCCCTGCCACGGTGGCAGAGTTGCGGATATTCAGCGGTGCTTCAAGTTTCAATGCGGATTTCAATGCTTCGGGGCAATGCTCCGATTCAAGCAGGGCTTGCAGTGTCAGCGTTGCGCCGAGTTCAAGACGCTGTCCTGAACCTGTCGAAGGAGCGTTGCCGTGCTTTTTGACGGTGTCCAAGCCGAGGAGTTGTAAATCCACCGCTTCAACGGAATCAGTTGTCGGCTTGGAGAGAAGCGTGCCGCCGCCGAGGGGCAGGGTATTCGGTTGGGTCAGAAGGGTCAGGGCTTCGTCCAAAGTTTTGGGGCGATGGTAGGCAGTTATCATATCTTCTCCTGTTGCTGGCTTTTATTATACTTATCTTAACCAGTTCACCCAACCTGATTCCATTATACCTGACCTCAATAACCCTCAATCCCTGAATCGCTGCGGCTGCGCGCTAAATAATCCTATTCGTTATAACGCTCCAAGCGGGCATTGTATGGAAGAAGATGACGGAGATGCATGTGGCGCACACATGCGCAGTGATCCACTATCATCGAGTGTCAAACTTCTGTCCCTTGGTTTTGTAGCGTCCTTTTTCCGAAAAGGGAACAGCCGCAAAAGCCAAAGGATCATCATCACGATGGAAGTTATCGTAGACATACTGGCGGCACGAAATACGGAGTTCGAAATGGTAGATTTTGTCCCCAATTGCGGATCAAGTTGCGTTCCGGGATTTGCGTTTCGAACAAAGGACCCAATAAATTGAGGATGCGTATGGCAGGCAGAGGAGCGTGGATGAACTCAGATAATTTATCCTGATGTGCTCAGCAGGTGCGTAAATCCCCGCTTCTGAGGCTGCTGGAAGCCTGAAATCGAGCTCCAAAGCGCCCAGCACAGGCGTTACAATAGGGTTGCGGATCATGTTTTTTTCTCATCGTGAACAAAGAATGGATATGGCATATTCATTCTACGTCCAGTGGCGAAAGAAGAGATGAAACGCAACGGAACCAGTGTTTGACTGGCCTAACCCTAAATATTTTCTACTGGGTCCCGTTGTTGTTCTCACTCATGGTTTGTTTGATGCACCATCAAAACCTGTTTTAGAGATGCACCATCAAAACCTGTTTTAGAGATGCACCAGTCATAGTCCCAAGAGTTCATATGAGGTATATTCTTTTCAACAAACCCTATGGGGTACTTTCCCAATTTACCGACGAAGGCACCGGTCATCCGACGCTCAAGCAATACATCGATGTACCAGATGTTTATGCCGCAGGTCGCTTGGATCGAGACAGCGAGGGTTTGTTGTTGCTCACCGATGACGGGGCGCTGATCAAGCGCCTGACCGACCCGAAACACCATATCGAAAAAACATACTGGGTGATGGTGGAAGGCGATCCGACGCTGGACAAGTTGACTCAACTCGAGCGCGGGATTCTGCTTAACGAATACCGGACTCTGCCTGCAAAAGCCCGCCTCATCCCGGACCCGGGTCTGCCTCCACGCCCCAAGCCTGTCACTCCGCATGGACCGACTGCCTGGCTCGAGATCAAACTGCGCGAAGGCAAGAAACGTCAGATCCGGCACATGACCGCGGCGGTGGGTCTGCCCACTCTGCGGCTTGTCCGTGTGGCGATCGGGCTGGTCAAGGTGGGCGATCTAAAACCTGGCGCATGGCGTGATTTAACGCCGGATGAGATCAAATTGCTGAAAAGATAAAACCAGTATAATCATCTCATGCTTCGTCGCTTCCCATTCCTTCTTGTTGTTCTGGTTTGCACAGTACTGGCGGCTTTATCCTTACCGTCGCCGTCCCGCGCTGATTCATACTCATCCCCTCGATATGCAGATACTCCCTATGACCTAGTCAACGGTGTGAACGCCCTGCGTGCCGCCAATGGATTGGCGCCGTACAGTATCAACTCGATACTGATGTATACGGCGCAGGCACAGGCGGACTTTATGGCGGCGACGGGCAATATCACCCATTCTGGTCCCGGCGGCGTGGGCGTGACTGACAGATTGCTGGCGGCGGGTTATCCACTGGCGGGTGACCTCTCGCTTGGCGGCTTCCGTTCGGAAAATATTACCGGCGGCGGTGAAGGCATGTCTGCGCAGGATGCGGTCGATCAATGGACGGGTGACGCGCCGCACTTGAACACAATGCTTTCACCGAACCTGACGGAGATCGGGGCAGGGGTTGCTGTTGTGAACGGCAGGGTGTATTACGTGATCGATTGCGCGCGCCCGACAAATGCCGGCGCGCCTCCGGCGGCGATAACGCCGATCGGAGGCGGATCAGCCGTCCCTGCGAATGAAGCGCCCATCCAGTCTGTTGTGGTCAGTACCCCGAATCCCGATGGGAATGTCATCCACGAAGTCAAATATGGTCAGACACTCTGGCAGATCGCGATTTCCTATGGGACGAAAATCGATGAGATCAAGCGTTTGAATAATTTGTCCGGCGATGATATTTATCCCGGCGAGAAATTGCTGGTCAGAGTGGGTGTTCTACAGCCGGTGTCCACACCGACAGAAACCCCGACATCTTCACCCGAAGCGACTGTGACTTCGACTTCGACAGCAACTTTCCTTCCTCCTGTTGTTACGATGCAGTCAACTGCCACGATGACAGTTGCGGTTGTTCCTGTTGCGGCGCCGCCTGGAAATAAATCCGTACTCATTATGACTGTGGTTGGTATCATTGCGCTTGCCCTGCTTGGCGGTGTCGTCACATGGTTGAATAGTTCGAAAAAGGAGAACCCATGAAGGCATATATTCTGATCAAGATACGGAGCGGTGAAGTACAGGCGGTGGTGCGGGAGTTGCGGAAAACCAAAACGGTGGTTGAAGCAGACATGACCTTTGGGCCGTACGATGCAGTTGCCGTTGTTGAATCTCCCGATGTCGGCAGTCTGGGAAGTCTCATCGCCTCTTCGATCCAGCCCATCCCCGGCGTCGAACAAACCCTGACCTGCATCACAGTGGACATGTAGAAGAATGAATCAAATACGCCCTTTGCCGTGTTGCAAAGGGCGTATTTCAAGTTATTGGGATTCCTTACGGCAGTCTGTACCTGAGGATGCGGTTGTTGCCTGCATCGGTGACCCAGACGAAGCCTAATTGATCCACGGTAATTCCTGCCGCAAGACCGATCTCGGTGTCGCCGGTGCCGAAATCACCCCAGGTGCGGACAAATTCACCGTTCGACGTGAATTCGATCACGCGATAACCCTCCGGGTCGGTGATGAAGACGTGGTTGTTCAAGCCGACAGCGATAAATGGTTTGTTATCCAGTGACTGGCCGTTCCATGCGTTGACGTCCCATTGCCGGTAGGGAGTATAGAATGTGCCGGTCTGGTCGGGGATGAAGGATTGTATGCGCTGGTTCCAGGTATCGGTGACGTAGACTGTTCCATCCGGGGCAATGGCAACGCCCACCGGTTCGTCGAATTGACCGGGGTCAAATCCGCTTGTGCCGAATTCGGAGATGTAATTCCCATTCGAATCGAAGATGACGATCCGTTTGTTGCCCGTATCTGCGACAAGTACATGTCCCATCGCATCGACTGCGATTCCGCGCGGACCCCAGAACGAATTGCTCGATTCAGGAATATCCAGGATCGGCTGTCCGTATTGACCCCAGATCTTGACCGGTTTTCCATCCCCCGTAAATTTCTGCACACGGTGATTCCACGTATCGGTCACGTAGACCGATCCATCCGGTCCGACAGCCACACCCCAGGGCTCGCTGAACGTGCCGATCGGCGCCTGTTTCAAGGCTTCCGAAGCGGCAACGGGACCGCTGAAATAATCAATCGCGGCAAATGTTCCCCATTCGTGGAGAAGCGTCCCGTCTGCCGAGATGTGAACAATGCGGTTGTTCCTCGAGTCGGCGATGTAAAAATCGTTGTCAATCCCTGCGGCGATCGCGCGCGGGGCATTCAAGCCGGAAGGCAGATAACGCTCGGCACCGAAGATCTGGTCTGCCGGAATGATGACGGTGCCAGCCTCATAGATATCCTGTTGGACCGCCGTAACCGAGGGACCAACACCGTAATTCCAGACCTGTGACGCCACATCCTTACGGATGTACAACCGCATCTGGTCGGCGGGTTGCCAGGTTGTCAGGGTCATTGTCGTGCTTCCGATGGACTCGGCGTATTTTGTGTAGTCACGGTCGAACCAGATGTCGAAAATACCCTCGCGTATGGCGGGATTGGTTATTGCGTTCAGAACGCGGTTCTTGTCGAGGTTGAAATAATCCTGGTTGGGCCACCACATGCGGATGTAATCGAAACGGTAGAAACCGTCGCCAAGGGCGGCTTCGATCTTGTCGAAGTTTTTCTGGTCGACGATCACAGCCACTGCTTCACGCAGGGAACGTGTGGGCTGGTCGAATGACCTCAGCGCGGTGTAATCGCGCAGGTACCAGACAACGGGCCACGACACTCCGGTATCCGGCGCGCTGGCATCATACCCGATCACGGCGTTCAGTCCGCCCGTGGTGCGTTTGGAGATCTCCTCCACCTGCGTCATCACTTCCTTGACCCCGCCTGCGCCATGGGCGTAGACAAGGTATTCGGTCGCGTCATTGTAGTTGATGTAGTTGGCGCGGAATGCTGTGCGCGCCGTCTGAACGGCAAGCAAGCCCAAAACCGTCAACGCGACAAATTGAAAGAGAGCGCTGGGGCGTTTAAGTTTCGACAGTAACAGAATGCCCGTGGTGCTTCCGATCAATGCCAGCACTGCCGCCCAAAGTTTGATCTGACCCTGCACGATCAACCCGCGATCGATCTCAGGCGTGGCAGACAGCATCATCATCGAAGCGCCGTTGATGATACTAGTCCCCAGCATGAGAACGGCAAGGATCAATAACCCCACCATGCCGAGGCTCACAAGATCGTTCTTCATCAAAAAGACAAGCAACACCCCGGATGCAATGGCGGTGATGAACGGGAAAATGAATTTCCCTGTTGCCTCGAGTTGTCCCAATTCGGTCCCCTGAAACGGGGGAGTGGCTCCGTAGATCGACCGGGTAACATTGAAAACCGCGATCACCAACACGACCAGCACAAGGATGGACAGCCAGGTCCGCGCCGGTTTCTCCTCCGCAATGAGCGGCGTCACAGACTCGATGATCTGTCCGACCGCCCAGCCCGTCAACAGGATCATGGGCCATGCCATGTGATACGTAAGCCAGGGCATCCGTTCGCCCGCGACCGTGAATGTGACTATGCTTGCGACTGACCACCACGCCATCAACCCGAAGAAGGCTCCAAACATGGCTGGTTCTGCGGATGGGACTTCCGCTTCATTCTCAGGGACGGCTTGATTCTGTCCGAGCAGTTTCTTCAAGCCCAGGCCGATCGCCGCCAAACTTCCGATGGCGGGCAGATATTCGTACAGGGGGATCTGGACCAGCAGATAATAGTATTCCGGCTGACTGCCGCGTTCCACGGCCTGTTGCACCAGCCAGTAGCCCAGCGACCCCACCAAGCCGGTAAAGAAACCGGAGATATTCGTGAACACGGTTGTGTACAGAATGGTGAACACCCCCCAGAATAACGCGCCATACTTCCACCAATCGCGGTTCCACAGCAATCCCACGATAATGGAGAGGACAAACAAAAAGAAGATAACGATCCCCATCACCAGCATGGACTTCGGATCCAATGCCGTTACCGATGCCGCGTCCGTGGGGATGACCACATCAGACAATTTTGCCTTTTTGAGGAATTCAAGCGCGAAGGCTGTCAGTTGAGGAATGACGAATGTGAAGATGACAATGAGCAGGTCGAATGCGCGGTTCTTGGGTGCTTCGTGCCGAATGTAGGCGAGGTAAAAGTAAATGATGCCTGCGATGGCAATGCCAAGCCCTCCCAGCGCAAACAGGATATTGGACAGGGATAAACCGCCTGCGGCAGTGGTATCGGTGGAAGGCGTTGTATCCAGGGGGTTGGCTGGGGCGGCGGTCTCTGTTACAGAGATGGTCGCACTGGTTCCGTGTGTGACTACGTACGCGATCCCGCCAACCCCGAACAACACGATCCCTATGACCAGAAGGATGATGAAGACTCGATAGGCAGAGACTTTGTCCTCCCAGGGCGTTTTTGTGACCTGCGCAAGAAAGTAGACGCCCAGGAAGATCAGTACCTGTGCCGTATAGATAAAGGCGGTTTCCTTGGATGTAAAGTGCAGGACTGTTGCCGCGGTTGCCAGGTAGATGTATTTCTTTTCCCCGACCTCAAGATAACGCAGGACGGCATAAAGCAAAAGGATTCCCGAAAACCCGACGAACGATTCATTGCGGACGTACCTGCCGTAATATAGCATGTACGGTGAAATAACCATCAGCAAAGCCGCGGTGATCATTCCCCATGTGCCGAGATACCTTCGCCAATACCAAACCATCCAAACGGTGGCGATGCTGAATAGCACAGCCGGGATACGCGCCGTGAGATCTGACACACCGAACAGGAAATAAGTCAACGCGACGATGTGGAACTGGAACGGCCCATGCATCATCGGCGTGTGTTGATAGCCCTGTCCGCGATACAACAGCCACGAGAAATAGGTGTGCAGGCTTTCGTCGTGACTCATTACGCGCGTTTCGAGATCGAAAAACCGCGTGATGAGCGCCAGCAACATGATGCCGGCGAACAGGATTATTTCATTGGTGACCGCAGGCAGGGAGGGATGAACGGGTTTTTGAAGCCAGGATGTTTTATTGTTGTTCATAATTCTCTTTAATCGTAGGGAATTGGTGACTTATACATCATTCCGAGTGTTCTGACAAGTTTACGGTCTAAACTTCAATTAATCTGAAGTGATTACCCCGGAGTGGTTGAGAGCGTCCCGGACACGGGAGTGATCGTACGCGTAGGCGGATGCAATGTGCTCGTCGGGGTGGACCCGCAAATGGTCAGGATCAACTCCCGGCTTGGAATGAGCGTTTCGTCCGTCAGCTGGTTGGCGAGCAGGATCGATTCCCGTGAAACCAAAAACTGACGGGCGATCCCATCCAATGTGTCGCCATCCTGAATGATGTATCGGATTTCCTTGCAGTCATTTTGCAGGGTGTTCGTGACGGTGTATTGCGTGGACGGCGTGGGGATGAGCGGTACCGCGCCGGATGGTATTTGATAGGAAGCATTGCCGGCAGACAGGGATTGCCAGGTGATGAACGCGAACATGGCAAAGACAATGCCAAGTAGCGCTGTGCGCGTAGTCACTAAGAGACTCCACCCTGTTTTGAAATTCGCTTTTGCATAAATGGCGTCCATCGAGAGGGGCAGGGGGCGGATATCCCATTGCTGGTGCAGGGTCTGTCGTAGAACGGACTCGGTATCTTTAACCGCGTTGGAATATTTTCGGCATTCCATGCAAGCCTTGATGTGTGCATCGAGTTTTTCCTCGTTGGCAGGGTGTAGGATGTTGTCTGCCTTGAGTTGGATCAGCCTGCGGGCTTCTTCGTGTGTGATCTGCATCTTATTCTCCGTGCAAGGACTGCAACGCATCTTTCAGTCGTTCGCGGGCGGTATGCAATCGGGAGTGAACGGTGCCTTCGTTGAGCGACATGATCTCTGCGATCTCCGAAATGGACAGTTCGTGAAAATATCGCAGGACGATCGCCGTTCGATGGCGTTCATCCAGTTTGTTGAGTTCATCCCAGACGGCGGTTTCCTTTTCTGTTTGAATCACCCGGTCTTCCGGCGTTGCCTGTTTTTGCGTCTCGACCCGGAAGATGCCGCTGACGGTTGATTTCAGCCGCTCGATGATCTTGCGTTTGCGCAGGTGACTGCGGCTGAGGTTGAGGGCGATTGTGTACAGCCACGCCTTGAAGGTCTTCTTTTCCTGGTACGTCTTCAGGGACTTCAGCGCCGCAATGAAGGTCTCCTGTGCGATCTCGCTGGCATCTGCCTCGTTGCCCACGATGGAAAGGGCAAACTTGAACACACCAGTCTCATACTGGCGTACAAGCATTTCGATCGCGGCGTGATTTCCAGCGATGCATTCGGAGACGAGCCACGACGGTTCAAGGTCATTCATGCGTTCTGTAAGATTAACGCTGGCTGGACTAAAAATCTTCATGGGAGTTGTTTTTGTAATTTGCGTGTAGGCAATAAATCACAAACACTCTCTTGCAAAAAAACTAAACAATTAAAAAACAGACTGACCAGCAAGCTGACCGCACCCCGCTTGAATATCGATCCCGCGTCTCATGCGGATCGTACACGGTATCCCTGCCTGCTCCAGCGTTTCTTTGAATGCCATTGCCCGCTGACGGTCTGTTGCAGTGCCGGAATAACCAGTAGTGGGGTTGAGGGGGATGGCGTTGACGTGACACATCAAGCCTCGCAGTCGTGACGCAAGCCGCTTCGCAACCTCAGGTGTGTCATTGACTCCGTTGATCAGCGCCCATTCGAAAGTGACGCGCCGTCCGGTTTGTTCAACGTAATATTTACAGGCATCGATGATATCCGCGATCTTATGGCGCTTGTTGACCGGCATGATGGCGAGACGTTCATTATCCTCCGCGGCGTGGAGTGAGATGGCAAGATTGACCTGTCGCTTCTCGTCGGCAAAACGTCGAATCTGCGGGACCAGGCCCACGGTCGAGATGGTGAAGCGGCGAGCCCCGAAGTTGTAGCCATCCGCATCGTTGAGGCGGTCGATTGCCGCCATGGTGTTATCGTAGTTGTGAAAAGGCTCGCCCATCCCCATAAAGACGATATTGGTGACGGATTCGTTCACGTCCTTCAATATGCGGGCGTAATACATCACCTGTGCCACGATCTCGCCGCTCGAAAGGTGGCGCTTGAAACCCATCTGCCCGGTGGCGCAAAAGACACAGCCCATTGCGCAACCTGCCTGTGTCGATATACAAAGTGTGCGGCGGTTTTTCGCTCCCCGCAAATTCTCGCTGTTTGGGGCAGAAGCCGTGATCTGCGGATTATCCGCCGGGTCACCGTAGCGCATGAGCACCGCTTCGATCAAATTCTTGTCCGGCAATTCGAACAACGTTTTGCGCGTGAAGCCATCGGATGAGTCGAGGGATGTCTTCACGGTAAATGGAGAGAAGGTGAAATACTTTGCCAGTTTCTCCCTCAAGGGCTTGGGCAGGTTTGTGAATTGCTCAGGTGAATTGTACGAATGCTGGTACAGTCCCTGCCAGACCTGCTTCGCACGGTAGACAGGTTCGTTCCATTCTTTGAAAAGTTTGGTTAATTCTTCCTGCGTGAGGTCGTATATAAGTTGTGTCACATTTATCCAATCAGGGTTGCCAGATCAGCGGCAATAAGATCGATTTTTGGTGTCCATGCTTCTGCCTGTGCTTTGGTGGACACACCGCTCAACACCAGCGCGGTGGGACATCCCACTGCCTGACCCGCGGCGATATCGGTTTCGAGACGGTCACCGACGACGAGAGTCTCTTCCGCTTTAGTGCCGAGTTTTTCCAGCGAGAGATTCATCAAAAACGGAAATGGTTTTCCTGCAACAATGGGCTGGACATCCGTCGCAGTTGTGATGATGGATATCCATGATCCCGCCCCGGGGATCTCCCCGCGCGGGGTGGGGAAGGTCTTGTCCGTGTTTGTCACATAGAATGGGATGCCTCTGCGGACAAGCAATGTTGCCTCGGCGGCTTTCTGGAAAGTGATGTTGCGGTCGATACCCATGACCACTGCCTGTGCCTGTGGCGCGTTCTCCACGGATAGGATCTCGAATCCTTTTTCCTCCAACGCCATACGGACGCCATCCTCCCCGATCGCAAAGACCTTCGTCCCGGGCGGAAAGGTTTGAGCCACCGCGTGCGC
>JBFYRY010000342.1:0-3744 GCA_041302025.1 Chloroflexota bacterium | reverse complement strand
ATCGGTCCAGCGATGTTTGTAATCGGGACGCGGCAACATGCAACCCATGTACGGCGCCACTTTGAGTCCCTTTAGCGGGCGGACCACCTTACTGCGAATGGCATCCAGCCCAACGTCATAGACCAGGATGTCAATGAGGTGACGCACATCGAGCGTGCCGGGGGTGTATTGCAAACCGCCCGCTTCGAGTGCTTCATTGACCTTCTCACCCAGCGCGGGACGTTCCTGCATGTAGTAATCCGCCTTGGCCAGGTTGAGATAACACGCAGAGCAGGGCGCAACGACTGTGTTTGTGCCGTTCATCTGCTTCGTCGCCAAAGCAAGATTGCGCGCGATCAATGAATAGGCAGGGATCAGGTTGATACCGAGGTATTCCGTCGCGCCACAGCAGTTCCAATCTTCGATCTCCTCAAAATGTATGCCGAGCGGCTCGAGGATGGTATTGATGGATTCACCGTATGCCTTGCCGCTGGACTCCATCGAACAACCGGGGTAATAGAGATATTTGCTCATGAGGTCATCTCCAGTGTGTTGGCACGGTTAAGAATGGCTTTCAATTCATCCATGCGTTTGATCTTCTTGGGCGTCATTGACATGCGCCCCTTTGTGATCATGCCCAGACCCATCGGTGCCATGCCGGGCAGTCGTAACGGGAAGTGCTTGAGATAATGGCGGGAAGCCAGTCCGAATTCAAAACTGCGCCCGTAGGTTTCCACCATATCCACAAAGGTCTGTGAAAAATCCGGGGCAGTCGAGTCCTTGTAAAGTTTGGCTTTGATCGCCATTCCTTTCAGCGTGTACATCACATCCGCAATGTGCACCTCCTGCGGACACCGCACCACGCAGTGATAACAGGAGACGCAGATCCACGGCGTGTTGCTTCGCAGGACATCATCACGCATGCCCGCCCGTAACATTGCGAACAACATGCGCGGCGTATGCTCCATGTCCATGGCGGATGGACAGGAACCGCCGCACGTCCCGCACTGGATGCACATCTCCAAATGCGAAACGCCGGCGGTCTTTACACTAACTTCATGCAATAGGGAAAGGTCTTCTTCGGCGGACAATCGCGCCCGCACTCGTTCATTGGTCATCTGGGGCATAAACGCCTCCGTGCGTTGTACTAAACCTGTCATCTCCCTCAGATGACAGTTGAACACGATGCCTGCTCGGTACGGTCAAGACCGTCCATTCGCAGGAAAGCAGGATACCCCCATAAACATTCTTGTCATTTCCACATTCGATTACAAGTACCGAATGTCATTGTCGTTGACGAAAATCGTCATAGAGAAGAGGCTTGGGAGTCCGAAACAGCTCAAAGGTCCCAAAAAAGAAGCGGGACGCATCCCATTGCTGAAGATACGTCCCGTTCATCCATATTGTCGCCTTGATGTCATCCCCATGATCATCCATATCCTTGAGATTATTTTTTGTTCTCGTTGAATGACTCGGCAGGCTGGCGCACAAAGGCGTAGATGGTCAGCATGACGATCAAGCCAATGAGCATACCCAGCACTTCAGGCATGCGTTGCGCGGTCTCAGCGACCAAGCCGCGCCCGCCGGCTGTGACACTCTGCCCAAATTCCACAAGGGACTGTACGATCTGGCTGAAGTGGAGGTCCACATACGCCACACCTGCGAGGGCAATGATGGTAAACGGCAGGGCAAGAGCGAAAACCCAGAAAACTCCTACGAACGGCACTTTACGCATGGCAAACTCCTTTCTAATCTAATGATGTCCATGAGCCTTTATACCTATTCTTAGAATACTCAAAAAATACCGCCGTTTCAATAGGCGGTATAAGTCATTTTTATACTAGTGCATTCACCCTACTTATGATTTATGGTTTGATGAGTCCCTTGCGGATGGCATATTTCACCAGTTCACTGCGGCTGTGTAGACCCAGTTTGCCCATCAGGTTCTCACGGTGACGCGCCACCGTATGGGCGCTGATGCTCAGCAGGTCGGCAATTTCGTCGTTGGTCTTCCCATCAGCCAGCAACGACAGGACCTCCTGCTCGCGCGGGGTCAAGCCGGTCATCGTCTCTTTCGCGCCATCCTCCCCACTGCGTGAAAGGAAATCACCCACAAGGAGCTTTGCCAGCGAAGGGTAAATGTACATCTCCCCACGGTGTGCGGCACGGATGGCTGTGATCAGATCATCCGGCGCGGCGCGTTTGGGCACATAGCCCGAAGCACCAACCTGGAGCATCTCGAAAAAATACTGCTGGTCTTCGTGAATGGTCAAAGCGACGACCGCCACTTCGGGATGCGTCTCTTTGATGCGCCGTGTGGCTTCGATTCCAGAAATATCCGGCAGAGTGATATCCATGATCACCACGTCCGGTTTGAGTGTCTCGACCAATTCCAGCGCCCCTCCGCCCGTGTCCGCCTCCCCCACAATCTTGAAGTCGGACTCATTTTCAAGCAGCATTTTCAAGCCACTGCGAACCACTTCGTGATCATCCACCAGCAGAAGACGGATTCTCGCCATCATTCCTCTCCTTCAGAGGCGCCAACACTTCCACAATTGTCCCCCTACCCGACTCCGATACGAATTGACATTCCCCACCGATCAGCGTGGCGCGTTCGATCATTCCCAGCAATCCCCAACTGGGGTGACGGGTCTGGCGCAGGGTATCAGCCACATCAAAACCGCATCCGGCATCCTCCACACGGATACGCACCTCGGTTTTGTTGAACACCACCAGCACATCCGCCTTGTTTGTCTGCGCGTGACGGATGACATTCGTGAGACTCTCCTGGACGACGCGAAACAAAACCGTGCGGATATCTATGGGCAGAGCCGCTTCATCCCCCCGACTTGAAACTGTCACTGCCAGCCCGAACCTTTGCCTCACCTCATCCGCGTACCAGCGCAGGGTCGGGAGCAGACCAAAATCATCCAACTGCGGAGGGTGAAGCCCGCTCACCAGATTCTGCAAACCGGAGATGCCATCCTTTACGACCTTCTGCAACTGGCGCGCCTGCAATCCCACCTTCTCGGGCTTCAACGCGTTATTAGAAATGGCACTCAAGCCCATGCCGAGTGCGGTGAGGGTTTGTCCCAGTTCATCATGCAGTTCTTGCGCAATGCGCTGGCGTTCCAGCTCCTGCGCGCGGACAGTGCGATGCAATAACTCAGCGCGCAATTCCTCCAACCGTTCGCGTTCCGACAATTGGGCTTTGTTCAACGCTTCGATGCGCCGTTGTGTCTCCTCCTCGAACGCCCGCAGGGAGCTGATGATGCCGATCGCGGCAATACAAGCCATGACCGAACGGAATAATTGGATCGGAAAGCCGAACCAATCCTGAAAGACAGATGAATTCAAGAAAGATGATGGGAAAACATTGCTTGGAGAAACAAAGAGTTGACCAACCCCACCGTATAGCCCGAATGCAATTGCCGCCGCGACGACATCCCTGCCATAGCCTTTCATTCCGGCCTGCAGGAACTTTTGCCGTTGTAACACCAAGCCCCAGGCTGTGAGCGCCGCGCCCGGGATCGCCAGCGAATAACGCGTATACACATCCATTGCAACGAGCTTTGCATTGACCGGTTCCCCCAGATAAAGCCAGACCAGCCCAATGACCCATATCCCTGTGATGGCTCCGAGCATCTGCCAGGATAATCTCGTGCGGTTCGGTCCGGCGATCAGCCGTGCGCCGAATGAAATCAGGAACAGGAATGAGACTGCAAGGAGTATGACCCGTCCTGTGCCAATGTATTGATAGATAAA
>JBFYRY010000094.1:0-12315 GCA_041302025.1 Chloroflexota bacterium | reverse complement strand
CAAAGCTCGCACCGCTTGGATGAGCGGTAACTGGCACAAACTCGTCTCCGCCCGCTCTCTTTTACCTCTCGCCGCCTGACATCCTTTGCGTGCACACCATCCGTGTTGGAAAGGTTTGAAATCGGGACTGATTTGTGCTACAGTAATAGTGCAGGACAGTGTTCACTCATGAAAGGAGGTTGAGATGACTCCCAAAAAGCGGCTGAACATTCTTCTGGCAGATGATGGCTCTCAACATGCCCAGGCGGCGGTTGAGTTGTTGCAGAATATCCCCATTCCCCCGAAAAGCCATATCGTGATCATGCGCGCGTTCAGTTCCGGACAGGTTTCCTCGATTCCCGATTTCGAGCGAAGCCTTGAACGGTCGAAGTCCCAACTCGCGGATAGAGGTTTCCGTGTAACGACGGATTTCAAACTCGGTTCTGCTGTGCAGATGATCCTCGACCATGCCGAATCCGAAAAACCGGACCTGATCGTGTTGGGCGCGAAAGGCTTGCGCTCCACGATGAGCATTTTGCTTGGCGGTGTGGCGCAACAGGTGATGGAATATGCCGACTGCCCGGTGCTGATCGTGCGCGCGCCATATCGCGGCTTCCGCAAGGTACTGCTTGCCACCGACGGTTCACCCTCCAGCCTGAGTGCGGCGCGTTATCTGGGAAAGTTCCCACTGCCCGAAAAGGTTGCGGTGCATATCTTGCATATCCTTCCGCCTGCCCAGATACCGGTGCTGATGGAGCCGGGCTTGGGCACGTGGCATACCGTCTATGCTGTCTATCCCACGCAGGAAGAGGAAGATATCAAAAAAGAGAGGGAGACGAAATTGGGCGAAACATATCTTGCGCGGACATGCAGTCTGCTCAAGCGGTACGGGATCACCCCAACCTGCAAACTTCTGCGCGGCGATGCGGCGACCGAGATCATGGACTATGTCAGATCGAAGCAGATCGACCTGATCGTGACCGGTTCGCGCGGCTTCGGCAATTTGAAGAGTATCTGGGTGGGGAGCGTCTCCCGCAAACTCGTCCACTATTCGGATTGTTCGGTCCTGATCGTGAAGGGACCGGGAAAGGAATAACCCCATGGAAGTGGAGATCGGAAGGGTCGTGCATTACTATAACCACCTGAACGTCGCGGTATTGAAATTGAATGAACAGATCAAACTCGGCGACCTGGTCCATTTTCTGGGTCACACCACCGATTTCGAACAGCGCGTCAGTTCGATCGAGATGGATCATCACCCTGTGGTGTGGGTCCAGCCGGGCGACGATGTTGCCATACGGGTCAATGAACCCGTCCGTGAACACGATGTCGTCTATCGCGTCATGGAAGAGTCGCTGGAACTGCATCCGGCGTGAAAAGGAAAGGGACTGGGAGCCACTGCATCTGTCCGAGTTAGACTAAGCAGTGAGCCGCACGCCTAAAACCTGAAGATAAGTTGTTAGGTGGCCAAAGATACCCCACTACAGATAGTACGTCATCCTCTGCAAATGCGTGGCGGGATCGATATGCTGTACACGAACATCGTTCGGTACATTCAAATGGATCGGCGCGTAGTTTAGGATCGCCTTGATCCCCGCTTTGACGAGTTGCTCCGCAACGGACTGCGCCGCAGAAGCCGGGACGGTCAGCATGGCGATCCTGATCTTATTCTGTCTGACCATCTCCACCATCGAGTCCATGCTAAGGATCTCAAGGTCGTTCACCTTCTGACCGACCTTGTCCGGGTCGTTGTCGAACAACATTATCACCTTGAACCCGCGGTTGGCGAACCCGTTATAACGCGCCAGGGCGTGTCCGATATCGCCCATACCCACCACGATTACATCCCAGATGCGATTGATCTTCATGATGGTTTGCAGGCGCTCGATTAAAAACGGGATCGAATACCCAGTACCCTGTTTGCCGAACTCGCCGAATTGTGAAATATCCTTGCGAATCTGCGCCGCAGAAATGCCGATCATCTCCCCCAATTCCTGCGAAGATGTGTTCTGTATGCCCTGATCTGCCAGGCGTTGTAAAGCGCGCAGATAAATGGGCAGTCTTCCAATGATGATATCGGGAATTTTTTCAGAATTCATATGGAAATACCCTCGCAAGTGTGAAATTTCATATTAACTCTACCATAAATGGAATTTTTGTACAAACGAGCACAAGCAAACATCTTGACAGGATCAAGTTGCAGTGGCTTTCGTATGCAAGGCACCTTGCCGCTTGTAGCGGGTAGCAACATGCATGGGTTGTCCTGACTTGGCAGAGGTTGGTTACTGCTCCAACTGACGAGCTTGGATGGAGGTCTTTTCATCCACACAGACAGCCCAGATGCCTTTGTGCAGAAGAATGTGCCGCGGCGGGTGGCGCCGAGAAGAAGTGCTGGCGCGCATGGAGGAACTGGGTATTAGGCATATGAAGCAGGGCTGAGCGGGAAAGGGAAGGTCCGAAGACAATCCAACATCGAGGAAATCACAACCTCATCACAAATTTACAGGCAGTGGCGAGGATGGCGGAGCGTTGCCTGTTCAAGAATAAATTGCGACAAAAAAAGAGCCGTGGGAGTTTTTTGCTCTCGAGGCTCGAATTGATTCGACCTGGCACTCAGAAAATCGATTGTTTTTTTGGGGCCCTTGACAAGTGCAGTAATCGGTACCCGCTGGCGGGCGGGCGTGGACAATGTTTGAGATGTAGAAAAAAACTCGAAGCCAGAAAAATGCTTGTAAATCGCGCAGAATCCCACACGTCGGGTGCACGCTTTGTTCGGCGGCTCTTTGCTATAAGAGGATTTTATCATTTGCACTGCCCATAATATGATGAGTAGTAAACATATTCCTTTTTATTTACATCAATCGCATAAATTGTATCTACTGCTGGACTTGAGTTTTCTGTAAAAGCCAAAACATCATTTCCAATCCAGATAATATTGAAAATTGGTCGCCAAGGTAAATGACCATCAACGCCAATTTCATAAACTTTGAGGGATGATTGGTCTTTCATATATACATGGTCGTAGCAACCCTGCCATTCAGGTGAGTCAGCAACACAAGTGATAGTGGCTTGACGATTCTTGTCTGGATTGTTGGCGACTGCTTGAACCCATCTTACATCCAATAAACTTGGTTCCGTTATTTCTGTGAACTCAACTTTAGTTTTTATGTCGGGGTGTTCAATAAAAACAGAGTGGGCGCACTCTGGCTTAATCGAGTAAATCTGAACGACAATGTTGGAAATGTCGTCAGTATTATTTTGGGGGATAAACGGCTCTACAAAATCTGGCGTAATGGTTGGTTCTACAGTAAGACTGAATACAGGGGTAATCCAGAAAATTGTACTTGTGGGCGCAATGGTGGGCGTTTCTGTAAAAACGGGAATTGCTTTTGGGGCAGACTCAATCACAGGCGCACAAGAAATCAAAGCGACAGAAAAAAGCAGAGCTGATGCAAGTGTTTTTGTTTTCATTCACATTTGTTTTGCGGGACAGCCGCCGAACGGTGTGCGTTACTTGCGGGTGGGCGGGTGTAGACAAAACTTCGAAAGCAGAATTCTGCTTGGGTGTAGAAAATGCCCGAAAATGGCGCAGAATCCCACCCGTCAAGTGCACGCTTTGTTGGGCAGTTTTATGGGAGTGCATAGATTTTGAATTCATCGACTTCTACGATTCCAAAATCAGCGTCAAAGTGAAACTTTCCATTGATGTATACCGAATCTGTAAACTCTCCAATGAATGATTTATTTAAATATATCTTAATAATAGAACCCTTGGCGACTATGTCTAATGTGTTAGGCTGATTCGGAGTTAATTGGTAAGTGATAGTTGCAGGCAAGATTTTTACAAACTCTGGGTCGATATATCTGGTTACTCCATAAGTGCCATCAGATGCGATAGATATCTGATAGCCACAAAGTTTATTGTTGCAAAGAGTCTCACGAAAATACGTATTAAAGTAAGCCGTAGAGGAATTTGATTCGGGGTACTGAAAAGTTATTTCTGCTATAAAGTTATCATAAGTGGTTGCTGAAGAAGGGAAAGATGTTCCGCCCGCCCCAATGATAAGTTTGCCATCTTTGACCGAAACATTTTTGGGCAATGACCAGCCTCCTGTGGCGCCTTCAAAAGTGTCTTGATATAGTAATTCACCATAATCTGCTAGAGTCAACTTGGGTGGGTTATCAACGGGAGGGAACATGCCTAATACCCACAGCACAAATAATAAGGCTACAGCCCCTAAAACTGCTCCTCCAATAATTGTGCCCCATAATGGAGAGGTTTCTTTTTCTTTTGTTCTCAATATGAGCGAACTAATAACTGCCCCTACTATAGAACCAATTGCAGTAATGAGTGCGATGATGATACCTTGCGACATTGTTGTCTACTCCCTGTTTGTGAATTTGTAGTTTTACTTGTAGATGACCTGATGCCCAACGGCTGGCGTTAGCCGCTTGGGGTGGGAGGGTGGATTCGCCGCCGAAACGGAAAAAGCTCCAAGCCAGAAAAATGCTTGAAAACGCGGCGCGTACCCCAAGTCGGCTGCACGCGGTGTTAGCCACCTTCTTGATCTTCAAGAGTCTTTCCTGTCTTGTAATGCTAAGTTGTTCACGTTATTTTCCTGTTTCTTGTAAACCAGTAAATCAGCACACTTCCCACGATCAGTGATGGCAATAAGATCAATCCCGCTTCGGGACCGAACGCACCGCCAGTCCACAAGACGGGACCAGTAACTTGGATACGAGACAGCGCGTAGATGTCCAATCCTGAAACCGGGAATCCAAACACCACGCCCTCGAAGAAATTCCATCCGATATGCAAGCCGATGGGAAGCCACAATTGTCTCGTGCGGATGTATGCATAGGATTGATACACTCCCGCAAAGAAAATACCTGCCGTGCTAACCCAGGTCGCATTTGGGTTATCAAGATGCAGGAGTCCAAAGAATGCCGAGGAAATGATCACAGCCCAGAACAGATTAAGTCCACTGGCGATGGTCTGCAGGTGATAGCCGCGCGAGAGTAATTCCTCGTTCCACCCGACTAGCATGAAGATGCCAAGAAATAACAATGTATTCATTAACACTGTACCTGGTGGGTCGAACTCCCACGCAAAACTCTCGAAGGTAAGCCAGCCGAGGCTTGACAACACGCTATAAACAAAGCCCATTTGAACGAATACTATCCCAATGCCTGCCAGAACGTCAAACCAAGCCTGCCGACCTACCTTCACCCCAAGGCTCTCGAATGACCTTCGATCCAGCCAAAGGCGGGCAATGTAGATAGAAGATGCATATCTGATCAATTCTTGGATCTGCCTGAATAATAATCCCCACTTTCCCGATAATTCTGGGATGCCCAATATGCCTATAATACCGCCAAGTATAAAATTGATTACACCAATCAGAAGGGTTTGTAATAATAAACGCCATCCTGCGCGCAGACGCGCTTCATGGGGAGAAATAAAAATACTGGCAAGGAAGTTTCTTTCTGATGTAGGCGATGTTACATGTGCCATGTTATTTCTCCTTTCCAACTTTTGTGGAGGCGTGGTGGCTAACTAGGGTTTGGACGGTCAGTTCCAACTAACGGCTTATGGACAGACCGTTCCAACTAATCGCCTAAACACGGTCATAGGTTAAAATCAAATGAGTGACCTTGCTTATTTTAGCACGCCTCGCAGAAATAGGAATGCCCATCTCAAGGCTGGTTAGCCAAATGCCCGCCCCTCTCCGCCTGACCCAACACATCTAAAATCGTCCTCACCAGCTCCCGCGCCGCTTGCTCGCTCAATTCCACTGCCACGCGCGCGCCCAGCCCCTGCGACTCGTTCACGAAGTCAATATTCAGCGCATGTTCCATCGGCGCGTTGAACGGATGATCGTACGACACATTCGCCTGCGCCAGCGGGAACCAACCGCCCGACCCCTTGCCGCTCCCGTCCACCTTCACCTTTTCCACGATCATTGTGCACATAATCTCTCCTTTTTCAAAACCACTTACCGCGAAGAGCGCCAGGAACGCCAGGTTTTTTAAAGCTTTTCTTTGCGATCTTCGCGAGCTTTGCGGTTCAATTTTGGCATTTGTACGGTAGAGAAAGATTTTTAAAAGGATTTTCTTTGCGCTCTTAGCGTGCTTCGCGGTTCAAGAGTTCGAGAGTTCACGCCAGATACTTCTCCAAAAACGCAAACACCTTCTGCCAGCCGTCCACCGCCTGCGCCTGTCGGTACATCGCCGCATGATAATAAAAGAAACCGTGACCCGCGCCGTCATAGCGGTGGAACTCATACACCTTGCCAAACTTCCTCAACTCCGCTTCGTGCTGGTCCACCTGTCCCGGCGTGGGACTGCTGTCATCGTTGCCGAACAGTCCCAGAATGGGACACGACAGGTCTTTGGTGTACTCGAGAGGCGAAATCGGGAAGTTCTTCGTCAACTGATCCGGCGTCATCACCACGCGCCCACCCCAGCAATCGATAACGGCATCAAACCCCGGCGTCCGGCACGAAGCGAGATAAGCATGTCGTCCCCCGGAACAAGTTCCAAAGATCCCAACCTTGCCGTTCGAATATGGCAATCCGCGCGCGTACTTCATCGCCGCCGCCAGGTCTCCCACCGCCTGGTCATCCGGAATGCCGTTATCCGCGCGCACCTTCGCCGCCACATCCTCCGGCGTGCCGTGCCCACTGCGGAAATATAAATTCGGCGAAATCGTGATGTACCCCTGATGCGCGAACTTGAGCGTTGTCTCACGGTACCACTGGTCCCAGCCCGGCATATGATGCGCCAGCACCATCGCCGGGAACGGACCCTTGCCCAACGGGCGGGCAAAATACGCGTTGATCGTATCGCCGTTCGCGCCGTTCATCGTCACCGTCTCTGCCAGCAAACCTTCATACATATCGGTCCGATACATGTCAGCACTCCTTTGGGTTTGGGAAATCGTCCCGAAGGCTCCCGCTTCTGTTAAACAATTGAAACCAGCCTTCGGGACGTTCATTGAGTCGAATTATACAGTTGATGCGGTAAAATCAGAACACTATGCCAGAACGACTCCAAAAAATACTTGCTCAAGCCGGATACGGCTCCCGCCGCGCCTGTGAGGACTTCATCTCCGCCGGACGTGTGCGCGTCAATGGACAGATCGCCTCACTCGGGGGGAAGGCTGATCCCGTTATCGATAAGATCACCCTCGACGGACGCCCCATCGCCGCCGCCGAAACCATCATCTACATCGCCCTCTACAAACCGCGCAACGTCCTATCCACCGTCGAAAGCGAACGCGGCGACGACCGCCAGACCGTCCGCGACCTCGTGGAAGTCTCCGGTCATCTCTACCCCGTTGGCAGGCTCGACTTCGAGAGCGAAGGCCTCGTCCTGATGACCAACGACGGCGACCTCACCAACAAACTCACCCACCCGAAGTTTGGGCATGAAAAGGAATACCGCGTCCTGCTGGCGCGGCGTCCGGACCGTGATCAACTCGAAGCGTGGAAAAGAGGCGTCATCCTCGAAGACGGATACAAGACCCAGCCGGTGCAAGTCCGCTTTGAGGAGGCGCAGGGAAAAGGGGCATGGGTGCGTGTCCTCATGGGCGAGGGACGCAAACGCCAGATCCGTGAGACCTGCCAGCAATTAGGCTTGCCCGTTGTCCGCATCCTGCGTATCCGCATTGGGGCGTTGCGTCTTGGCAATCTAAAACCGCGCCAGTGGCGCTATTTGACACCGCAGGAGATTCATGATCTAAAAGCCAATGAAAAGCCGAAGGCTGTTGAAAGACCGAGACCCAATGCAAGGCCAAAAAGGAATGTTGGACCGAAGGATACTGAAAGATCAAATGCCAATGCGAGGCCAGGAGGTTTTGGGAGATCGAAAGCTGATCAGAAACCAAAGGGTAATGAAAGACCGAAAAGAGTAGTCCGTAAATAAAAATAATTGGAGAAGAGAGTATGACAACTATTCGTAACGACTTTTTCAAACTGGGCGATAAATTCGTCACCATTCTCGGCGACGATGTCAAGGTTGGCGATGCCGCGCCTGAATTCACTGCTGTAGTCCCCGGCTGGGGAACCGTAACTCCTTTGCAGGAATCCAAAGGCAAAGTCGTCATCCTGTCGGCGGTCCCTTCGCTGGATACCGATGTCTGTGATCGCGAGACCCGCCGCTTCAACGAAGAAGCCGCGAAACTGAGCGACGACATCGTCATCTACACCGTCAGCACCGATTTCCCCATGGCGCAGAAGCGCTGGTGCGGCGCCGCAGGTGTGGAACGCGTCAAGGTGGTCTCGGATGTGGTGGATGCCGAGTTTGGCGTGAAATATGGCGTGCTCATCAAGGAGCGCCGCTACTTCCGTCGCTCGGTCTTCATCGTCGGGCGCGATGGCAAACTGACCTACGTCAAGTACCTGCCGGTGCTCGGCGAAGAACCGGACTACGAGGAAGTGATCGCCGCCGCTAAAGAAGCCTTGAAATAAAAGTAAACTTCCGTCATTGCGAGCCCCGAGGCTCAAATGCCGAGTGGGCGAAGCAATCCCCGATGTGGGATGGCGTCAAGTTGTCCTGCAAATCGAAATTAAAAACTCGCTGGCATATTTGTCAGCGAGTTTTGTGTTTATTGTCTATGTAAACTTTGTGGCATTATCAGGGGCTATTTCCACTGTCCATGGTCTATCGCACATCCCAGAACTTCTTGACCACACCGCCCAGCACCTTCTTAAGGTCGTCTTTTTTGATCCCTTCCACTTTGAAGGTCAGAGTCTTGGTGCTGGCGTCATCGCCTGAGAAGAAACCAAACGAAACGAAATTTCCACCAGCTTCGGCGATGGCTTTCGTGACCTTGGCGAGTTCGCCGGGCTTGTCCTCGATGGACGCCGTCACGCGGATGCCCTTGTCGCGCGCACCCATCAACTCCAGGAAGACCTTGAACAGGTCGGTCTCGGTGATCACGCCGACCACCTTGTCGCCATCCACAACTGGGAGTCCGCCGATCTTTTTATCCGCCATGATGCGCGCCGCTTCTTCGATGGGTGTGTCTTTTGTCACCGTGACGACCTTTTTGGTCATCACATCTTTTACCTTCACCTTGCTGATCAGGTAGTGCATCTCCCATACGCTCAACGTCGTGGCTGAAGAAGGGGATGCGTTGAGCAGGTTGCCTTCAGAGACGATGCCGACCAGCTTGCCATCCTTCATCACCGGCGCGCGGCGGATATGTTCCTTTTTGAACATGACCAGCACGTCGCTGATGGGCGCGTCCGGCGAGACCGAAATAACAGGGCGGGACATTCTTTCACCGACAAACATTTTTACCTCCTGTGGTAATGCGGAGTGCTGTCTCCGCTGAACAAGAAATTTCTATCATGAGATTATACGGCTTGTTGACGGGAATGTTATCACGGAATTAGAGTGATGTAGATCGCCCGGCAAATTCCTTGATCACACGTGCCATGTGGCGGGCATGTTTCAGATACAAGTCCACGCGGATATTTTCGTTCGGCGCGTGCGCCTTGGTATCTGGGTAGCCCAATCCTGCGGTGGCAACGGGCAGTCCCAACACATGCACGAACGGATGATTCGGTCCCGATCCGCCGCTCATCGGGATCAGCTTCATCGGCATCTCATAGACTTCTTCCGCCAGTTTTGCCACCATCTGAATGAACGGATCATCCGGGTCGGTGCGGGCGGGTGCGTCGCCGCCCAGGTCGGTGATCTGCACATCCGTGAATCCCTGCGCATCGAGATGGGCGCGCAGTTTCTTCAAAATGTCCGCCGGGTCCTGGTCGGGGATCAGGCGGAAGTCCACCTTGGCGGAGGCGCGCGCCGGAAGGACAGTCTTCGAGCCGGGTCCCTGGTAGCCGCTGGTCAAACCGCAAATGGTGCAGGTGGGCGAGAAGATTTCCTCCACTTTCAGGTCCACGCCGCCGGTCAGCCCCTTGGTGAAGTAGGGCACCCCATAGCGCGACTTGTAATCTTCCGTGGGATCGTCCAATGCCGAGAGCAGTTCCACATCGCGCGCGGTCGGCTTCTTGATGTTTTCGTAAAAGCCGGGGATGAGTATCCGTTCATCCGGACCCTTGAGTGAGTTCAACGCCCAGACCAGCCGCCATGCCGCGTTGGGGAAGATCGATCCGCCCAACCCCGAATGTACATCCGTCGAGAGCAGGTCAACGGAAAATTCCACATAGCAGATGCCGCGTAGTCCGAGATATTGCACCGGCGTATCGGTGTGATCCACGCCGCCGAATTCCCACATGCAGGCATCCGACTTCAGAAGTTCCTGGTTATCCACCACAAATTTATACAGGTTGACCGATGCCGTCTCCTCTTCGCCCTCGATGATGAACTTGATCGTGCAAGGAAGTTCGCCTTCAACCTCGAGAATGGAATCAATGGCGTGCAAACGCGAGACGATGTGCCCCTTATCGTCGCTCACGCCGCGCCCGTAGAGTTTCCCGTTTCGCAGGCTTGGTTCAAAAGGCGGCGTCTCCCACAACTCCAGCGGTTCCGGCGGCTGGACATCGTAATGGTTGTAGATCAGCAATGTCTTGTCAGACTTCCCTTTGCGCTCACCGTACACCACCGGCGCGCCTTGCGTGTCCATCACGCGCACATCGAACCCGCGCGCCTTGAGCATCTCAGCGACCAGCGCGGCACATTCCTTCATGCCGAGATTCTGCGCGCCGACGCTCGGTTGTGCCACAAGCCGTGAAAGTTCGGCAATACTTTTATCAAGATTCTTTTCGAGATATGAATCGATCTTTTCGAAATCTGCCATGTTCCTCTCCTATCCAAGAAATTTTGCAATCCACTCGATGGAATATTTTCCCGCCAGCGCGAACAGAGTCATCTTGATCAATTGCCCCGCCCACGTCGAAAGCAGAAACGTCCGCATCTTCATCTTGGAGATGCCCGCCGCAATGCCTGCCACATCGAAGAACGGATTGGGGATCGCCGAGAGCACCATGATCGCCCAGCCTCCGTATTTATCCACCCAGGGCTTGAAGCGGTCATACATGTCCGTCCGCTCGACGACCGCCTGCCCGCTGAAGCCCGCCAGATAGCCGGAGAGTTCGCCTACCGCGCCTCCGGTCCCTGCCGCGAGCCCCACCAAAAACGGATTGAACACCGCACCCATCGCATAAATGATCGCAACCCCGGGCGCCGGGATCAGGACGGTGGCGTTTGCCAACAATGCCACCATGAAGATACCGGGATATCCATACGCTTCGAACGCCTCGACCTGATCCTTGATGCTGATAATGTAAAACGTAATTCCGATCACAACCAGCAACGCCAGCGCGCGCAGGATATTGGTCATCACCGGCGATTTTTGCTTTGGGGCGACAGCGACCTCGATAACGGGAGCCTCTATCGGGAGGGGCAGAGCCGCTTCTCCTCCAACGATGACGGTCTGTTTCCGTTTAACAGGCGGTTTCTTCTCGGTTTTTGCCGCCGTTTTCTTTGCAGAACTTCGTTTTGCGGGACTGACTGGTTTTGCTTTGACGCGTGAAGAGCGCACAGAGGCTTTCTTCATTGACCTCGGTGCGCTCTTTTTCTTTGTCTTCGTACCTTCGTTATTCGCTTTCTTCGATGGTGACACGGGTGATCTTCACTGCAGGAGCGTTGCGGTTGTTCGGGTCGCGCGGCGGGATGGACATAAGCACATCGAGCCCATCAACAACCTGACCGAAGACGCTATGCCTGTTATCAAGGTGCGGCGTGGGCAGATGGGTGATGAAGAACTGTGAGCCGTTGGTGCCGGGTCCGGCATTTGCCATCGAAAGCACACCCTGCTTGTCGTGCCGCAGGCTGGGGTGGAATTCGTCGGCGAATTTGTAGCCGGGTCCGCCGGTGCCGGTGCCGGTGGGGTCGCCGCCCTGTACCATGAAATTGGCGATCACGCGGTGGAAGATGACGCCCTCGTAAAACCCTTCACGCGAAAGGAAGACGAAACTGTTCACGGTCTTGGGGGTCTTATCGGCGAATAACTCGATGACCATGGTGCCTTTATCGGTCTCCATGCGTGCCTTGTATTTTTTCTTCGGGTCGATCTGCATTGCGGGTGGGGTGCTCCATTGTTTTGTCATTTGTTTTCTCCTTGGTTTGAATTGTAGGGGCGGGGTTTCCCCGCCCAAATCAGGGCGAGAGAACCTCGCCCCTACAGATGATTATTTCAGCAACGCTTCCACTCGCGCCACGACCATGTCGAGCGCGGCGGCGTTGAATCCGCCTTCGGGGATAATCACATCCGCGTAGCGTTTGGACGGTTCGACGAATTCCAGGTGCATCGGGCGGACGGTAAGTTGGTATTGCTTGATGACGGATTCGGTCGTGCGTCCG
>JBFYRY010000093.1:0-12338 GCA_041302025.1 Chloroflexota bacterium | reverse complement strand
GATGGTGGAAGCATGGGCACCGTTTGCCGAGGGCAAGAACAACATTTTCCAAAACGAACTGCTGGTTTCACTGGCTGCGAAATACAGCAAAAGCGTTGCCCAGGTTATCCTGCGCTGGGTTGTCGAGCGGGGCATTATCGCCCTGGCCAAATCAACCCGCAGGGAACGCATGGTCGAAAATATCAACGTGCTTGATTTTGAATTAAGTGCGGAAGATCTGGCGGCGATTGCCACTTTGGACACGAAAACCAGCGCTTTCTTTGACCATCGCAATCCAGACATGGTGAAATGGCTGGGCAACCGGAAACTGGATGTTTAGGTAGTGAAGGAGAAAACGATGGAATACGCTCGCTTGGGTTCAACCGGTCTGAAAGTCTCGCGCATCTGCCTCGGTTGCATGAGCTACGGGCAGCCGGGTAAGGGCATGTCCTGGGAACTGGATGAAGAGGCCAGCCGCCCGTACATCCAGCACGCGCTGGAGCTGGGGATCAATTTCTTTGACACCGCCGACGTTTACTCCAAAGGCAGCAGCGAAGAGATCCTCGGCCAGGCGCTAAAAGATTTCGCCAAACGGGACGAGGTGGTGATTGCCACCAAGGTTCGTCAGCCGATGGGCCCGGGCCCCAACGACTATGGCCTTTCCAGGAAACACATTTTCAGCGCGATTGACGCCAGTTTGAAGCGCCTCGGCACGGATTATGTTGATCTGTACCAGATCCACCGCTGGGATTATGAAACGCCCATCGAAGAAACCATGGAAGCCTTGCACGATATTGTGCGCGCTGGCAAAGCCCGCTATATCGGCGCCTCGGCGATGTTCGCCTGGCAGTTTGCCAAGGCCCAATACACCGCCGACCTGCACGGCTGGACGCGCTTCGTTTCCATGCAAAACCACTACAACCTGATCTACCGCGAAGAGGAACGGGAAATGATCCCGTTCTGCCAGGATCAGGGTGTCGGCATGATTCCCTTTTCGCCGCTGGCACGCGGCGTGCTGGCGCGTAAAACTTCACAAGAGGAGACCCTTCGCTACCAGAGCGATTCCCTTGCCAAGAGCCGCTACGCCCAGAAAGACAACCTGACCACGGTGGAGCGCGTCAGCGAAGTGGCAGATGCGCACGGTGTTCCGATGGCGCAGGTGGCCCTGGCCTGGATGCTCTCCAAACCGGCCGTCACCGCCCCGATTATTGGAGCCACCAAGCCCCATCACCTGGAGGACGCTATCGCAGCCCTGTCCATCCGACTCACTCCGGATGAAATCCAGCGTCTGGAAGAACCCTATCGCCCGCATCCCGTGATTGCTCACGCGTAGAAAAAATTTTAACAGGAGACTAACATGAAAATTGGATTGCAAATCCCATCCTTCAAGGTTCCCGGCGGTACGGCTGCCATTCGACCTGCATTGAAGGAGATCATTACAACCGCAGAAGAAGCCGGCTTTTACAGCCTCTGGGTGATGGATCATTACTATCAAATTAAAGGCTTGTTTGGGGAAGCGTATACCGACCCCATGTTGGAAGCCTACACCACTCTCGGATATTTTGCAGGGTTGACAGAGAAACCCCTTCTCGGCGTATTGGTAACAGGTGTTATTTATCGGCATCCTGCTGTGTTGATGAAGATGGTCAATACCCTTGATATTCTCTCAGGCGGTCGCGCTTATTTTGGCGTTGGCGCGGCATGGTATGAGGATGAGGCAAAAGGGAATGGAATTCCCTATCCGTCAACGTCAGAACGCTTCGAGCGGCTGGAAGACAGCCTGAAACTGGCGAAGGCGCTCTGGAATAGCGACGAGACAGCTTTTGCTGGCAAGCATTTTTCTGCCCCGGCAATCACCAACAATCCACGCCCGCTTTCACGTCCGCACCCGCGCATTATGGTTGGCGGAACAGGCCCGAACAAAACGCTGCGCATGGTTGCCCAGTATGCCGACGCCTGCAATATCGGTGATTGGGTTGGCGCTGAAAATATGCAAAATGCGATTGACGCGCTCAAGCGGCATTGCGAGATTCTGGGGCGTGATTATGACTCGATTGAGAAAACCTCCCTTTGCACCGTGAATCTTTCCGCGAAGGATACGGTAAGCAGTACCATAAGCCGCATCAAGGAACTCTCTGCGATGGGGTTTACCCATGTAATTTTCAACATGCCAGACGTTTACTCAATTACACCGCTCAAAGCCTTTGCAAAAGAAATCATCCCGTCAGTGGCGGGATTCTAAATGGAAGTTTTTATGCGCACAACTGTCAAGTATTGCGCAGACGACGTCCGGGTTGAAAACATGTTGCGTTCGATGGGCATTTAGGTCAAATTACATGAACAAAACTAGTTCCAACCTAAAGGGCATCGGCTTTCTTTTACTGGCAATGCTGATCGGTTCGTTGCAAGCCGTGGCGGTCAAATGGATCGGCGGCAATTACTCCGTGTTGGAGATCGTCACATTCCGCAGTCTGGTTGCACTGCCCATCACGCTCCTCTTTTTTCGGCTCGAAGGCAAAAAGGGACTGCCAACCACAAATCAACCCATGCTTCAATACGCACGCGGGTTGTTCCTCTTTCTCTCCTACACCACCTTCATGATGGGGCTGGCAGCCCTGCCGCTCGCCGATATCGAATCTATCCGCTTTTCGGGACCGATGATGATCACCATTTTGTCAGTTTTAATGCTGGGCGAAAAAGTGGAACTGCGGCGCTGGCTCGCGTTGATCGTTGGATTTGCAGGCATCCTGCTGATCGTTAAACCTGGCTCGACGAATTTCAACGAAGGCTCGCTCTTCGTTTTGATCTCGGTTCTTTTCTACGCCCTGACCGTGATCCTGACCCGAAAGATGAAAGCCACCGACAGCAGCGCCACTATGGCGTATTTCAGTTCATGGGTCTATTTGATCGCCGCCTTTATTTTTTCACCGCTGGCCGCCGCTGTGGGGGAAATTCCCAACGCGCACCCAAGCATCGCCTTTCTATTCCACGCCTGGACCATGCCGACCTTGCTTGATCTATTCATCATGTCCGGGCTGGGACTCATTTGGGCTTCCTGGGCGTATTTTGCAACACGTGCCTACAGCGTCGCGCAAGCCTCAGTGATTGCCCCGTTTGAATACGCATCCCTGCCCATCAATATGATGTGGGGATTCCTCATCTGGCATGAAATCCCTGCCGGGATGACAATCGCAGGCGCTGTTTTGACCCTGCTGAGCGGCTTATATATTTTTTATCACGAACAAAAGCCAGTACAAAACCAGCTTGTTATTGACAATGCTGCGTTGGAAAATGACGCATAAAGGAGAAAACCCTGGAATACACTCGCTTAGGATCAACAGGATTGCAGGTCTCGCGCATCTGCCTCGGTTGTATGGGCTTCGGGGATGGGACGCGCTGGGTACACAAATGGGTGCTCAATGAAGAAGACAGCCGCCCGATCATCAAGAAAGCCATCGAGAGGGGAATCAATTTCTTTGATACCGCCAATGTCTATTCCATTGGCGCAAGTGAAGAGATCCTCGGACGCGCGTTGAAGGATTATGCCAAACGGGACGAGGTCATCATTGCTACAAAGATTCACGGCAAAATGCGTGAGGGTCCAAACGGCGGCGGGCTGTCGCGCAAGGCAATCCTGAGCGAGATCGACAACAGTCTAAAGCGGCTTGGGACGGATTACGTGGATCTCTATCAAATCCACCGTTGGGATTATGAAACTCACATCGAAGAGACGATGGAAGCGCTGAACGATGTCGTGCGGGCGGGCAAGGCACGCTACATCGGCGCCTCCGCAATGTGGGCCTGGCAATTCCAGAAGGCATTGCACGTCTCTGACATGCATGGGTGGTCTCGCTTCGTCTCGATGCAGGATCACTACAACCTGATCTACCGCGAAGAGGAACGGGAAATGCTTCCGCTTTGCCACGCGGAGAAGATCGGGGTGATTCCGTACAGTCCGCTCGCGTCGGGAAGATTGACGCGTGACTGGTCATCGGAAAGCACATTGCGCTCCGAAACCGACCAAATCCAGAAACTGAAATACGATGCATCCACCGAAATGGATCGGCAGGTCGTGGAACGGGTTGCGGAAATCGCGCAGAAGTATGGAATTCCCCGCACACATATAGCGCTTGCCTGGCTGTTACAAAAGGAACCGGTAACAGCACCCATTATTGGCGCAACGAAGATATCGCATTTGGAAGAGGCTATCGGCGCTTTGTCTATGAAATTGACGCAGGAAGAGGTCACCTATTTGGAAGCGCCATATGTGCCGCATCGAATCGTTGGGCATCAATAGGCAGGTCGGGTTTTAAAATGCAACACGGGCTGGATAGTTGTCCAGTCCGTGTTTTTATTTTTAGGTTTTGAGATTTTCCTACTTCAACACCTGACCCATCATCTTCTCCACCGCCTGATACACCGGCGACTCATCCCCCAACTCCACAAGCGGTTTGCCAGAGAATTCGAATTCTGCCAGTTCCTCATTGGCTGGGATGGTTCCGAGCAGGGGCACATTCAATCCATCAACGAAAGATTTGAGTTCAGCGGGCATTTCCCCGCGCAGGCGATTGACGATAAGATACGCATTCTCCACGTTGATATCGAGTTCCTTGCGCATGTCAGCGATACGTTGTGCGGCGACCAGTCCGCGCTGGGTGGGGTCGCTGACGATGAGCAGGTGCTGCACGTCGCGCGTGGTGCGGCGGGAGAGGTGTTCCATGCCTGCTTCGTTGTCAATGACCACGTAGGCGTAGTGCTTGCTCATCCCGTCAATGACTTCGCGCAAATTATGGTTGACCGCGCAATAGCATCCCGCTCCCTCGCCGCGTCCCATGGCGATCAGGTCGAAGCGCGAACCCTCTGACAGCGATGAACGGATCTGGTAATCCAGATAATCGCGTTTGTTGACACCGCCCGGCATGGTTCCCATTGCCGCGCCACCCTGTGCCAGGGATGACTTGACCTGTTCGAGCATGTCTTCGCGGATGTCGCCGACCGTCCATTCGAGATCGAGTCCGAGCACCATGTTCAGGTTGGAGGATGGGTCCGCATCAATGGCGAGGATGCTTCCCGTTTGATTCTGGGCGAGGTATTTGATGATCATGCCTGAGACGGTGGTCTTGCCGACCCCGCCCTTGCCTGCGAGCGCGATGGTGGTTGTCATTCAAAGACCTCATCATCTGTCATTTGATTTATCTTCTCTTTGATCTGTTCTGTCGCCAACTTCAGACTTTCCACATGATCATATACAGGGATGCCGAGTCTATCCGCCTCCTGCACCTTCAAGTCGGCAGGCATGTAACCGATCAATGGAATATCTTTCGCCTCAGACTCAAGGAACTTGGCTTCATCGTCGTTCCGCACTTTATTCCCCACAAGATACAAACGTTGCAAGCCAATATCGTTCGCCAGTTTCTTAATCTGTTTTGCCGTGCCGAGACTCCTACGCGTCGGCTCGACGACCACTAGCATGGCATCCACAAAGTCCACGGTGGCACGACCGAGATGCTCCACGCCAGCGTACATGTCGAGCAGGAGGATATCGTCCTTGCGGAAGAGCAGATGTGTGAAGAGCGTTTTCAGCATTGCCGCTTCGGGACAGATGCATCCCGAACCGCCCAGTTCCACACTTCCCATTTCGAGCAGGCGGACACCGCGATGCAAAACGCTGAACCGTTCAGGGATATCGTCTACCCGCGGATTGAGGGTGAAGAATCCGCCGACTGTGCCGGGTTTCGCGCCAGTACGTTCTTCGATGAGCGCGTCCATTTCAGCGATGGGTTTGAGTTCATCGCGTAGTTCCTCTGGGAATCCCAGCGCCCCCGCCAAACATGGAGAGGGATCGGCATCCACTGCCAGCACCTGACGTCCCATGTCCGCATAGGATTGGGCGAGCAATGCCGTCAATGTAGTCTTCCCTACTCCGCCTTTACCGGTGATTGCAAGTTTCATGGCGTACTCCCTTCGTATCCATTCTACATTCCGCAAAACGCAGAGAATAGTGACAGATTTCCTCTATTTTGCAGTAAGGTTCGATGCACTTTTAATAACCTTGCCCGTCAACATACTTCCTAAAATCGCGCACGCGTCAATTGGAAGATAATGACTTGCCGACTCATCGAACAGCATTTTGCACGATGATGGAAAGTCTTCATCTCCGAGCCAGTAGGTCAACATCAAAGGAACATGGGGTAACGCCTGGAATACGAATGAAGCGCTTCCCACATCCACAGGCTCCCCTCCCACCTTCAAACATGCGGATTTGAAACCCTCCAGGTCAAGCCCGAATCGCTTAACGATCTCATCCCCGCTGTAGCCCTGGAATGCGGCGTTGTACATGCGCCCATCGGGCAGATCGGCAAACGAGACCCATTTACCGGTCAACGGCGTGCCATCGGCGGTAAGCAGGTAATACAGCAACATTGCCAGTTGAAAATCGGGGAGCCGGTCATCCTTGTCGTTGCAACCTGTCAATTGAGGAAAGCACAGAATTTGGATTTTGCCCCACAACGGGATATGCAACTCGCCGCGTCCGGGACCAAGTGTCAGCCAGGATGAACCGCTTCGGACGGCGACCAGGCCTGGGTCCTGGACCCGAAGCGTTGACCTTAACTCATCCACGCGACCTGCCAATTGCGCGGCGGCTGTCGCTGTACGGGATGGTTTCCAATTCTTATGAAAGTCTGCCATACACTACTCTTATGAGTATTATACGCATTCCCCAATGGATTAACCAAATTAACCAGAGTTAGGTACATTTATCAGATTTTCTAATGACAATATTCACACTTTCATTCCCGCCCAAGATGCTAGAATAAACTTTAGGAAGCGACCATCTGTTTCTAATTGTCTTTGTGCGTGTCATCATCCAATTTAACCCATGCAAGGAGGTGTTCATGAAGACCAAGACCTTTGAAGCGCCTGCGCTCTACGGCGATCACCACGTCACGGAGGTGAGGCGAATCTTACTGGAAGTGGAGGGGGTTACGGATGTGTACGCCAGCAGTGCATTCCAGACCATCGAAGTGACTTATGACGAGTCAAAGATCAATGACCTGGAAATCGCAGTCAAGCTGGACGAGGCAGGGTATCTCGGTGAATGGACGATACCGGTTGAGTTGGCGTCTGCGGCTCAACAAGGCGACGGATCGAAACCATTCTTCCGCCATACCGCCACGTACGAAACAATTAAACATACGGTCAGTTTTGCGCAGAACGTAAGTTATCAGGGACGTCCGCTCTGGCATTGCCCCGGCATCGGTGCGGTGAAAATGGACGAGGAGGCGAACAATGGCTAAGAAACGCGAGATCAAGGACTATTCGAGCGATCCCGCCGCACAACAGATGCTGATCCGCGCGGAGGAACTGGGGATCGGGACGGCTTTTACTCGTGCCGATAACATGGCTCCATGCAACATTGGCGGCGCAGGAATGTGCTGTAAACAATGCGGTATGGGACCTTGTCGTTTAACCAAGACTGGCGATGTAGGCGTGTGCGGTGCAACCCTGGACACCATCCAGGCGCGCAACCTGACGCGCGCCATCGCGGCGGGCGGCGCGGCACACTCCGATCACGGACGCGACATGGCATTCCTGTTGAAGGCAACCGCCAACAAAGAGGCGGAAGGCTATGCCATCCGTGATGTCGCCAAGTTGCGGATCGTTTCTTCGAAATATGGCATCAAGGTAGAAGGTCGTGCGCCCGAAGAGATCGCCAACGATCTGGCTGACCTTTACCTTGCGCAGTTCGGTCAACAGCGCGGCGAGATCGTCCCAGCCACACGTGCACCTAAAAAACGACAGCAGTTGTGGCGCGACCAAAAGGTCTGGCCTCGAGGCATAGACCGCGAAGTGGTGGAAGCATTGCACCGCACCCATATCGGCGACGACCAGGACCCTGAGCATATTTTGAACCATGCTATCCGCACGGCGTTGGCAGATGGCTGGGGCGGCTCGATGATCGCCACCGATATTTCAGATATTTTGTTCGGCACACCCGCACCCATTTTGGGCGAAGCCAATCTCGGCGTGATCAAAGATGACATGGTCAACGTGGTCGTGCATGGACATGAACCCAGTTTGAGCGAGATGCTTGTGGCAGTTTCACAAGATCCTGAGATCATTGCATACGCCAAAGCGGCGGGTGCACACGGTGTGAACCTTTCAGGCATTTGTTGTACAGCCAATGAGACACTAATGCGGCAGGGAATTCCCGCGGCAGGGAATTTCCTGCACCAGGAGCTCTCCATTTTGACCGGCGCGGTCGAAGCGATGGTCGTGGACGTGCAGTGCATCATGCAGGCGCTCGTCGGACTGGCAGAGAACTTCCACACCAAGATCATCACCACCTCGCCGAAGGTCAAGATCACTGGCGCAACGCACATCGAGTTCGATGAGCACAAGGCAACGACCATCGCCAAGCAGATACTGAAAGTTGCAATCGATAATTTCAAGAACCGTGAAGCCGCCAAGGTGCGCATTCCGCAGATTAAAGAGAGCATCATCCCTGGCTTCTCTCATGAGTACATCAACTACATGCTCGGCGGTTCGTATCGTGCGTCGTTCCGCCCGTTGAACGACGCGATCATCTCAGGACGCATCCGCGGCGTGGCGGCAATTGTGGGATGCAACAATCCGCGTTCCTCGCAGGATTACCTCCACAACCTGGTCGTGAAGGAATTGCTCAAGAAGGATGTGCTCGTCGTGCAGACGGGTTGCGGCGCGATCGCCGCGGGCAAGTTGGGGCTGATGTTGGGCGAAGCAGGTTTGAGCGAAGTCGGAAGCGGGTTGAGGGAAGTCTGCGAAACGATCGGCATCCCGCCCGTCCTCCACATGGGCTCGTGCGTTGACAATACCCGCATCCTGACCGTGCTCACACAAATGGTCGAAGAGGGCGGCTTGGGCGATGACATCGACCAGATCCCTGCCGTCGGTCTTGCGCCTGAATGGATGAGCGAGAAGGCTCTGGTCATTGCAACCTATTGTGTGGCATCGGGCGCGTACGTTATCTTCGGCGGCTCGTCACCCGTGAGCGGCATGCCTGATCGCGTGTCGGACAGCGACTTGGTATTGAAATACATCAGCGAGGGTTGGGAGAAACTGTACGGCGGCAAACTTGAGTTCATCCCTGACCCGCAGGAGATGATCCGCAATACGCTCGAACATATCGACAAGAAACGCGCCGCACTCGGCTTGCCTGAATGGGACCCGAACAAGTTCGGTCGTTCTGGCGATACAAAGATGAACGAACTCGAGGCATTGCCTCTTGAGCAGAAGAGAGTCGCGATTTACGGATAACGATATTCGATACTCGATATTCGCGAATCAGGTTTCACGAAACGATTTATCGAATATCGAATAACGGAGGAATTCATGTCAAAATATATTGCTACACGTGCGATGCGCGGTGCGAACGCGCTGGTAACCGAAGCCGAATTGATGCTCAACAGGGCGTTGAACGAGAAAGGCGCCGATACACCCGTTTCGTTCCCGAACACGGCATATTACCTCCCCACCATCCTGGGCATGACGGGCAAGTCCATTGAAAAACTCGGCGACTTGAAACCCATCGTCAAATACGCGCGGGATATGCTCCACCCGATCCCTGCGTTTGCAAAATGGACTCCCTACCTTGGTGAGACTCTCGACTCGGGAATGGCGACTCTGCTCGCGGCGGAGACGATCGAGGCGGTCCGCTTCATTTATGGACTTCAGCCTGAGCCGATGCCCGAAGGCTTTGCCCTGGCTGGAGGCACGAACTACGGCGGCGAGAATGGGCACGGTCATCTCAATGGTCCCATTGACGATATTCAACTCCGCTCGTGGGGTATTCAATTGGTGGACGGTCGTATGCCGGGCTTTGCCGCCATCGTTGGTTGCGCAAAGTCCAACGAAGTTGCCGTCAAGATCGTGCGCGAACTTCAACGCCGCAACATCCTGACCTTCCTCTCCGGCAACGTCAACGGACGGAGCATCATCCATCAGTTGCAGGAAGAGGGCGTTGAGTTAGGCTACGATACATACACCGTCCCGTTCGGCACCGACACCATCTCCGCCATTTACGCGCTGGGATTTGCCACACGCTCCGCCCTGACCTTCGGCGGACTCAAGCCCGGTCAATCGCGCGAGATCCTGCTCTACAACAAGGAACGCGTCTTCGCCTTTGTGCTCGCCCTCGGCGAAGTGGACGATCTGAAATATGCCGCCGCGGCAGGCGCTATCAACTTTGGTTTCCCTGTCATTGCGGATACGGTCATTCCCGAGATCCTGCCGACAGGCGTGACAACCTACGAACACGTCGTCTCCATGCCGTTCAACCAGATCGAAGGCAAGGATGATCTCGAACGCGCCGAACAACTCGTCCAAAAGTGTATCGAAGTGCGCGGCGTCAAAGTCAAAGTCTCCAACGTAGATGTACCCGTCCCGTACGGCTCCGCCTTTGAGGGTGAAGTCGTCCGCAAGGCGGACTTGCGCGTCGAATTCGGCGGCAAGCACAGCCGTGCCTTCGAGTACCTGCACATGGCTAAGTTAGATGAAGTCACCGACGGCAAGATCGAAGTCATCGGCCCCGACTTCTCCCAGGTTGCATCACAAGGTTCCATGGATTTGGGCATCATCATCAAGGTCGCTGGGCGACAGATGCAGCAGGACTTCGAGCCAGTGCTTGAAAGACAAGTCCACTACTTTGTCAACGGCGCGAGCGGCATCCAGCACGTCGGTCAACGCGATATCGCGTGGATCCGCATTTCGAACAACGCCGCGGACAAGGGCTTTAATCTTGCGCATTTCGGCAAGGTCCTGCACGCCCGCTTCCATGAAGACTTTGGCGCCATCGTGGACAAAGTACAGGTCACGATCATCACCGATCCGGCGCTCCATGCCGAATGGCTGGAGAGGGCACGCGCGGCGTATGACTTCCGCAACAAGCGTCTCGCCGACCTGACTGACAACAAAGTGGATGAGTTCTACTCCTGCACATTGTGCCAGTCCTTCGCGCCGAACCACGTCTGTGTGGTTTCGCCCGAACGTCTCGGTCTGTGCGGCGCATACAACTGGCTGGACTGCAAAGCATCCTTCAGCATCAATCCCACGGGTCCGAACCAGCCGATCAAACTCGGCAAACAGATCGACGACCGCAAGGGTTACTGGGAAGGCACGAACGATTACGCCAAGGTCGGTTCGCATGGTGTGGTCAACGAAGTCTCAATGTACTCCATCATGGAGAACCCGATGACGGCGTGCGGATGTTTCGAGTGCATCGTCATGCTCATCCCTGAAGCCAATGGTGTGATGGTGGTTTCGCGCGAAGACACCTCCATGACCCCCGCAGGCATGACCTTCTCGACCCTGGCGGGTATCGCGGGCGGCGGTATGCAAACCCCGGGCGTGATGGGCGTGGGCAAGTTCTATCTCATCAGCCCCAAGTTCATCTCCTCCGATGGCGGTTTCAAGCGCGTGGTCTGGATGTCGTCCGTGCTGAAGCAATCCATGGCGGACGAGTTCAAGGCTGTCTGCGAACGCGAAGGCGACCCCGATTTCATGGACAAAATCGCCGATGCAAGCAACGCAACTACAGTGGATGAATTGCTCGCCTACCTGGAAGCGCACAACCATCCCGCCATGACGATGGAGCCGATGTTCTAGGTTCGTAATCAGTAATTAGTAAATGGGGATTGGGAAAAAACCAGTCCCAATCCCCATTATCTTTTGCATGCTCAAACGAAACCTGCTGCCCATTTTCTTTATTTTGACCTTCACCCTCACATGGGCGATGTGGGTGCCCGCCACATTAAACAAACTCCACGGCAGCGCGTCCATTCTTGGACCTGATAATCCCGTCGGTCAAATTGGGCGCTGGGCGCCAGGGATAGCCGCCATTATCCTGACAGCGATCATCGCAGGAAAACAGGGCGTTGGTGCGTTGTTCCGTCCGCTCAAGATCTGGCGCGTGAATATTGGCTGGTATCTGTTCGCATTATTCTTCCAGCCCGGCCTTTTCTTTGCTTCAAAACTGATCGATTCTGTGATGGGCAATACGTATGATGTTGTTTCTCCTCTAACCAGTGTCCAGATCGACGCGCCGTTCATCTTCATCATCATCGGCGTGATCGTCTCAGCCATCCCAGGCGCCTTCATGGAGGAACTCGGCTGGCGCAGGTTTGCCCTGCCGATGCTGCAGATCAAGAACAATGCTTTGATGGCGAGCATCATACTGGGCCTTATTTGGGGTATCTGGCATATTCCGTCCATGATTTTCTTTAGTGAGACAAATGCCTTGAGCATCACTTGGGCTGTCGTCAATTTTATCCCTGCGACCATCCTGTTCACCTGGCTCTACAACAATACGCAGGGAAGTTTGT
>JBFYRY010000341.1:0-3756 GCA_041302025.1 Chloroflexota bacterium | reverse complement strand
TCGGGAGCGAGGAAGCCGCGATCCAATTGGATATGTCCGAGTTCATGGAGCGTCACACTGCCTCCCGTCTGGTGGGCGCGCCTCCTGGATATGTCGGCTATGAGGAAGCCGGTCAATTGACCGAAGCCCTGCGCCGCCGCCCGTACTCCATCGTTGTGTTCGATGAAGTGGAGAAGGCGCATGCCGAAGTCCATAACATGCTGTTGCAGATCATGGAGGAGGGTCACCTCTCCGATGCGAAGGGCCGCAAAGTGGACTTCCGCAATGCGGTCATCGTGATGACATCCAACATCGGCGCGGACGTGATCAAGAAGCAGTCATCGCTGGGTTTTGCGCTCAAACGCGATGAAGCCACCGAGGAACGTCTTTCATATGAAGACATGCGCAAGAAATTGAGCGAGTCGCTTAAACGCGCCTTCCGCCCCGAGTTCATCAACCGCCTCGATGCGACCGTCATCTTCCGCTCGCTCAACAAGGAAGACATCCAGAAGATCGTCTCACTTGAACTGGCGAAGGTTGCCGAGCGCCTCACGGAGCATGAACTGCACCTGAGCGCCACCCCTGAAGCCCTCGCCGAACTGGCGGAACTGGGCTACGATGCCGAGTTTGGCGCCCGTCCACTGCGCCGCATCATCCAGCAGAAGGTGGAGGATCCGCTGTCGGACCGTGTGCTGGGCGGTGAATTCAAGGACGGTGACTCGATCATGGTGGTTATCGATCCAGACGGCGAGGTGGTGCTCGAACGGCATAGTGAAGCCGAAAAGGAAGAAGCGCCGGTAGCGTAAGTGTGTTATCCCGCAGGGGCAGGTCGTGACAGACCTGCCCCTATTCGATTAAGGAATTGATCATGCGCTACTCAACTCCCCCCAACCAACAAGCCTATTACGAACAGGTATGGGATCTCGTACGGCAAATCCCGCGCGGAAAGGTTGCATCCTACGGGCAGATCGCGTCGATGCTGCCTCCGCCGAACGGGGTCGAGTTCGAAGCGTACAAGGCGTTTGGTCCGCGCTGGGTGGGCGGCGCGATGGCGGGCTGTCCCGACGATGTGCCGTGGCAGAGGGTCATCAATTCGCAAGGCAAGATCAGCGAACGCCCCGGAGCGGAGAGACAGCGTCAATTGCTGGAGGAGGAGGGAGTCGTCTTCGTCAAAGATAAAGTGGATTTGAAGAAGTATGGGTGGAAAGGGTTGGATGAAGCGGATGAACCAAAGCAGGAAAGTTTGTTCTGAATCAGGAATATGTCATGACCGCCCAATTCAACGATATGTTCAAATATCGTGATAAAGAATTTGCCGTGGCTGGCATCAGCACGGGAGAACCTTTCAAACCGGCTGACTTTGGTTTGTATCCGATCCAGGCGAGCACCGCCTGTTGGCGCGGATATGTTGCGGTGTACGCCATCTCCGATTCGCATCTCGTACTCGACGGCCTGTCAGTGAACCTGAGAGAGACTCATGCGCCAACGATCAACGGCATCATGGCAGCCGAGTCGCCAGACCATTTCAAACTATTCAGCCATGTATATAACGACTTGAAGTACCGTATCTATTACACCGGCAGTCTGATGCTCGGGGACGAGTTCATCCGCGAGTTGTACGTTCACATGGGGTTTCACCCGGCATGGAAATATAAAACGGTGTTCGAGTTGACCTTTGAAAACGGCAGATTGACCGGCGAATTCGACCGCTCCGAACAAGTGGCTCAAAAGAGGCACGAATTATTAATGGAATCCACCCGTGAGGACAAACCAGATAAGATGCCGACATCAAAAGAGATCAATGATTTTGTAGAGCGGTCGTTTGACCGGAGTTATAAAAAGGGAGAGAAAGACCAGACGGACTAATTCGTCAATTCCACCACCAGCGTATCCAGAGCCAGCTCCAATGTGAGTTGGCTTGTTTTTACCCCCTCGTCGATCCGCAGTAACTTGCGGTAAATACTCTCGAGCGATTCCATCGAGAAGCGCGCCGCCTGCCCGGTGGTCTTCTCCGCCACGAACGGATGCACACCCAGCGCGCGCGCCACATCGTCCTTGTTGCCGCGCCCATCCAGGATCTCACGCGCCTGGATCAGCAGGCGGAACTGCCGCACCACCATCCCCCACAACGAAAATGCCTCTTCCGATTCAAGCAGGCGGTGCAGGAGATGCTGTGCCTGTCTGCCGTTGCCGCCTGACAACGCGTCGACAAAATCGAACACCGATTGCTGGGATGTGACGACGCAGACCGCCTCCACGTCCGTGACCTTGACCTGCCTCGCCCAGTTGACGTATGCCAGCAACTTCGAGATTTCCATCCCCGCCTGACGCGTATCCACACCGACCATGTCCTTCAACATCTCGGCGGCGCGCGGCTCGATCTGCCCGCCCTGGTTCTTTGTCTCGTTGACGATCCAGCCGGTCATATCCTTCAGGCGCGGGAGCATGAACGCCTTGGCCTGGACGGATTTCTCATTCTTCTCCGCCCATTTCACCAGCCAGTGCTTGTCGGCATCGCGTGGTTCCACGGATTCATACATCACGATGCGGGTCGTCTCCGGCGCTTTCTCGATGAATTCCAGGAATTTCTTTCGGGAAGATACGTTGTTGTATTTCGCAGAGAGGTTTGCCAGCAGGACCAGCCGTCTCCTGGCAAGGAACGGCATAGCATTGACCGCCGTGTTCAGGTCGTTCTCATTCATCGAACGCGCATCGAGACGTGCGGTATTCATATCCGCGCTGGTGGGGTCGTTGAAATCAGACTCGAAATCCTTGAGCCTGCGCGAGATGGCGAATTCGTCGTTGCCGAAGAAGAGGTAGAGGTTCATGCGGAGATGGCGGCACATGATACGCAGACAGGTAGACACGTGTCCACCTGTCTGCATCTGTACTAAAATCCTACAACTTGCAATATCTGTCGACGCGCTTGCCGATGATGGCGAGGCTGTCTGCCCAGAATTTTTTGGTGCGGATGTTGATGCCGAACTTGTCGGCAAGTTCCGCCGCGCGCGCTTCACCCGTGGATGCAAGCAGTTCCTTGTAGGCAGGGACGAACTCTGCGCCGCGCTTCTGGTAGATGGCATACAAGCCCGTGGCGAAGAGCAAGCCGAAGGCGTACGGATAGTTGTAGAACGAGAAGCCGCTGGAGTAATAGTGAGGCTTCCATGTCCACATGAACTTTTGCAGGTACTTCTCGTCAAGCCCTGCGCCGTAGGTGGCTTTCTGGGCGCGTTCCATGATCTCATTCAACTCGTCTGACGAGAGTTCGGCTTTGGCGCGGCGCTCAAAGACTTCCTTCTCGAACAGGTAGCGCGAGTAGATATCCACGACCACCTGCGAGGCGTTGTTCATCTGCGCTTCGAGCACAGCCAGCACTTCCTGCGGGTCGGTGACCTGCTCCAGCACGGCTTCGGTGACGATGGTCTCGCACATGATGGAGGCGGTCTCTGCCAGCGTCATCGGTGTATTCTGCTGGATGGGAGTCTTGCCTGCCTGATAGGCACATTCATTGTGGAAGGCGTGACCAAGTTCATGCGCCAGCGTGCTGACCTGGTCGAACGAGCCGTCGAAGTTGGAGAGGACACGGCTTTCCTTCACGGCTTCCACACCCATGCAGAACGCGCCGCCGCGTTTGCCTTCGCGCTGTTCGGCGTCGATCCAATTATTGTCGAAAGCGCGTTTGGCGAAGGCGCCGAGTTCAGGCGAAAACTTGTTGAAGTTGCTCACGATAAAGTCGCGTGCTTCGTTCCATGAATAGACCTTGTCGGTCTTGCCCAT
>JBFYRY010000092.1:0-12351 GCA_041302025.1 Chloroflexota bacterium | reverse complement strand
GATCAAAAAACAGGGTCGCGGCAGGTTGCCTAATCGTTTTCTTTTTCGGATGTCCCGTTATGCTATTTGACCACTCTTTACTGCGGTCTTACCCTGAAAAGGGCGGCTCTTTCTATTTTATCGTCATTGCGAGCGCAGCGAAGCAATCTCACCATTGGTTATAGGCTTTCCAGTGATATTGGGATTGCTTCGGCGAGAAGAGCACTCTCCTTACAATGACGACCAATGTTCAATAACTCAATCCGTGCCCAAACGGGAAAACGGGATTTTCTGAATCGTGCGGCAGGTCTTCCTTTTGCTTGCGGACGGCTTCCATCGAGGAGGGCAACTCGAACGGAAGTTTTCCCTGCGGCGCGAATTTACCGAAGATGACATCCAGCACGGCATCCGCGTTGGCTCCAAAGTTGCCGAGCAGGGCGGCACTCTTCTCCGCGATCTCGGGGATGATGGCAGGACGTTCGAGATAGATATCGACAACGGTGGGGACTCGATCCAGGATGTTCAGGATTCGCGTTTTCTCCGGTTCCTTGAAATCCAAATCGCCCGCGTGGAAGAATCTTTCCATGAAGCCTTTGCGCGGTTCGAACGGCGTGTGCAGGCGCAGGATGGCGATATCCGCTTTGGCAACATCATCAACGACTTCGCCGTAGGGCTTGAGCGCTTCAGGTTTGACGCCTTCCGCGTAGATCTTGAGTCCGGTTTTGAGGGGCAGGGTCTGCTTCTCGTTCTTCAACAAGACAATGGACTTGCGCTGTGCCAGTTCGCCGACCTTGCGGAACTCAGGTTGACCGACGATCTTCTCCGCCTTGTCTGCATCGAGATAGGGACTATCGAACAAGTCGAGCACGAACTTCTCGCGCAATAACCTGCGGATGGACTGGTCGATGCGTGCCTCGCTGACCTTGCCATCACGCACCAACTGGATGATGACTTCGGGACAGGCTTCGCCGCCGAACTGGTCCGCACCAGCATCCAGTATCTTTTGGACACGCTCCGGTATCGAAAGGTGTTCCACGCCCCAGGCGCGGGCGGGCATGCCTTCCATCCACAGGATCTTCATCGGGGTGATCAAGCCCCAGTCGGTGCAGACGATGCCGTCGAATTTATATTTTTCTCGCAACAGACCCGTGATGACACTCTTGTTGAAACTGAAACCGACCTCTTCGTGCTCCGTGCCGATGGGCATTCCGTAATACGGCATGATCTGGGATGTGCCAGCATTGAATGCGGCTTCGAACGGTTTGAGGTGGTAATCAAAGTTGTTACCCGGATAGACTTGCTCGCGTCCATAGGCGAAGTGCGCATCCTCCCCTTTCATCTGCGGACCGGCGCCGGGGAAATGCTTGGTCATGCAGGCGACGCTGTCCCTGCCGAGTGTTTCGCCTTGAAACCCTTTGATGTATGCCGCCGCCATCTGGGATGTGAGTTCCGCATCTTCACCGAAAGTCCCGTTGATGCGGCACCAGCGCGGCTCTGTGGCGAGATCAACCATCGGGTGGAGGGCGAGGCGGATGCCCACGGCGAGATATTCCTGCCGGGCGATGTCGCCAAATTGCCGGACGAGGTCCGCGTCACGAGTCGCGGCAAGTCCCGTGGGTTCGGGGAACTGCGAGAAACTTCCCGCCATCATGCCCGCCAGCGGATTATCCGAGAAGGCGTGGCGCGGGTCGGAGGAGATGGTGACGGGGATGCCGAGGCGGGTGCGCGCCGCCAGTTTCTGGATGCGGTTGTGCCACTCCGCCATGTGGCGTGGGTCGGTGCCCTGCAGGATGTTGAAGTGGTTCATCAACCGCCGCGCGATCATGTCTGAAGTTTGCGGAAGCGGGAACATGCCTCCCTTTTCCTGTATCGTGCCGTCCGGGTTCATGGCGATCATGGTCTGGAACATCATGCCGGCTTTTTCTTCCAGCGTCATCTGCTTGAGCAGGTCTTCGACACGCTCCGCGATGGGACGGCGCGGGTCTTCGTAGATGTCGAGTTTGCCGTTCTTGTTCAGGTCGCGGAAGGTGACGCCATCCTGCGTGAGTGTGGGCGCTTCGCTTCCGAGCAGGGACAGGTTTTTGCGTGTGCTGAGATCGGGTCTGACGTTGCGCCAGAAATACCATCCCCCAGCGATGAGAATGACGACGAGCAAGAGATAGAAAATCCACATGGTGTGCCTCCGTGTGGATTCTTTTTATCACGATTGGTGAATTGCACTAAGAGTATAAGGTCATTTATATGATGTGTATTTATTTACTTTCCAAACACATCGTGAACTGCGCCCAAAAACGAGACTGGCGGAGTGGAACCCAAATACTTCGCGCGGCGGATCGCGCGCTCATGGTTTACGTCGGCAGGGAAATACTGGATGGGTTTTCCCTGTTTCTTCCCTTCGAGCAATTCGTCCCGGCTGATCTCATTCCCGCCGATGGCGACGAGAATATCACTGCAATCGACCATGGCTTTGGACGTGGGCGAGACATCATCCGAGTTGGGAAGTTTTCCGCCGTATTGTCTGTCTTTGATAAAGCAGATGTGGTCCACCGATTCGCTGATTTCAGCAGGGTAACTGAGAACCATGATTGAAGCAACTCCGGTTGTCTCGAACCTCATGGATTTTGCCAGCGGATAGATCGCCCCAATGCCGATTTCATTCCCGCCGATATTGACGATGGTCTTTTCAGGCAGATAACGGGACAACACCTCCTGCGCGATGTGGAGCATGGCTTTTTCATCTTCATATCCCATCCCCGAATAGCCGAAAAATGTGAGCACAACTTTCCCTCGACTCTTGATAAACGAGACCGCTTCCCCGGGTGCCATGTTCCATCCGACAACGTGATTCCTTCCCCGTAGTCGAAGCCTGAGTTTTCCGATGAATTGCCGAAGTGTGCCCATCGAAACCTGCCTTTTCAATCAGTCCAATCTCAACACGAATTCTTCCGCTTCTTCCCTGCCAATATTAACATACTTGTCCTCCCCGATGACTTTGAAACCGCACTTTTCAAGGACTCTTCTGGACCCAACATTACGACTCGCCACATGCGCGAACAGCGGACGGCTCTGCACGACGCCCAGGAACTGCCTCAGTGATTCTGACGCGGTTGCCAGATCGAAGGGTACCGGGGATATTCCAACGGTATATAATCATGATCCATGACCGTTTCGCCACCCGTCATCCTTGAAACAGAAAGACTGTATTTCAGGCATCTCACACTGAACGACCTGGATGATCTCTTTGCGCTCTATCAATCGCCCGATGTGCGGAAATATTACTCCGAAGGCATCCCCACATATGAAGAGACGCGGCGGGAACTGGCATGGATCGTGGATGAGTGTTATGCCAAATATGGGTTTGGGATGTGGGCGGTCATCCATAAGGAAACAGGCGAATTTATCGGTCGCTGTGGATTGTGTCCCATGGACATTGAGGGGCACGAGGAGATCGAAGTCGCTTACATGCTTGCCAGAGAATATTGGGGGCAAGGGTTGGCAACCGAAGCCGCGCAAGCCATTCTCAACCATGGATTCGAGCAGATGGGTCTGCCGCGATTGATCTGCGTCATCAACCCCGGGAACCGCGCCTCCGCCCGCGTCGCCGAAAAGATCGGCATGACCCTTGAGATCAATGGGAATATCAACGGTGAACCAACGTTGTTATATTCGATGTACAAACTTTGATTTGGAGTATGATTGCCCAAACTTTTCGAAACACCAAAGGAAAACAATGTCCCGTAACCGCATCATCCTCGTCACCATAGGTATCATGCTCAGCCTTTTTCTCGCATCGATGGAATCAACCGTCGTTGCGACTGCCATGCCCACCATCGTCGGGCAGTTGGGCGGATTGGAGCATTTTTCGTGGGTCTTCTCGGCATACATGCTCACATCCACGACAACCGTTCCGCTGTACGGCAAACTCTCCGATCTGTACGGGCGCCGCAAGTTGTATCTCGCCGCAATGGCGTTGTTCCTCACCGGCAGTATCGTCAGCGGGCAGGCGGAGACCATGACACAACTGATCCTTGCGCGCGGATTGCAGGGGGTCGGCGCAGGCGGCATCATGCCGCTGGCATTCATCCTGATCGGTGAAATGTTCACGCTCGAACAACGCGCCAAAATGCAGGGATTCTTCTCCGGTGTATGGGGCGTCTCGTCGATCATTGGTCCACTGCTGGGCGGCTTCATTGTGGACCGGCTATCATGGCAATGGGTGTTCTACGTCAACATCATACCGGGATTGCTCGCGGCGGGGCTGGTCGCTTTTGCATGGCGGGACCAACTCCACAGTCACGCGAGACCCGCTGTCGATTACGCAGGCGCGGCTCTTTTAACGGGAAGCGTCGTCTCGCTGTTGCTCGGTCTCACACTTGCACCTGTCGCAAGTGCAGGTGTGAACGAGACATCCAGCAGTTGGGTCCTGGTTGTGATTGCTGTCGCGTTATTCATCGCATTGCTGCGGGTCGAGAGCCGCGCGGCGGACCCGATCCTTCCGCTTCATCTCTTTCGGGAGAGGCTGTTCGCTGTTTCGATCACGCACGGCGTGCTGACGGGCTGGGCGATGTTCGGCAGTATTTCGTTCATCCCGCTATTCGTGCAATCGGTGCTGGGTACGAGCGCCACGCAGGCTGGCATCACTATCTCACCCATGTTGCTGGGCTGGGTAACGGCAAGCATTATCGGTACACGTTTGTTATTGAAGGTTGGCTATCGCAGGCTGGCGATCGTTGGCACATCGTTGCTCACGATCGGCGCGTTCCTGATGTCGCGCATCAGTGCAGATACCAGCCAGACGCTCCTGATGATCTTCGTCACGTTGATGGGAGTCGGCATGGGATTTTCCATCCCGCCGTTCCTGATCGCGGTGCAGACGAGCGTGGAACGCCGTTTTCTCGGCACCGCCACCTCGACCCTGCAGTTCAGCCGTTCGATCGGCGGGACACTCGGCGTGAGCGTGATGGGCGCGGCGTTGAGCGCGCGACTCGCTTCGAATTTAAGCGCCTCCGGTCTGGACCCGGGCATGGTCGCGGCTTTACTCGATCCTTTGCCCGGCTCCCAGGCGGTCATCGCCGAGGGGGCACGGATCGCCGTGGCAAACGCCATCAATTTGGTTTTCGTCATCGCGTTCGTTGCCGCCGTACTGGGATTGGTCACCACGTTCTTCTCGCCGCGCAGGAAGTTACAGGACAAGGCGGCTGGAGGCGGGTCCGCCGTGGTCAACGCGGAATAAGCCCATTGTCAGCCGGTAAACTTCCTGCCATCAAATTGTCAGGAAGTTTTCATTTTCAAATCTTGAAATGCCGTCGTCCCGGTGCTACACTACTCGGGTATAAAAATCCTGGTATGGAAAGTCAGCCGCGGAGGGCTTATTTACATGCAACCAGCAAAAACGCTCGAATTCAAATTCCGTTTTGTCCAGAATGGGCAGGCACAGGGATTGGGCTCCGGCAAGGGAGTTGCCACCGGCATTTCGCTCATCCTCAACGGCGAGGAACTCCCCTATCGCAACATCCTTGATTCATCCATCAGGGATAACCGGCTCGTCATGGCGCTCGCCCCGAACACCCCACTGGGACCGAAAACGATCAAACGCGTGCAGGATGTTCGATATCTTGTGATCGAAATGTACAAGATCAAGGCGCCTGAACTCAAGAAGCACATGGACGGATACTCGTCTGTGATCTTCGCCGAAATGCACCGGCAACAACTCGCGAGCGAAGGGAAGGAGAACCAATTCCGGGCAGTGACCTGTCCGCATTGCGGGGCGACGGTCGATCTTTCGGATTACCAGACATCCTCCTACATCTACTGCCGGTTCTGTGGTTCGGTCCTGAGCAACCGTCTGCAGGTCGTCTCGAACAGCGACACCTACGGCACCTGCGACCAGTGTCACATGTATGACCGCGTGCGCGGCTATACGGTTTTCAATTTCTACTTCCTGCTGGTGGTCTACGGCTGGTCAGCGAAAAGGCATTTTGTCTGCGATGCCTGCGCGTTGAAACTGGCGCAACGCGCCCTGCTGATCAACCTGCTTTTCCTGCTCGGTGTGCCGTCCGCCATTTACATGTGGATCAAGTCCCAGTCCGGGCGCGAACCGTACTTCCAGGACCTGGCGAAGGCGAACAAACTGGCACTCAAGGGGAAGTACCAGGAAGCGGATGAGATCTACGACAGGCTTTTCGCCCAATATCCCGAACACCCCGGTCTGTTGATGAACAAGGGACTGGGACACCTGCACGGCAAGGATGGGAGCGGCGGCATGGGTTATCTCGGCCGGTCCCTGCGGGCATGTGCAAACTACATACCATCCATGCAGATCATGCAACAGATCCAGCAGGCGGCGCAATCCAATACTGCGCAAAAGCGGTAACTGAGCGACGCATCCGCCAGCGTAAAGAATAACTGCCGCGAACTTCACCCGTGTATCGTTCGCGGCAAAACCATCCACCAACATGAAACGTATCCTGCCGGCATTGTTCCTTGTGGTGTTCATCCTTGCCTGCAATGGGCTGAACCCAAGTATCGGGATAACTCCCCAACCGACCGCGGTCTCCTCCGTGGATATCCCATATGCAAAGATGATCTACTACGACATCAGCGGCTCGACGGAAGCCGAACTGCGGGATCAACTCAACCAGCGGGCGCCGGCCGCACCTGATGGCTACCGCGGCGATGCGTTCACCACCTGGTACATCCGCTGGACGTGGGACGGGTACGGCACCGATCCCTGCGATCTGCGCTCTGTCACCGCCACCTACGATATCAAGGTCACCATGCCGCGCTGGGATCCCCCAAAAGATGCAACCCCGGAACTCATCGAAAAATGGAACCAATACATGCTGGCGCTGGCGGGTCACGAAAAGGGACATGTGGATAATGTGGTAGCCAACCTGCCCAACGTGATCAACGCCATCCATCGGGCAACCTGCGCAACCGCGGAAGCGAAGGCACAGGAAGTGCTCTCCGGCATCCGCCGGAACGATGCCGACTTCGATGCGAAGACCAATCACGGAGCAACACAGGGCGCGAAATTCCCTTAAGTCCCGTTCCCGTATTTTCGGTGTATGATTGCCTGCAAGAGACAAGGATGACCATGGCTTTCCTACAGATCACACAAAGACAGGGACGCGTCCCTGTGACCGTCTTCCAACTGCTGGACCGTATCAACCTGGGGAATTTTGCCGAACTGGAGAAGATCACGAGGGATGCCCACGAAAAAGGGATGCTCGACCTGGTCATCGACCTGAGCCGAATCGAATCACTGACCAGCATCGGCGTGCGGGCGCTGGTCGTCGTCCACAAACTGCTTTCAACCGACAAGAAAAAACATCTCAAACTGGCGGGCTTGTCGCCGTCCATGCGCGATGTGCTCGACATCGCAGGGATCACACAATTTATTGATATCTACGACACCGTGGACGAAGCGGCGGCATCGTTCTAAAAAAGAACGTCCCGAAGGCAGATCCTTCACTTCGTTCAGGACTTGCCTTCGGGACACTGAATAACAGCAGACTTGTTCCTATGCCTTCACCTTCACAGGCTGGGGTTTGTATTTTTTCAACACGCTCCAATACGCCAGCCTATTTTCCTTCTCATCCCACAACCGGAACATCAACGATCTCAAACTCCTGCGGATGGTCAGCGGCTTGATCTGGAAAACAGGGTTCTCGTTATGACATGCCTCCAGTTTGTAATTGGGGATCTTCGGGCTGAGGTGATGGATGTGATGGAAACCGATATTGCCCGTGAACCACTGCAGGATTTTCGGCAATCGATAGAACGAACTGCCATCTATACCGGCATTGAAGAAATCCCAATTGGAATGACGCGCCCAGTAGGTGGTATCGAAATTATGCTGGACATAGAACAGCCACACCCCCGCCCCGCACGCGATGAATAAGATCGGGAGTTCGATCAGCAGGAACGCCGCCCAGCCGATCTCGATCACCAGCCACGCCACCACCGCCGCGAGGGCGATGTTTGTCCAGATCACACTACTGCGCTCGCGTTTGCCCGCATTGCCTTCCCAGAAGCGGTGCGTCAACACAAAGACGATCACCGACCCGATCGTGAACAGGATGAACGGACTGCGCATGATGCGATAGCCGAACTTTTTATACCAGGGAGCGGCGAGATACTCCTCCACCGTCATCGTATACACATCGCCGGTGCCGCGCCGGTCCAGGTCGCCAGCGGTGGCGTGATGGACGGCGTGGCTGTGCTTCCACTGATAAAACGGCGTCCACACAATTACGCCAAGCGCCAGCCCCAGCCGGTCGTTCGCCTTGATGCTCTTAAAGAACGAGCCATGACAACAATCATGGAAGATAATGAAACACCTCACCATGAAACCGGCGGTGGGCACAGCCAGGAGCAGGGTCAGCCAGTAGCCGATCTCAAGACTGCGATACATCAGGTACCATCCCACAAAGAACGGTATTACCGAGTTCGCCACCTGCCAGACACTGCGCCACGTTTCGGGGAATGCATACTTCGAAACGATCCCTTGCCATTTGAATTTTTCAGTTGCCATGCCGCCTCCGATCAGTTTGATAAGGCTATTTTACTGTATTCGATAAATAGGACAAGGACAAATCCATAAGGGACGTTACCATCATGTTTGCGCCGTCGAAAGACAGGGCGGATGTGGCGGGATTCGGGACTGCCACCGCAAAGATGCCCGCCCGGTTCGCCGCCTTCACGCCATTGGGGGAATCTTCGAAGACGACCGCCGCCTCTTTCGGGACTTTGAGCTGGTCCAGCGCCGATAGAAACAAGTCCGGGTTCGGCTTGGTCCTGCCAGCGCCCACATCATCCGCACAGACGACAGCATCGAAATAATGGAAGATGCCCAGCCGCTTCGCATGTTCATCCACCCACGAGTGCGGGGAACTGGAGGCGATGGCAAGTTTGAGTCCCTGCTGTTTCGCCTCATGGATGATCTGGATCACGCCCGGCAGGATCGGCTGTGTGAGCGTTAGCGCGTCACTTGCGAGGCGGTGGCGGGCGCGCAGGGGAACGGGATCCAGCCGTCCCTGCGAAAGAAGCGAGAGATGTTCCGCCGCGTCGAAGGTCGAGATCCCGTATCCGCCGATGATCTTTGCCCATTCGTCGTGCGGGAGTTCGAATCCGTATTCACCGTATATGGCCTGCCAGACTTGAAATTCGGGGGTTTCGGTGTCGAGGATAAGACCGTCGAAGTCGAAGATGATGGCTTTGAGCATGGATGGGATTATATAATACCCACGGTCAAAAATTGCGCTTTCCGCCTTCCAAAAAAGGCGCAACTTTTGACCGAGTGCGGTATACCCAGTGAAAGCCGCTTCGTCCCGCATTGATTTTGGAAATCGAAATATGCTATACTTTCTGAAACCACGGTCTGCTATCCAAAGCCATGGTCATCAGCCTGCATATGCCAAGAGACCCGCATTTTATAAACGAACCAGCATCACAGACCGCACTTGAGGATAAGATCGCGCAGACAGTTTCCATTCAGGAGAGGGTGGATCTGATGAACAGTCTGGCGTGGCAGATTCGCATCCGGGAGCCCAAACGCGCGCTTGCCATCGTTGAGGAAACCCTGGAGTTGTCAAAGTCCTGCGGGGCGGGCGGGCGGGCATATGAACACGGCATCGCCGCCAGCCTGGTCGTGCTCTCCTTTTTGGACGGCGAGGCAGGCAACCTTGAAACATCCCTTTCCCGCTCCCTCGAGGCGCTGTCACATCTCACAGACCAGCCTCGATCTGAAACCCTGATCGGCGCATGGTATTCCCTCGGCTGGGCATATTATTACTCGGGCAATTATCCCGCCGCGCTCGAATTCGGGCTGAAATCCCTCAAACTGGCGCGAGAGACCGAACACAGGGAATGGACCGCCTGGTGCCTCGACCTGGTTGCCAGCACCTACAAGGACCCCGAACAGGTCGCCCAAATGTACAAGGATGCCTTTGATACATTCGAGGCATCGGGAAATATCGAAGGTCAGGCGCGCATCCTGAACAACTGGGCATACACCCTGCTGGAATCAAACCAGTTCGACAGCGCTCTGCAGATGGCACAGAAAAGCCTGGAACTGGCAAAGGTCGGGGGCTTGAAAAGGGACGTGATCAATGTCGCCGCCACCATCGGGGAGATCCTGACCGGGATGGGCGATTATGAACAAGCCCGGTCCGAACTTCACGATGCCACCCTGTTGTTCGATGAATATGAACGCGACATCAGTTCCGTGTATGTCCTCACAGACCTAGGACAGGTCTACCTGGAACAAAACGACCTTGAACAAGCCGAACAGTACCTGCAAAACGCCCTGAAAGTATCGGAACAGATGGAGATGCGCAACGAGCAGGCGCGTTGCCACCAATACCTGTCCGATATCTTCGAGCGCAGGGGCAGATTCGACATGGCGCTGGAGCATTACAAAAAATTCCAGGCATTGCGCGAAAGCATCTCGGGGGAGGGAGCGCTCAAGCAACTTGCCGCATTACGAGTATCGAACCAGGTCGATACCGCACAGCGCGATGCCGAGATCCAACGCCTGCAAAAGGAGAAACTCCAGATCGAACTCGATGAGCACAAGCGCATCCATGCCATTCTGGAGGATCTCGCCACCCGCGATCCGCTGACCAACCTGTTCAACCGGCGGCACTTCCTGATCCTCGCCGAACAGGAATGGAAACGGGCGTTGCGGTACGGGCATCCGGTTTGCGCGCTGATGCTGGATGTGGACGACTTCAAACAGATCAACGACCGGCACGGGCACGCCGCCGGGGACCGGGCATTGACCACGGTCGCGAATGTCATCCACTCGACACTGCGCTCGACAGAGATCGCCGGGCGTTATGGCGGCGACGAGTTCATCATCCTGTTGCCGGAGACCGAGCCTGAGAACGGCATCCGTGTCGCCAAACGCATCTGCCAGACGGTCAGGGAATTCACCATCAGCAGTGACGTGGGAATCATCGAACTGACAACAAGCATCGGTGTCGCCTGCCTGAACAAGGAAAACAATAAAACTGTCCAATCGTTAAGCGAACTGCTCAACCATGCAGACAAGGCGCTCTATAGCGCCAAAAAAGCGGGAAAGGGACAGGCACTTTTTTACTCAGTACAGGGATGAAAGACTGCGGACGTTTTAATTCCCGACCTGCACCGCTTCGGACTCAGCTGGAACTGGTCCGGTTTCGATAAGAGTTTCCCCGCCATGCGCTGGATGCCACGATACCATCCTCGATCAAGTAAAATACATCCGTTGGTATCGACCCAGGATCGTCTTCTTTTCGCCGCGGCAACTGCGAAGTTCTCAAAAACTTCTTCCTCCTCCGCGGAAAAAATCTCTTATAAAAAGGTGAAACCATGAAAGTATTTGTCACAGGCGGGGCTGGATATATCGGCAGTACCGTCGTCTCTGAATTGATCCGCGCAGGCGACTCGGTTGTTGTGTTCGATAATCTCCAACAGGGGCATCGCGCCGCCGTCCATCCCAAGGCTGAATTCATCCTCGGCGATCTGAAGGATCGCGCCGCGATCGATGCCGCCCTCGCCGCACACAAACCCGATGGCATCATGCACTTCGCTTCCAATACCCTTGTCGGCGAATCGATGGAAAAACCCTTCCTGTATCTCTCCGACAACGTCCGCAACGCGCTCAACCTGATCGAGAGCGCCGTGGAGCACGGTGTGCGCCGCTTCATCCTCTCATCGACCGCCAACCTGTTTGACGACCCCGAAGAGATGCCCATCAAAGCCAGCGAACGCATCGTCCCCGGCAGTCCCTACGGCGAATCGAAATTTATTATCGAACGCTTCCTTTACTGGATGGATAAGATTTACAACTTCCGCTACGCCGCCCTGCGTTACTTCAATGCCTGCGGCGCCGCTCACGAAGATCTGGGCGAAATGCACGACCCCGAGACTCATCTCATCCCGCTTGTCCTTCAGGTTGCGCTCGGACAACGCGAAAAGATTACCGTCTTCGGGGATGATTACCCCACTCCCGACGGTACCTGTGTCCGCGATTACATCCATGTTCTCGACCTGGCAAGCGCGCACATCCTGGCATTACGCGCCCTCGATCAGGGAAGCCGCACCTATAACCTCGGCAATGGACAGGGCTTCAGCGTGGCGGAGGTGATCGAGACTGCCCGCAAAGTGACCGGGCATCCCATCCCGGCGGTTGCCGGTCCCCGCCGGGCGGGTGACCCAGCCACGCTGATCGCCAGCAGTGAAAAGATCATGGAGGAACTTGGCTGGGAACCCCGTTACCCGAATCTTCGCCAGATCATCGAAATGGCATGGGCATGGCACGTGAAGCATCCCAACGGGTATGAAGAATAAATATAACGAAACGGGACTGTGGATGACACAGTCCCG
>JBFYRY010000340.1:0-5383 GCA_041302025.1 Chloroflexota bacterium | reverse complement strand
CAACTTGAGGAAACCGGCGATATCCAAGGGTTTATTCTTCATCGGCTATACGCTCTCTGCAATGCTTTACGATTTGCTTCGGCAATTGATAATTGTGGGTTTTCCTGACGAATTCTGTAAGCCACCACTTTGCGAGCGGTATCACTGATAGAACAGCCTTGATGAAAACGATCGGCCGGGGACAGTTTGTGATAAATGTCTATTTGGCGCTGATCTACTTCCACTGTGCTGGCTTTCAATATCTGTCTGAACTCCGTGGATAACGCAGGTTGCCCCTGCAAGTAGTAGCCTGGTTGTCGTCTATTCCGGCTGTATAGCAACCGATACCCAGCAGTTTCAAATGCCTGTTTCACGATACGCATATCGCGGTAGAAAGTATCTTCCCATGCAGAAGAACCAAAGCAGTCTTTTCCCAATCGGATTTCAACTCTGGAGATGAGTTGACTCCGTGTGAGGTAACGTTCATGCCAGAGAATCTCCAACAAGGCAATACGCCGGGCAGTGGTGATATCCCGCTGCATCGCATCACGAAGAATGGCATCTTTCATTTCAGTAGGCAGGATCAATCTGATCATGTATAGATATTATACCTGATTTAAGAATCAGCTCTGTACAATACCGCCCCATTATTTCGGACGCGCTGACAAGCTGGATAAGGAGATGTATTTACAGTTCGCGAGAGTTCGAACCTTGTAGGAACCGTCAAACAATGAAACAAAAAAAAACCGATCTTTTTGATCGGTTTTTTTTTGTTGTTTAATGCCAATTTTCGACTATCGATTCTTCCGTGAAAAATTATGGGCATCCTGATGATTTTATAGCCCCGATATATTTCTACCTGACACGAATGCAGGGGAAAACCTGTCGTAGTACATCTTTCCTTTCATTGGTGTTCCTCCACAAATTTAGTAGTTCTCCCCCACTCCACAATTACCCAAAAATACGTCTCCAGGCTGATGTAAAAGCGACCCCGATTCGCTACACTGATCATAGCGACCGGCAGTCGCTTCAAGACAAATCCTGTCCAATTTGTTGGAGACGACAATGCCCAAAGGTATCCCCCTCACCAAAGAACAACAGGCAAGACGCCGCCGCGAGATTTTTCATAAGGTGGTCAATGTTTTCGTCAAGAAAGGATTTCACGAAACCTCCATGCAGGAAATTGCGCAAGCGGCTGGATTGGGCAAATCCACTTTATATGACTACTTCAAAACAAAAGATGAGGTCCTGATCTATTTTTTTGAAGACCAATTGACCAACATGACCGAAGAAGCGCAAAAGATCGCCCTGCAAAATCTTTCAGCAGACAAGCGATTACGTCAGATCACAGAAAAGTACCTTGGAAGTTTACAGGCAAACAAAAATCTGTTCCTGAAATTAATGCAAGAGTCGCAACGTTTGAAACTTGAAAGCCAGAAACAGGTACAGGAGAAAAGACACGCTTATCAGGATTTGGTTTGCGCACTCATTGACGAAGGCATCCGCGAAGGCGTCTTCCGCAAGGTGAATTCCCTGCTTGCCGCGCAACTGCTCATCAGTGGTATTTCGACCGTTATCTACGGTTCCCGTTCTACAGGTACCCCACAGGAGATGTTAAAGGAAATCCTGGATATTTTCTTCAAAGGCATTGAAGTCTGTAATCCATGAGCGACAAATGTTCGATAAGGAGTAAGTAAACATGAAACGCATTTTGACCTTGACCCTTCTAACCATCTTCATCGCACTGACATCCTGCACGCCTCCGACTCAGCCGACACCTGATTCAGTCCCGAGCGATATTCCCCAGGCGGACATGCCCAACCCCGCCTCCGCCTACTGCGTGGAGCAGGGATATACATCCGAGATCCGCACCGCCGCGGATGGGAGTCAAAGCGGCGTGTGCATTTTCCCCGACGGCAGTGAATGTGACGAGTGGGCATTCTTCCGCGGCGAATGCGGACCCGCCGATCAAAGCGGATCAACCTCATTCCCAACTGAGATCCCCACCCCGCGCCCGATGGATCCCGCGGATTATCAAGGCTGGTGGACCTACACACACCCGATCTACAACTTCTCGATCATGCTCCCCGAAGATTGGGTTGTGGAAGAGATCACAACTTTTGACCCGTTGATGAATCATGCCATCAATCTGCACTCCAGAGAAATAGCTCCTGGTGTTGTGGCTGGGTATGAGAACATCCGCATGACTTTCCGCCGTGTGGGTGAAGATGTTTTGCTTTGGCCCACAGGTGTGGGACAGGGCGAGTTCATCTCACAAGGGACATTGGATGTGGCAGGTCGACCTGCGCAACGCATGTTACTGGTTTGCCCCACGGGAGAAGTCACTTCAATCTGGTATCACCAGGCTGAAGACCAACCCAACATTGTGCGCGGCGACTTGGAATTCGGTTTCATCTTCAGCGGATCCCCATCTCACTGTGAGCCCGGTTACAGCTTGGGCGGCAAGGTTCAGTACATGGGCGAGATGATCATCGCATCACTCAAGATGCCGTAATTCGAAAAGGAGAAAATCATGAATAATCCATCCCTTGATTTACGTAAACCCTGGCAGCGCACGCGCTGGGTACAGGCGCTTGCTATCCTGCTTGGGTATATTCTGCCTCTGACGGTCTTCATCAGCCAGATATTTGGAGGACCCGTCACAGCCCAAGGTTATCTGCTCTACGCCTTTGGGTATACCCTAATCGTCATCGCTGTACTCTTGCTTTTACTGTGGTTCCTGTGTGGGGAAAAGCCCAATGTTCTCAATCTAAAGCCCGGCGTATGGTGGAAGGATTTGCTCGGCGGTATCGTTTTGGTCGGGTTGACCTTATCCGTAAAAATCATTCTTGACCCCGTAATCGCCAGCTTCTTCCACCGTGCTTCAGATGTTGAGAGTGGTATGGCAGCCTTAGTGAACACACTAGCCGATAACCCCTGGTTGGCCGCGTTATTCCTGGGACCTGCCGTGATTTTTGTGGCTGGCTCTGAAGAGCTAACCCGCGTATTCTTCATCACGCGTTGGATGAAGATATCTTCCTCGAAGGTTTGGTTGGGAGTTGGGGTGTTTTTATCAGCTTTCTTGTTTGGACTCAACCATGTGGCACAAGGGTACGCGGGAGTTATATCTGTGACGCTCAACGCATTGATCATGGTGTTGTGGTACCTGCGCTTTGGGCGCATCTTTCACCTGGTTGTCGCCCATTATCTGTACGATGCCATTCAACTTGTACCGGTGATCATCCTCATGATACTTGGAGGATGGCGGATGTAATTCAAGAGAGGGGCTGCATCTATGAACAGGCGAACCGATCGGATCAGGCGACGTCAAATCGCAGCCTTCTTCATGATTACCTTTACCATCAGCTTTCCATTGTGTTTCCTATTTTCTTCCTCAGTGGAAACCCAAGGTCCAGCGCTGGGACGAGATGATCATCGCCTCGCTCAAGGTGCCGTAAACGCACGAATAAGAACAGATAACCGCTACATGAAATCGTTCTTGAAAGAAGGCACTGTCATGTTGGAGAAAACAAATCTACTAGGAGCCATCACAGCCGTCGCATTCTTTGTGTCGGCGATTTTGGTCTTCGTTTTCAGGGCAGTTGGGGCGACCCACGCTGTACTACGTCCAGATCGGTTGCATGCTGGCATGGCTGGTCGTGGAAGCCCTGCTCGATTACATCCTGAAAGTTGACTTTCGCCAAGTACGCTGGATGGTGATTAGCTATGTCGTTCTGTTCTTTGCAGGCACAGGCGGTCTGCTCGGTGTGGCATCAAATGCCGGGCGAAGTTGGAGTATCGCGGCAATTGTTCTCTTCCTTGTCATGGCGGTACTGACCTTCGTGCAGCGTGCCGTCACTGGTATGTAGTTTGAGAAAGCATGTATACGTTTTCAGAATAGGATCGACTATGAAAACGACCAACCGCCGATTTGTTCGCGTTCATTTTCATGCTGGTAACGCATAGTTCAAAGCCAAGGAGAAAATATGGACCACGTTGTATATCTGGACGCGCAAGCAAAGGAACTGGATAACCTGCTCTCTGGAAACAAGACCATGATCATTCGCGGCGCAACAGGACGCAAACTTCCACATGGGCGCGTGGATGCAGGGGATGTGCTGTACTTCATCAACAATAATGGCGAAGGAAAGGTGCGCGCCAAAGCAAAGGTGAAGAGTGCCTTTCATTCCGAGAAAATGACCGAAGATGAGTCCCACGCGCTGGTGAAAAAGAATCAGCCAAAACTGAGTCTGACCGATAAGCAGATCAAGCGCTGGGCAGGCAAGCGTTACATCGTCCTGATCGAAGTTACCGATGTCCAGGAAATTCCTCCCTTTGCCATTGATAAAAGCAAGTACAGCAACATGGACGACTGGCTGCCTGTGGAGAAGATCGAGTCAGTGGCTATAAAGTGACACAAAGGCAAGAAAATGAAAACGACCAACCGCCGAAACCTTTTCATCCTGGTGTTTGCCCTGCTTGTGGTCATGCTGGGATTCGGCATGATCATCCCCGTTTTCCCGTTCCTCATCGACAAACTCGGCGCGAGCGGAAGCGCACTGGGCATCCTCGTCGCCACTGCCGCGCTGACCGAATTCCTCTTCGGTCCCATCTGGGGCAGCATCTCCGACCGCGTCGGGCGCAAGCCCATCCTGATGATCGGCATGTTTGGCTCCGCGCTGGCAATGTTCCTCTTCGGCATCGCCGACCAGATCTGGATGTTGATCGTCTTCCGCGCGCTCTCGGGCATCCTCTCCTCCGCCACCATCGCGACCACCATGGCATACATCGGCGATAGCACCTCCGAAAAATCGCGCGGCGGAGGGATGGGCATCCTCGGCGCGGTCGGCGGCGCAGGGACAGTGATCGGTCCAGGTATCGGCGGATTACTCGCGGGCGGTTCGCTCTCGACCCCGTTCTTTGTTTCCGCTTTATTGGCATTGATCTCCCTTTTGCTGGTTGCCCTGTTCCTGCCCGAATCATTGCCCGTGGAAGCACGCGCCGCGCAAGGACAAAAGATCAAACTCGTCCGATTCAACGAGCTCTGGCGCGCGTTGACAGGTCACATCGGCTTGCTTTTGCTCGTCGCATTCCTCGCGACCTTTGGCACCAGCAACTTTGAATCGGTCTTCGGCTTGTACATGCTCAAAAAACTGGACTATGGTCCTGAACAGGTCGGCGGCATCCTGACATTGGTCGGCGCCATCGCCCTGATCGGGCGCGGACTGCTGACGGGCTTCGTCACCTCCCACTGGGGTGAACCGACCGTCATCAAGACTTCGCTCATCGTCGGCGCGGTGGGATTCATCCTTCTGTTGCTTGCCAATACGTACGCCACCGTTTTATTGACCACGGGCATCTTCACCTGCGCGATCACCTTCCTGCGTCCGTCCATTCATTCGCT
>JBFYRY010000339.1:0-3766 GCA_041302025.1 Chloroflexota bacterium | reverse complement strand
ATCACCAATTATTCCGATGCGGCGTTCGAACATAAAAAGGAATTGATCCGCACGTGGACGGAGCGCGTGAAGCCTGCGATGACGTGGGACCTCGGCGGCAATACCGGTGTGTTCAGCCGCGTGGCAGGCGAGAAGAGTTCATTTGTTGCATCTTTTGACATCGACCCGACAGCCGTGGAAATTAATTATCGTCAGGTGAAGGATGAGAAATCGGAAAACCTTTTGCCGCTCCTGCTCGACCTGAACAATCCCAGCCCGTCGATCGGCTGGGCGAACCGCGAGCGTGATTCGTTCGGCGCGCGCGGTCCCGCGGACATGGTACTGGCGTTGGCTATCATCCATCACCTGGCGATCTCGAACAATGTGCCCCTGCCGCAACTGGCGGACTTCTTTGCCGAGACGGGGAAATGGTTGGTGATCGAGTTTGTCTCCAAGAGCGACAGCCAGGTGAAGAAACTGCTTGCCTCGCGCGAAGATATCTTCCCGAACTACACCCGCGATGGATTTGAAGCCGCGTTCCGCGAACGGTTCAAATTCCACGAGATTGTCGAAGTCCGCGAATCGGAGCGCACTTTGTATCTGATGGAAAAAAATTAACCCCGGTACTTTCGATGGTTGTTTTCAGTATGGGATGGTATATAATAGTGAAGAACCCTACAGACAAAAGGAAATTACCATGGAAGCAGTAATTGCGATCATCAAAAACCTCCTCAAGAACAATCGGGTCACCCTGGTGTTGGGCGTGGTGTTGGGACTGGCTCTTGGCTTGCTTGTAGGCTGGGGCATCTGGCCTCCCAAGTGGACGGACGGCACCCCGGAGGTCATACGAGCCGACCTGCAACAGGATTACCTGCGCATGACGATCGATTCCCTGAACCGCACCGGCGATGTTGATCGAGCCATGGCGCGCTGGGATAATTTGGGGGAGGCGGCTGGCGCCACCTTCCTTGCGGTGCAAAGTGACCCCGGTTATCTCAGCCCTGCTGATGTACAGCAGTTCGGCAACCTGGTCCAGTCGGTGAAAGGCACGATCACGGTTGCTCCGCCTGACGAGCCTTCGGGCATGGGGCAGATCGTGTTGTATGTATCTGGAGCCGTTGTTATCATCCTTGTTGCCGCGGGTGGTTTTTACCTGTACCGCCTTCTGCGCAAGGGTTCGAGTCCGGTCACTGCGGTGATGCAGGCGGCGGAAGCCAGCCGCAAGGCGGAGAAGACCAACTTCGAGGAGATGGGTCTCGCGCCTCCGATCACACAGACGATGACAACCTATGTGTTGGGCGACGATCTCTATGACGAGTCGTTCAGCATCGATACGGGCGGCGGCGAATTCCTGGGCGAATACGGCGTCGGCGTGTCGGATACGGTCGGCGTTGGCGAGCCGAAGAAGGTCTCTGCATTGGAGATCTGGCTCTTCGACAAGAACGATATCAAGACCGCCACCAAGGTGTTGATGTCGGAACATGCCTATAACGACCCGAACATCCGTGCCCGCCTCGAGCCAAAGGGAGAACTGGTCGTTGTCAAAGCGGGTGAACAGGTGTTGCTTGAAACCCTGACCCTTCAACTGCTTGCCACGATCGTGGATATGGACTACGGCATGGGTGCCATGCCCCAGAAGAGTTACTTCGAACGCATCACCCTGGAACTCGCGATCTGGCCCCGCGCCGGAAAGTAAGTCTACGCTGAATCAAACGGGACTGGTCATCTGCCAGTCCCGTTTTGCTTTAAGTCAAAGGATCGATCGCTATTCGATCTTGATGATTTTGATCTTGATCTTGCCGCCAGGAGTATTCGCTTCGACCACATCGCCGACCTTGTGACCCATCAAGGCTGTCCCGAACGGGGATTCATTGGAGATCCGGCCTTTTCTTGGATCTGCCTCCTTGGCGCCGACAACGTAATAGGTTTCCGGGTTGTCCATCCCTTCCTGGATCGTCACCGTGGAACCGACGTTAACCAAGTCACTTTGTTTCTTTTCGATGATAACCGCCGAGCGGAGGATGGCTTCCAGTTCCTGAATGCGTCCCTCGAGGAAAGCCTGATCCTCCTTGGCTTTGTGGTAATCGGCGTTTTCGGAGAGATCGCCCATCTGGATCGCAGAGCGCAGGCGTTGTGCCAGTTCCTCGCGGCGCGGACCGGTCAGGTCGGTGAGTTCAGCCTGGAGTTTGGCTTCGCCTTCCGGGGTTAGATAATGAGTTTGTTGAGCCATTCGTTACCTCTTGTTCTATGGTTTTTCTGTCGGATCGAATAATTTATTGTGCTCTTCGATGGCGTACCGGTCGGTCATGCCAGCGATGTAGTCGCAGATCGTGCGCTCGAGACCGCGCTTCTCGATGAAGAACTGGACGTGGTCGGGGAGCATGGATGGTTCGGCGCGGTAGGCAGTGAACAGGTCCGAAATGATGCGCTCGGCTTTGACCTGCATCCGCACCACGCGATAGTTGCGGTACAGGTTCTTATAGAGGAAGTCCTTGAGTTCGCGGTTGCGTCTCTGCATCTCTTCACTGTAGCCGATGACGTTGTGCTTCAGTTTTTGAACATCCAGCGCGGACTTGGCGCGGCTTTCCTTCAAGCGTTTGTCGGTGGCTTCGACCATGTCCGTGACCATGATGCCGACCAGCTGGCGGATCATGCGATGACGTTCGATCTCATCGAGGTTCGGTCCGCGCCAGTTGTAGGTCTCGCGCAGGATCTCCCAGAGCGCGATGCCGTCGAGCATATGCGGGGCGATCATCTTCGAGCGCAGACCATCGTCGAGGTCGTGTGTGGTGTACGCCAGTTCGTCCGCCACGTTGGCGATCTGCGTTTCAAGGTTGCCGCGCAGTTCGGGGTTGAAATCGCGCGCATCGGAAAGGTCGTATTCCGATTCGTGCTTGACCATCCCTTCGCGCACCTCCCAGGTGAGATTCAAGCCGGGGAATTCCGGGTAGCGCTGTTCGAGTTCGGTCACGATGCGCAGGGATTGCTTGTTGTGGTCGAAGCCGCCGAAGTCCTTCATCAGCCGGGCAAGGACAACTTCGCCGGAGTGACCGAAGGGTGAGTGACCGAGGTCGTGGGCGAGACAGATGCTCTCGACCAGGTCTTCGTTGCCGCCGAGGGCGCGGGCAAAGGTCCGGCCGATCTGGGCAACTTCCAGCGTGTGGGTGAGGCGGGTGCGGAAGTAGTCGCCTTCGTAGTTGATGAAGACCTGCGTCTTGTATTCCAGGCGGCGGAAGGCGGTGGTGTGGATGATGCGGTCGCGGTCGCGTTGAAAGGAGGTGCGGTACTCCGGCTCGTTGTCGAGATAGGCGCGTCCCTTCGAATCGCGGCTTCTCAATCCGTACGGCGCGAGTCCCTTATCCTCGATCTCTTCCAGTTGCTGGCGGGTGAAGTACATGGTCTACCTTTCAGAACAATATGTCATTGCGAACCCGAAGGGTGAAGCAATCTCCTCGCTGTGGGGGATTGCCACGCGGCGCTCGTGCGCCGCTCGCAATGACAGTTGATTTGTGGGGCGAGAGGGGGTCGAACCCTCACGTTGTTTCCAACGACAGATTTTAAGTCTGTTGCGTCTGCCGATTCCGCCATCGCCCCGGCAATGCGTATTTTACCTTATTTTGCTTTTATGACAAACAATACATGATTCTTGCTCTGGAAAGTTGTACAATGTTACTGGACGATTCGAGAAACCTATTGAATATTGAAATAAGAAAGTCATAAAGTATGCCATAATAGTGGCATGAGACGAAAAGGAACAAGCGAACAACTGGCAATCGTACGAAAACAA
>JBFYRY010000338.1:0-3771 GCA_041302025.1 Chloroflexota bacterium | reverse complement strand
TTTGGCAACCGCATCGCGCGTGGGGTCGTCCACAGTGGGACCCAGCCCGCCGGTGGTGATGACGATCTCGGCGCGTTGCATCGAATTGCGGATGGCGCTTGCGATGCGTTCGACGTTGTCGCCGATGGTGATGGTGCGATACAAGTCCACGCCGAGTCCGCGCAGGGTGCGGGCGATGTAACGCGTGTTGGTGTCCACGATCTCGCCGAGGAGTATTTCCGTTCCGATGGTGATGATTTCTGCTGATGGCATAAAGATTTATTCGTCCTGAGCGGAGTGATACGCAGACGAAGGACGCTTCGACTACGGGTCTCTACGTACAATCGACCCTCCGCTCAGCGCGGAAGGGTTTAGACTACATTGTACTCTTTTATCAATCTTCCCTGCTCGAAGCGTGCCAGGTCGAGCATCGAGACATCCACTGTGCTGAATCTACCATCCAAAATTAATTCGCTCATTAATTTCCCCGAAACGGGTCCGTGCATGAAACCGTGCCCTGAGAACCCCGTGCAAACTAGAAAGCCATCCACGTTTGTTTTTCCATAAATGGGATGCGCATCGGGCGTCACTTCATACAGCCCCGCCCAATGCGACGCGCGGCTTGCCTTTTCGAGCAGGGGCATCCGTTCGATGGCGGCTTCGAGATTGACCAGTTCGAACTCCTCATCCACGGTCTGGTCGAAGCCCGGCGTCTCGTTCTGGTTGCTCATGCCGATCAACAGCCCTTCGCCTTCGCGGTGGAAGTACAACGATTGCGCAAAGTCGATCACGAACGGGAAATCGTCCGGTACTTCCTTCAACGGATTCGTGGTGAACATCTGTCTGCGAAGCGGGACGATGGGGATGTGGACTCCCGCCATCTGACCGATCACCCCCGCCCACGGACCTGCCGCATCGACGACCATGCGCGTCTTTACCACGCCCTGGCTTGTTTCCACACCTTCGACCTTATCTCCGCTGACACGGATTCCCGTCACCTCCGTGTTGTTGACGGCTTTGACTCCCATCTTCTGCGCGGCGCTGACGTATCCCATCACCACACTGTTCGGGTCCACCGTCCCGTCTTTTTGATTGAACGTACCTGCAATCGCATCATCGAAGCGCATCATGGGCAGTCGCTTGCGGATCTCGTCTCCGCTCAGGAGTTGGGTTGGCACACCCAATTTGTTCTGTAATTCTACGCTGTGCCTGAAGGCTTTTTCATCCTTTTCGTTCGTGGCAATCAGCAAATACCCGCACTGACGGTAGTTCACATCCTGCCCGATCTCATCCTTGAAGCGTTCGATCATCGGCAGGCTCTCGAGTGACAGTCTGACGTTGATCTCCGTCGAGAACTGGTAGCGGACACCGCCTGCACAGCGTCCCGTTGCGCCCGACCCGAAAACTTCCTCCTTCTCGATCAAAAGAATGTTCTTCACGCCGCGCTGTGCCAGATGATACGCGGCGCTGGCTCCCATGACCCCTCCGCCGATGATGACGATGTCTGCTGTTGTTGGAATGTCCATGTGTTTACCTTTGTTTGATGTCATTGCGGGCGCTTTTTCCTGGCACTTGCGCGCCAGGAAAAATGTGCGGAGCAATCTTCCGTTTTCGAGCAGATGTTCTACCCACCACGCTGAGAGATTGCTTCGAGCGGAGAACCGCCGCTCTCGCAATGACGTTTGTAGGTGGAAATATCAAAATTCCACTTCGGTGCCGATGTTCATTTTACGTGCATTCTCAAGTGTTGTCTGTGCCGCCATTGCATCCTGCACGGCAATACCAACCGATTTGAAGAAGGTAATTTCATCTGCGCTTTGCCTGCCGGGCTTGTGCCCTAAAACAACTTCACCCAACTCCGCATGGATGTGTGACTCGTCGAACAACCCTGCGCGGATGGGCTGGATGAGGTCGCCTGCCTCTTCCATACACGCCGCACGCGAGTCGACAAACACGCGGGCATGGAAAACGGTTTCAGATGGAATCTCGCACATTTCAGGCGTGTAGGCTCCCACCGCTGAAATGTGCGTGCCTGGTTTTACATCCTTGTCATCGAAGACAGGTATGGATGATGTTGTGGCAGTGCAGATAATATCTGCATTCTCGATTGCTTCTTTGGGTGATCCTGCCACCTGAATGTGCTTTGGAATACGGTCTTGTCCCGCCATTTCGTCCGCAAAGGCTTTGGCTTTATCGGTATCGCTGTCGAAAACGAATACGGACTCCACATCGCGGGCAGTGCAGGCGGCTTGGAGTTGGGTGCGTCCCTGTGCGCCCGCGCCGAAGATCGCGACGACTTTGCTTTCCTTCCGCGCCAGCAGGCTAATGGATGCTCCACTCGCGGCACCGGTCCGAATGGCGGTGAGGGAACTGCCTTCGAGCAAGGCGAGCGCGCGACCGGTTTCAGGGTCGAAAACCAGAACAGCGGCTTGGATGTAGGCAATTCCACGCGGCGGGTTGGTGGGGAATAGGGAGACGGCTTTGATCGCCAGCGCCTCGCTGTCCTTTGCGTGGACATAGGCGGGCATGAACAGGCTGAGGGCGTCGCTGTTTGGGATTGGCAAACGCGTCCGAAGAGGCACAACAGCCGTCCCGTCGGAGAGTGAAGCGTAGGCATCCTTCATTGCCTTGATCGCCTGATCCATCGGCAGGGCTTGCCTGACTTCATCCGCATTGAGTATCAGCATGTGTGTCTCCTTGTCGGGTAGCAAAAAGCGCAGAGGGCATGTGATCTCCTCTGCGCTTTGGGTACTTCATCCGATCTTATTCCATGCCCAGGTAGGCTTTCTGAACCGTTGGATCTTTTTTGAGATTTTCAGCAGTGTCACTGAGCACAATCTCGCCTGTCTGCAGGACGTATCCGCGATGGGCAACGGAAAGTGCCATGAGCGCGTTTTGCTCCACGAGAAGGATGGTGATACCTTCCTTGTTGATCTGCTGGATTGTCTCAAAGATGAGTTCCACCAGCACGGGTGCGAGTCCCATCGATGGTTCGTCCATCAACATAAGGCGCGGGCGAGCCATGAGGGCACGGCCTGTGGCGAGCATCTGCTGTTCACCGCCGGAGAGCGTACCGGCCACCTGAGTACGACGTTCCTTAAGGCGCGGGAAGAGGGTGAAAACACGATCGAAGTTCTCTGCTATATCCTGTTTGTTGTTGAGACTGAATGCACCCATCTCGAGGTTCTCTGTGACGGTGAGACGGGCAAAAATGCCGCGTCCTTCCGGCACCATGGAAATGCCCTTATAAACAAGTTCGTGGGCCTGGTACTTGATGATGTTCTCCCCGTCAAGTGTCACACTGCCTTCGCGCGGCTTGATCAAACCCGAGATCGTGCGCAGTGTGGTTGTCTTGCCTGCGCCGTTGCCGCCGATCAAGGTGACGATCTCGCCCTGTTCAATGGTGAGATTGATACCCTTGAGGGCATGGATATTCCCATAGTATGTGTTTACGTTGTCAATTTTTAGCATAGTCATGTTTACCTACCCTGCCTTCTTGGTGAATCGTTCGTGAGCGGTGGCCATCCCCTCTGTTGCGGCGCCGCGTCCGAGGTAGGCTTCAATCACGCGCGGGTTGCTCTGGATCTGGGCAGGTGTGCCTTCGGCGATTTTTTCGCCGTAATCCAACACGGTGATGTTTTCAGAGATTCCCATCACAACGCGCATATGGTGTTCGATGAGCAGGATGGTAATACCCAGTTCATCACGCAGGCGGCGGATAAAGGCTGTGAGATCCTCTGTCTCGCGCGGGTTCATGCCTGCGGAGGGTTCGTCGAGCAGGAGTAGTTTGGG
>JBFYRY010000337.1:0-3772 GCA_041302025.1 Chloroflexota bacterium | reverse complement strand
GGCATGAACAGGAAGCAGGTGGATGGCATTGTTGAAATGATGAAAGCGACCAGGGATTCCAACGAACCCATGATGGTCAATGTGGATGACGATGATGCTCACGTGCAGGTTTATATCGGTTGATGGAGCATGAATGGCTGAAGCGAAGAAAAAATCTTTATTGAGTGGATTGCTGGTCCTGTTCCTGGCGGCGATGATCTTTGCGAACATCGGCGGGAACATGTATGGCGGCTTGATGCCTCTGTACCTGAAGGACCTCGGTTCTTCGATTCCGCAGATCGGGCTGTTCTTTACGATCTCGCAGATCGTGCCGCTCTTTTTACAGATTTTGGGCGGCTGGGTCTCGGATACATTGGGACGACTGCGCGCGATTGCGATTGGAAGTGTGTTCGGTGTGATCGGTTTCATTCCGCTTGTGCTGGCTGACTCATGGGGCTGGCTGGTGATATCGGTGGCGATCGGTTCCGTGGCGCGCGCATTGGTGGGACCCAGTTTCGATGCGTTCATCGCGGAACATTCCAGTGAGGAGAACCGCGGCAAGGTCTTCGGCATCTCGCAGACTATTTTCATGGTTGTTTCCGTTGTGGGTCCTCCGCTTGGCGGATGGCTTGCGGAAGATTACGGCTTCAAGTTAATGTTATTGGTGGCGGGTGTCTTTTACCTGATCGCCGCGATCATGCGGATCGGCATGGCGCGCGAGGCGGCAAAGACCGCAACAACTCGTAAAACACTTTCCTTCGACAGTCTAAAATCCAACCTGGGAGCAATGTTCGGTATGATGTTCTCTGGCGGATTGATCACCTGGATACTCATCACGGATGGTTTCCGGGATGTTTCGTTCCAGTTATCGGAGAACCTGTTCCCTGTATACATGCAGGATATCGGCGGTCTGTCCATCCAGCAGATTGGCTGGGCGACAGCCTTGTTCGGGTTGTGCATGATGCTGACCACCATCCCCGGCGGATGGCTTTCGGATAAGGTGGGGGAGCGGGTCGGGATCGCTTTGGGTATGTTGTTGATGGGTGGAGCGTTGTTCGTTCTTATCAATATTCCACAAGGGAATCAGTGGTTGTATTTCGTGGGTTGGGCGCTGGCGGGGATAGGTATTGGGGTTTCGACTCCTGCGTATCAATCCCTGATCAGCAAGGCAGTCCCGCAAAACTTACGCGGCACGGCATTCGGTTTGTTCAGCACAAGCCTGGGGATCATCTCCCTGCCCGCGCCGTGGATCGGTGCGCAATTATGGGACCGCTTCAGTCCGCAGTTCCCATTTACGATTACGGCAATTGCCATATTGCTTTCGATCATTCCCATCTGGTTGAAGTTCAAACTTCCAAAGAACGAGGAACCATTGGAAGAACCCGCAATCGCCGCTGTTTCATAATGAAATCATAAACTGGAGGTACGTATGGCATCAGTAGAAGAAAGAATGAAGATATTGAAGATGATCGAAGAGGGGAAACTCAGCGCGGAGGAGGGAACGAAACTGCTCGCGGCTTTGGGAGCGAAGAAGTCCGCTTCGCCTCGTGCGCCGGGGATGCCTGGTGCGGCAAAATGGCTTAGAATCCGTGTGACGGATACGCGCTCGGGTCGCTCGAAGGCGTCGGTGCAGATCCCGCTTGCATTGGTGGACGCGGGTTTGAAGATCGGCGCGCATTTTGCCCCGGAGGTCGAGGGCGTGGATATGTCCAATGTGATGGAAGCCATGCGCTCGGGTGTGACCGGCAAGATCATTGACGTGACCGACGATGAAGACGGCGAACACGTAGAGATCTACATCGAATAAACAAAAGAGAATACAATACCCTTCATGGAAACTACATTGAAGCGCCCGGCAGGTATGTCTGCCTTTGTTGTTGTCTGGATCGGACAGATCATTTCGATATTGGCATCGGGCATGAGCCACTTTGCCCTGTCATTATGGATGTATGAACAGACCGAAAGCGCCATGGCAATGGGATTGATGCAGGTCTTTTTCATTACGCCCTTCCTGATCATGTCAGTACCCGCAGGCGTGATGGTGGACCGCTACAATCGCAAGCTCATGATGATGTTGAGTGACTTTGCCGCCATTCTGGCAACCGGCATGATATTTATTTTATATGCATTGGGAATGCTGGAATTCTGGCACCTGTACGTTGCCGCAGTGTTGAATGGATTGGGTAATACCTTCCAGTGGCCGGCTTATTCTGCCGCTATCAGCACCATGGTGCCCAAGGAACAACTGGGGCGTGCCAATGGGTTGATGTCGCTTATGGAAGCTGGTCCTGGTGTGCTGGCGCCGATCCTTGCCGGGGCACTCTACCCTTTTATCGGATTGACCGGGTTGCTCGGCATTGATGTCGCAACCTTCTTTGTCGCAATAGGCGCGCTGGCTTTTGTTCATATCCCGCAGCCACAACGTACCCAGGAGGGTGCACAAGCCAGCGGCGGTATGCTGAAGGAAGCCTGGTCAGGCTTTCAGTACATTTTTTCCCGTCCCAGCCTGCTCGGATTGCAAATGGTATTTTTCTTCGGCAATCTTTTCAGCGGCATGACCTTTACCCTCCTCGCGCCCATGGTGCTGGCTCGCACCGGTCAGGACAGTCTGATCTACGGTTCGGTGCAGACCATCGGTGCAGTTGGGGGAATTCTGGGCGGCGTCATTATGAGTATCTGGAGCGGACTCAAGCGAAGACAATTTGGTGTCATCTTCGGCTGGATGATGGAGGGGATCTTCTTTGTCATCCTGTTGGGCGTTGGGCGCGGACTGCCGGTATGGGGTCTTGCCATGGTCCTTGGCGGACTTATCGGTGCGCTCATCAACACCTCCAATCAAGCCTTCTGGCAAACGAAGGTCGCTCCGGATTTGCAAGGACGGGTGTTCTCTGCCCGCCGTTTGATAGCATGGTTCACCCAGCCGATCGCGCCAATCATCGCTGGCACACTTGCCGATTACGTGCTTGAACCTGCCATGCGTACTGAGAGCACACTCTCAGCGATATTCGGCAGGCTGGTTGGCACCGGTCCTGGTTCAGGCATGGGTTTGCTGATGGTCTTTTGTGGGATCGCTGTTACGCTGGTAGGTCTGACAGCCTACTCTATCCCCGCCATTCGTAACGCAGATATGCTGTTGCCTGACCACGATGCACTCGCAAAAGCAGAGCCAGAATCAGCCTGATAATCATTTGTTGATCAGAATAAAATGTGCCTCGCGTTTTTTACGCGAGGCGCATTCATGTCAAGTACTATTGCTTCCCACGCTCCAATAATATCGGACCGATCAGGTCCTCCACCCAGCCGAAACTTAATTCAATCCACGGAACGATCTGCAACCAGCGCGGCACATAGATGATGCGCTGTGGATGCAATAACAAATTCCAAATACGATGCGCCACATGCTCGGAAGTCACGCCAAATTTCTCGGTGGGGATGTGCCCGCTGTTCTGGTGCTCAAGCGCCGATTCGCAAAATTCCGTTTTGACAGCACCCGCCCGCACCACGCTGACGTTTACATTGGTACCGCGCGTTTCCCGGTGCAGAGCGGTTGAGAACGCATCCATGAATGACTTGCTCGCCGCGTACATCGCGATTCCCTGGCTGGGAATGCTCCCTGAGATCGAACCTACGTTGATGATGTGACCGAGATTCCTTTTTCGCATCCCCGGCAGAAAAAGCGATGTCAGATGCGCAATCGATTCGACATTGGTCATCAGCATATCGCGTGCGGTTTTCCACGGCATATTGTTGAAGTATCCGTACCAGCCGAAGCCCGCGTTGTTGACAAGCACAT
>JBFYRY010000091.1:0-17217 GCA_041302025.1 Chloroflexota bacterium | reverse complement strand
TTTGAACCTTCGCAGCGAGGCATGGGACTACTGCTTCGCAATACCACTGTAAAATACAATAATGGAGTATTACATGTCAAAAGCCAAACTCATCACCCCGTACGGGGGAAAACTCGTGAACCTCGTCGTGGAAGGCGCGGAACGAGAAGAACTGCTTGCTCGCGCATCCAAATTGTCGTCCATCAAGATTACCATGCGCAACCTGTGTGACCTTGAACTAATCGCCACCGGCGGTTTCTCTCCGTTGACGACCTTCATGGGCAAAGCGGATTATGAACGCGTACTCAAAGAGATGCGCCTCGCAGATGGGACGCTCTTTCCGCTTCCCATCACGCTGACGGCTGATCCAAAAGAATTGCCGACTGTCGGCGAGGACATCGTCCTGCGCAACGCCAACAACGAGGTGATCGCCATCATGACCCTCGACGAGGTCTATCACTGGGATGCCCAGACCGAAGCCGCGCTCGCCTACGGCTCGACCGACTCCAAGCACCCAATGGTCTCCGAGATGGGACGCTGGAACAAGGTCTGCATTTCCGGTCCGATGAAGGTGGTCAACCTGCCCAAGTATTATGACTTTGTCAACCTGCGCCACACGCCCGCGCAGGTGCGCGCTATGCTCGAGGAAATGGGACACAATAACGTGGTCGCATTCCAGACCCGTAACCCCTTGCACCGCATCCACGAAGAATTGACGAAGCGCGCTGCCACACAGGTCAATGGTTCGCTCATCGTGCATCCCGTCGTTGGCATGACCAAGCCCGGCGATGTGGACCACTACACCCGTGTCCGCACCTACAAGGCGCTGGTCGATAACTACTATGATAAGAACAGCACCATGCTCAGCCTCCTGCCGCTCGCCATGCGCATGGCAGGACCGCGCGAAGCCCTGCTTCACGCCATCATCCGCCGCAACCACGGCGCGAACCACTTCATCGTCGGGCGCGACCACGCGGGACCCGGCAACGATTCCACGGGCAAGCCGTTCTACGGACGCAGGTGCGCGATGACTATCTCGCCAAGGGCAGACTTCTTCCCGAGTGGTTCACCCGCCCCGAGACTGCCGAGATCCTGCGCGAAATGTACCCGCCGCGCCACAAGCAGGGCTTCTGTGTCTGGTTCACCGGCTTGAGTGGTTCCGGCAAATCTGCCACCACGCAGGTGCTCACCACATTATTGCTCGAACGCGGACGCGAGACCGCCATCCTCGATGGTGACGTGGTCCGCACGCATCTCTCCAAAGGTCTCGGTTTCAGCAAGGAAGACCGCGATACCAACATCCTGCGCATCGGCTTCGTGGCTGGCGAGATCGTGCACGCCAGCGGCATCGTCATCTGCGCAGCGATCAGCCCCTACCGCGCCACACGCGAGGAAGCTCGCAAGATGGTGGGTGAGAACTTCATCGAAATCTTCATGGATACGCCCGTTGAGGTCTGCGAAGATCGCGACGTGAAAGGCTTGTACAAGAAAGCCCGCCAGGCGATGCAGGACGGCAAGCCGATGGGCTTCACCGGCGTCGACGATCCGTACGAGCCGCCCATCAAGCCTGAGATTGCGCTCAAGGGCTACGGTGCGACTCCCGAAGAGAACGCCCACATTATCGTCAAGTATCTCGAAGACCAGGGATATCTCAACAAATAACCGGGACGACCTGACGACAGGGGCGGGGTAACCCGCCCCTGTTTTTATCCATTCCATGAACAACCGCTCCCTCCTCCGTACCACATCTTTTTTAAGCCTGTTCCTGATCGCCGTTGCCGGGACTTTTCTGCTCCTCAAAGCCACCCCCGAAGGATTGGCGCTCTCCGACGATTCCATCGCGTACATTGCCGGTGCGCGCAGTATCCTGGCAGGGAACGGATACCGTGAAGCCTGGCTGGCAAGCAATGGACCGGTCACGCACTTCCCGCCCGGCTTCTCCTCGGTGCTGGCGTTCTTTGGACTCTTCGGGCTCGACCCGTTGCGCGGCACGCGTTTCGTCAACGCCTTGTTGTTCGGCGTGAATGCCGGTCTGCTCGGCATCCTTGTCTGGCGTATGACGCCGTCCCTGACGGCAGGACTCGTGATCGCCCTGTTATTTGTGGGGAGCGGCGACATGTTGCAGGTACACGGTTTCGCCATGAGCGAACCGCTGTTCATCTTCTTTTCCCTGCTCTCCTTGTGGATGTTTGATCTTTATTTCGAAAGGTACCCCTCTCCCTTTGGGAGGGGGGACAGGGGTGATGGCTGGCTGTGGCTGGTGCTCTGCGCCGCCTTCACCGGCATGGCATACCTCACGCGTTATTCCGGCCTGGCGCTGGTGGCAGCCTATGTCGTTGCGCTTTTTTTCCTGCACACCGATTGGAAAAAAAGACTTGCCAGCGCGGGTATCTTCCTTGCAGGTTTTTTTCCGTGGGCATTGGGTTGGGCGGTGCGGAATGAGATAGTCGCCGAGAACGCCACCAACCGCGCGCTGTTCTGGCATCCCATCCCGGCGGAGAACTGGACCCGGGCTTTCCGCGTCTTCTCCAACTTCTTCATCCCGGTCGAGGAATGGCGGCAGACGCTCTTCCAGGCGGGAGTTATCGAGTGGCTGACGGCAATCGTGCTTGGTGCTGTGCTGGTGTGGACCCTGCTCAAGGGCTGGGAATTTTTATCGAAGCCTCACCAGCCTTCCATGGGCGAACGAAGCGGAATTGAGTCCCGCCCGATCATCGCCTTCACCACGGCATTGTTCATGTTCGCATACATTGCATCCATCCTTGCTTCCATGACGTTGTTCGACGCGGCAACCCCCTTCGAACTGCGCATCATCGCGCCGGTCTTTGTCTGCCTGATGATCCTGTTCGTTTATTCCATTGCATGGCTGAAGGACAAACGCCGTGAAGCGGCGGTTGTGTTGGTACTGGTCGTGTTGGGCTTTTCCTTTTACAGACAGTCCACTGTCTTTGCACGCTGGTCGAAATCCGGGATCGGTTACGCCTCCTTCCAATGGTATGATTCGAAGGCGATGGAGTTCCTGCGCACCCTGCCGGACGATGTGATCATTTATACGGATGAGCCTGGCGCGGTGTACCTCTATACCGGGCGCGGTGCCGTTGTTCTGCCCGACCGTTACGACTCTGCCACGGCGCAGGCGCGCACCGGCTTTGAACAGGGTGTAGTCCGCATGCAGGCAGAGATCGATGAAAGTAAAGCGGTGCTCGCCCTTTTTCAGAGCGGCAATACACCTCCTGAAGATAAACGGCTCTTGAGCGCAGGTTTATATCTCGCGCACGAATCGTCGGGTGACAGGATCTATACGGCAAAACCGTAAAGGTGCTTATGACCATACAACAAAAATTCGATTTGACGGGGCGCGTTGCCGTGGTGACTGGCGGTGTGGGATTGCTCGGCGCGGAATTCTGCCGGACTCTCGCCGAGGCGGGCGCGGCGGTGGCGGTGGTGGACTTGAACGCCTCCGCTTCGCATGGGACGGCTGATTCGCTCACGAAAAGCGGATACAAAACCCTGGCAGTTCCCACCGACATCACCAAACCAGAGTCCGTCAACGCGATGGTGGAAAAGATCATCTCCACATTCGGGCGCATCGACATCCTTGTCAACAGCGCGGCGCTCGACCCCAAATTTGACCCGGATGCGGTGAAAAAGGGAATGGCACCCGGCGCATTCGAGGACTATCCGCTCGAGCAGTGGAACGCCGCATTGAATGTCAACCTGACCGGCATGTTCCTCGTTACGCAGGCATGTGTCAAGCCGATGGTCGCGCAGGGGAAGAAGGGCAGTGTTATCAACATCTGTTCCACCTACGGGCTGAATGGTCCCGACCAGCGCATCTACATCAAGGACGGTCAACGGGTGGCATTCAAGCCGGTCTATTACACGACAACGAAAGCGGGTGTGATGGGTTTTACCAAATATCTCGCGGCGTATTACGCCGGCACCGAGATCCGTGTTAACGCTTTGACCCCCGGCGGTGTGTTCAATAACCACGAGGAGTATTTCGTGAAGAATTACTCTGCCAAGACCATCCTCGGTCGCATGGCGAGGAAGGATGAGATGAACGGTGCCCTGCTGTTCCTGGCTTCGGACGCATCCTCGTACATGACCGGAAATAATGTTGTCGTTGATGGAGGCTGGACGGCGTGGTGAGGCTGGTAAATCGTAAATGGTAATTACCATTTACCAATAACCGATATTGGATAACTCATGACCCACATACTCGCACTCATCCCCGCGCGCGGCGGCTCGAAAGGCATCCCGCGTAAGAACATCAAAGACTTTGCAGGCTATCCGCTGATCGCGTGGAGCATCGCGGCTGGTTTGCAGGCGAAGAGCATCTCGCGCGTCATCGTCTCGACTGATGATGAGGAGATCGCGGCTGTGGCGCGCGAATATGGCGCGGAAACCCCGTTCATGCGTCCATCCGAACTGGCTCAGGACCGCACCACCGACTTGCCCGTCTTTGAGCACGCGCTGAAATGGCTGGAAGACATCGAAGGCTACAAACCCGAGATCGTAGTGCAACTGCGCCCCACTTCGCCCATCCGCCCGGGGAACCTGGTGGACCAGGCGGTCAGCATTTTGGTCGAACATTCCGATGCTGATTCCGTGCGCGGAGTCGTCCCGGCGGCGCAGAACCCGCACAAGATGTGGCGCTTTAACGGTCATGATTCGCCGATGAATCCATTGCTCCATGTGGATGGCATTGCCGAGCCGTACAACGCGCCGCGACAGATCCTGCCGCCGGTCTACTGGCAGACGGGACACATCGACGCGATCCGTTGGATATGGTCATGCCGGCGGGGAGATCGCGCCGTCCCATGCCGCACAAGATCGAACTCATCATCTGTGATTTCGACGGTGTCCTGACCGATAACCGTGTATGGGTGGATCAGGACGGCAACGAGACGGTTGCCGCGTATCGCAGTGACAGCATCCGCATCCGCGAACTGCGCGAACGCGGCATGGATGTGATGATCATCTCCTCGGAGCCGAATCCTGTTGTGGCGGCGCGCGCGAAAAAGATGGGGGTGGAGGCGATCCACAATATCGGCCTGCAGGACAAGGGACGTGTGATGCGCGAAGTCCTCGGGCAGAAGAATATCAAAGCGGAGAATGTCGTCTACATCGGCAATGATCTCAACGACCTCCCCTGTTTTGAGGTTGCAGGCTGGTCTGTGGCGGTGGCGGATGCGTTCCCCGAAGTCATCCGTGCGGCGGATTATGTGCTCCAAACGGAAGGCGGCCACGGCGCACTGCGCGAAATATGTGACATGATCTTGAATACACCAAACCCTAAAGGTCTTAAAGACCTTTAGGGTTATAGGAGAACAAATGACTCGTGAAATAAAAATTGGGAACCGTTTGGTGGGGGATGGGTATCCCGCGTTCGTGATTGCCGAGATCGGCATCAACCATAACGGCGATATCGAGATCGCAAAGAAAATGATCGATGCCGCGGTACACGCCAATGCAAATGCGGTCAAGTTCCAGAAACGCACGCCCGACGTGTGCACACCGCCTGATCAGCAGAAGCAGATGCGCGAGACGCCATGGGGCTACATCACGTATCTGGATTACCGCTACAAGGTGGAATTCAATGAGGAGCAGTACCGCGAGATCGACCGCTATTGCAAGGGAAAAGGCATCGCGTGGATGGTCTCGGTGTGGGATGAAGAGTCGGTGGACTTCATGGAGAAGTTCGACACGCCCGCCTACAAGATCCCCTCCGCTTCACTCACGGACCTGAAACTGATCCGCAAAGCCCGGGCGACCGGCAAACCCCTGATCCTGTCCTCGGGCATGTCCACGATGGAGCAGATCAAAACAGGTGTGAGCATCGCCGGTGAAAAAGACCTGGTGTTGATGCACTGCACCAGCACCTACCCGTGCGAGCCGGAGGAGTTGAATCTGCGTATGATCGAAACCCTGCGCCGTGAGTTCCCAAACATCCCGATCGGTTATTCCGGTCATGAGGTGGGACTTGTCCCCTCGGCGGTGGCGGTGGCGTTTGGCGCCTGCATGGTGGAGCGCCATCTCACGCTTGACCGCGCCATGTGGGGCAGTGACCAATCCGCATCGGTGGAGCCGGGCGGATTCGAGCGCCTTGTGAAATATATCCGCGTGACAGAAGCCTCCCTCGGCGATGGCGTGAAAAAAGTGTACGACTCCGAGAAGGGTTCAATGAAGAAACTGCGTCGTGTGAACGGCGATGAATAAACCGGGGTAAAACTGACTGGTAACTGAGTGGCGACCAACTGGTCGCCACTACTTTAGTAGCAGGCTTTCTAAGCCAAAAATTGAACGTTCCCGATCTTCAGCTCCATTCCGGCGAGGGTGGCAGGCGGACTTGTCCCATTGTATTATCTGAAGGTGGGTACTTCGCAGAACTTGAATGCCGGAAGCCTGACCGCATCAACTTCATCGAGAATACGCATCTTTGCCAGTGCGTTCCGGTATCTGGCTGGCAAGGCATTCGCGATCCTGGTGACCATTTTTGTGGGGGTATTTGCCACGATCTTGCTCGTGAACTATCCCGGAGGAGGGGGAAATACTCCTGGCTTGTCCCCATTTGAATTGAGGCTTGAAGCACAGATCCACGATGTAGTGCAAAGCAGTATTTACAGCGGAGCCATCCCATGGGGTCCGGATGGACCGGATCAAAATGCGGTGGATGACCTGCGCAAAGAACTGGAGACCAGGGCGGGGCTTAATCTGCCTCCTTTGGCCCGCTTTCTTTTCTGGACTGTCAGGGCATTATCGCTTAAGTGGGGAGACCTTGGCACCGGTTACATCCAACAAGTGACCTATGGGCGCGGCATCCGGTCAAATTTGGGTGAGGGCATTGTTCTGCACAGTTTCCCCAATACCTTGCTACTGATCGGGACAGCCTATCTTCTGGTATTCCTGATCGGAATGCCGCTATCCCTGTACCTAGCGCGTCATTACGGAAGCTGGCTGGACAGGGTATTGGCAGTGCTTTCCCCCATATCGTCGGTGCCGAGTTGGGTTTTTGCCATCCTGCTGATCGCCATCTTTGCTGTTCAATTGCGCTGGCTTCCAGCCGGTAAAATGTTCGACTTCAACATACCCGAGAGACCGATCGAATTTTTGTCGGTGTTGTTGCGTCACATGATCCTGCCTGTATCGGCGCTGGTTTTAAGCCTGCTGTTCCAACTCGTTTATACATGGCGTACATTCTTCATTATCTACTCCGAGGAGGATTATGTCGAACTGGCGCGCGCCAAAGGGCTGAAAAATGGGCTCCTTGAGAGACGATATATTCTGAAGCCAGCCCTGCCCTTTATCATTACCAGTTTTGCCACCACCCTGATCGGTTTCTGGCAACTGGCTGTGGCGTTGGAAAAGGTCTTCCAGTGGCCCGGATTGGGAACGCTCTATATCGAAGCCCTGCCATATTGGGATGAGTCCGTGCGGATCGGGGACCTCATGATCGTGATCCAGATCGTTGTCATCTTCGCTTATCTGTTGGGAAGCATTGTGTTCATCCTCGACATCGTATATGTGATCGTGGACCCGCGCGTTCACCTTGTCCCTGCGGGCAATGCGGTGCAGAAGAACGCCCGACTGATGGTAAAACGTTCGGGATGGGAATCACGGACAAAAGCCTGGATGAAAGGAAAAAGCCCGGGTCTCGCGAAGCCGGTAACGGGTCCCGTTATGAAGCGCCGATTCTCCCCTTCCAGTTTCGTGCGCGACTTGCGTGATTCCGTTCGTGAAATCCGCATGGGGAGCCGGTTATTCTTCCGGGAGTTGCGCACCTATCCATCCGCCATCTTTGGGTTGACGGTGATCGGCGTGATGCTGGCAGGTTCCATCTACGCGGTGATCGCCCTGCCCTATGAACAATTCGGCAATGACTACGATGTAACACGGGTTTCGGGGCGCAGTTATGTGCCGAGGCTGGCATCGCCCGCCTGGCTGAATTATTTCAGCAAGACCCCGCGCCTTTCCACGCTCATCATGGATGAAGACAGCAGGCAGGCAATTGTATCCACCCGCATTCTGGAGAGCGGCTGGGTGGAAAAGACAATCACATTCCAATTTGAGTATGACTATCGCGAGATACCCAGTGACACCTTCCTTTACCTGGACCCGAAGTACAGGGAGAAGTTCCCATTTGTTTCATTGAAATGGATAACTCCGGACGGCAGAACCATTGACCTGAAGGACCAAGCGCTCAACGGCGATGTCACTTACGATTTCGAGACAGGCATCCCGGTTGCAAAACTTTTACGGGAAAACCCCGCATGGGATGAATGGTTCGTCAGGGATGGGTTTTACCCAACACCCGCTTATATGCTGTTATTTGCAGAACCGGGTGTCACACAACCTGTGCCGCAACACGGGACGTATCAATTGGAGTTGACCACCCTGCTCTTCGATGAGGGTAGTGAAATGCACCCGGAACTTGTCATTCTGGGACAGGTGTATGGCGCGGCGGGAACGGACCTCTTCCGGCGGGACCTGGTGGTGCCATTGTTTTGGGGAATGCCATTTGCGTTAATTATCGGTTTTCTGGGGACTGTAGTGACAACCCTGGTTGCCATGTTGTTGCCCGCCGTCGGTGTGTGGATCGGCGGCTGGCTGGATGGTTTCATCCAAAGGCTGACCGAGATCAACATGGTTTTGCCGGGTCTCGCCATCGCCACACTGGCAAACCTGCTTTTCGGGGTTTCCATCTGGGTTCTATTGGGGATCATCATTCTTCTCAACGCCTTCGGGGCACCGATCAAAACCTTCCGTTCGGCGTTCCTGCAGGCAAAGGAGGCGCCTTATATCGAGGCGGCTTGCGCTTATGGCGCGGGCAATGCAAGGATCGTCCTGCATTATCTCGTGCCGCGTATATTGCCGGTGTTCATCCCGCAGTTGGTCCTCCAGGTTCCCGGTTTCATCTTCCTCGAAGCCACACTTGGATTCTTCAACCTGAGGTCGGTTTATCCCACATGGGGGCGGATCATCTATGAAGGACTGGCACGCGGCGCGTTGTACGGTTCGCCCTTCTGGGTATTGGAGCCAATCTTCCTGCTCCTGTTGACGGGCTTCGCGTTTGCTATGCTGGGTTCGGCGCTCGAACGGATCCTCAATCCGCGCATTATCGACAGCGCGCCTGTTGCGAAGGGAAACAATTAAAAACCTGGTGCTTCCCGGTAGTGCAGTGTGCCGGTTGTTTCCTCCAAAGCATTCAATCGCATATTTCGCCCGTCATTCCAACATCGAGCAGGTGCGTGCTGGGAGAAATCGCAATAGTCCTAAAAGGCGGCTTGAGGTGGCAGGGAATTTGATGGTTCTCCGCTATCCTGATCTTGCCAGTGTGAAATAGAAAGTGGCGCCCTTTCCTGAATGACTTTCCACCCAGATCCTGCCGCCATGCACTTCGACGATCCTTTTGACGAGGGTAAATCCTATGCCGGTCCGTTGTGGAGTCCCCCTTATCCACGCACCATAGGTATTTGTTATGTAGTGTATACTTGCCCAAAGGGAAACAAGCACTGTGACCGCCAACACGAAAAACCCTTCCATGCCTTCACGCACCCGGCGCGCAATGAGAGTGGTGCGGTATCTGGTTGTCAAGGTATTGACAATTGCCATTACCATTTTTGCGGGGGTTTTTCTAACGGTATTGATCGCAAATCAACCATCCCGGCGCGGTTTGGGTCCGCCTGTATCCCCGTTCGAAACGAGCCTGGAGGCGCAGATTTTTGTGATTGCCCACCATAGTTTCTGGGCCAGCAATACAGATAACAGTGAAGATATCAAGGCACAGGTGGATGCTTTGACCAGGGAACTGCGTACGGAAATGGGGCTCGATCTTCCGTACCTGCCGCGTAACCTGCTCTGGACCGTAAAAGCGCTCACTTTTGATTGGGGCAGGCTTGGCAACAGACATGGCGGCTGGGCGAGTGCCAGGACCACAGCCAGTGCAAGCGATATCATCGTACATTACCTGCCCAATACATTGTTGCTTATAGGAACAGCCTATTTAATTGTGTTCCTGATCGGCATGCCGATTGCGCTTTATCTGTCACGGCATTATGGAGGACGGCTGGACAGATTGTTTGCGGTCCTTTCACCGGTGTCTTCGGTGCCGAGTTGGGTGATCGGGATCCTGTTGCTTTCCATCTTCGCGTTTCAGCTGAAATGGCTTCCTTTCAGCGGCATGTCTGATTCTTTCAAATCGGACGATTGGCCTACATATTTCGCCGATGTTTTCAAGCACATGATCCTGCCGGTGACAGCCATTGTGCTCAGCCTGCTTTTCCAGGTTGTGTATATGTGGCGCACGTTTTTCGTTATTTATTCCGAGGAGGATTATGTCGACCTGGCGCGTGCCAAAGGATTGCCTGCCAGAATTTTGGAGCGGAAGTATATCTTACAGCCTGCCCTGCCTTATATCATTACCGGGTTTGTAACCAGCCTGGTCACTTTCTGGCAGTTGAGCATGGCATTGGAGGCGGTTTTTAGATGGCCCGGGCTGGGCTGGCTGTATATCAAGGAAGCCCTGCCGAATTTTTGGGGGGAGAGCATGGAACCGGGCGAATTGATCATTGTTGTGGGGATTGTGGTCATCTTCGCCTACCTGCTTGGGATCACTGTTTTCGTGCTGGATTTCATCTACGTGATCGTCGATCCGCGCATCCGTCTCATGCCGCCAGGTGACGCAACGCAAACTCAACTGCGAATCAAATCGGGATACACCCGTTGGAGCGCCCGATTAAAAGCTCGGATGAAAAGTGAAAAACAGGGTTACGGGACCCAGACTCACGGTCCCGTAAAGAAGCGTACGCTTTCCTGGGGCAGTGCGGTACGGGATGTTGGAACATCCCTGAGGCGGTTTGGCAGTCAGAGCGGTTTATTCTTTCAGGAATTCCGCAGGTATCCATCCGCCATTTTGGGCTTGACTGTGATCCTTATCCTGCTTGCAGGCTCGATCTATGCGATCACTGCCCTGCCTTATGAACAATATGGACAGGAATATGACCAGAAGCGTCTGACCGGCTACAGCCTGATGCCGCGCACGGCGATGCCTGTATGGATGAACCTGTTCAACCAGCCCGACCTGCTTTCGACATTGATATTGAACGAGGACAGCCCGGAAGTCAACGTGTCGACGCAGACGCTGGAAAACGGCTGGGTCGAAAAGACGACCGTGTTCACGTTCGACTATTTTTACAAGGAAATCCCGAGCGAGATTTTTCTTTATCTTGATCCCCGATATGGTGAGAAGGTGCCATTTGCTTCGCTTCAGTGGACGTACCCGGATGGCAGTACGATCACGCTCAAAAACAAAGCCATAAGCGCGGTTACAAGTTATGACTTTGAGGCCGGAATCAATCCCAGCCCGATTCTGCGTCAGCATCCTGAATGGAGAAACTGGTTTGTCGAGACCGGGTTGTATCCAACTCCGGCATACAATCTGCTTTTTGCAGAACCGGGCAGTTCCCAGCTTGTTTTGCAAAAAGGGACATATCGCCTGACCGTCACCAGCCTGCTTATTGAAAAAGACAGCGACATTCAGCCGCAACTGGTCTTATTGGGACAGGTCTATGGTCTGGCAGGGACGGATTACGCGCGGCGTGATTTGATCGTGCCGTTATTTTGGGGAATGCCATTCGCATTGCTGATCGGCTTGATGGGTTCTCTCATCACTGCACTGGTTGCCATGCTTCTCCCGGCGGCGGGCGTATGGTATGGCGGCTGGGTGGATAATCTTGTGCAGAGACTCACTGAGATCAATATGGTGTTGCCCAGCCTGCCGATCGCTGTCCTGACGAACGTCCTCTTTGGCTGGAATATCTGGGTCATTCTGGCGATTGTCGTCGTCCTGAATACATTTGGCTCTCCGATCAAAACACTGCGTTCGGCGTTCCTGCAGGCGAAGGAGGCGCCGTATATCGAAACCGCGCGCGCGTATGGAGCCAGCGATTTCAGGATCATCACCCGTTATCTTGTGCCGCGCATCATGCCGGTGCTGATCCCGCAGTTGATCTCGCAGGTGCCAAGTTTTATCTTTCTGGAAGCCACGCTCGGTTTCTTCAATATCAAATCGAACTATCCATCCTGGGGACGCATCATCTACGAAGGACTGACACGGGGGGCATTATATGGTTCTCCGTTCTGGGTGTTGGAGCCGATCGCGCTCCTGTTATTGACCAGCCTGGCATTTGCCCTGCTCGGTTCCGCCCTGGAACGGATATTGAACCCTCGCATGATCGACAACGCGCCGATGGTTCTGCTGGGTGGGAAGTAATTTTTCACATTGGAATTTGCTGATAAGATTGGGGCAATAAAATATGATTAAAGAATTTTTCACCCAACGCATCAAACGCGGACTCGTCCGCAGGCTCAATAATCTCAAGGTCGCGTCCGTTGCGAAGACGGTTGCGCGCAGGGAACCTCAACCCGGCGGCGCGCCGGTCGTATTCTTCAAGGCTTCCTCCGGCATCGACGATCTCTCGTGGAACAGCGGGTTTCACCTGCTCGCCTCATGGGCTTTGCGCCTGAACGGGATACCTGTTGTGTATTTTGCCTGTCGATCCGGCATGAGCAAGTGCGTGATGGGGACGAACCGCGATAATCCGCACAAGGGGATGCCGTGCAAGTCGTGTGTGATGCAGTCGAAGGCGTTGTACGCAAATGTTCAAATGTTCGAAGGTTCAAAGGTTCAAAGGTCGGGCGTCAAATGGTTTGAGTTTGACCGTGATGCGCAATTGGCAAAGGCGCTTGAAAAACTTTCTGTTCGAGAATTGATGTCTTTTGAATGGCGCGATCTTCCTCTTGGCGCGTTGTGCCTGCCGGGACTGCGTTGGATCCTTCGTATCCATCATTTGGAAGATGACGGGAACACGCGCTACTTGTTGCGGGAATATATCCTGTCCGCGTGGAATGTGGCGCGGGAGTTTGCGGACTTTCTCGATCGGACTCAGCCGAGGCTGGTCATCGTTTTCAACGGGCAGTTCTTCCCTGAAGCGACTGCGCGGCACATCGCCCGGAAACGCGGCATCCGCGTAGTCACGCATGAGGTGGGACTGCAACCCGCCACCGCCTTCTTCACCGATGGCGAAGCGACCGCCTACCCGATCCACATCCCGGATGAGTTCGAATTGAACGATGCGCAGAATGCCAGATTGGATGCATATCTCGCCAAACGCTTCCAGGGCGATTTCACGATGGCGGGTATCAAATTCTGGGCGGACATGAAAGGGCTGGACGAGTCTTTCCTGCAAAAAGCCGCGCAGTTCAGGCAGATCGTGCCAGTCTTTACCAACGTCATCTTCGACACCAGCCAGCCGCACGCCAACACGGTCTTTGAAGACATGTTCGACTGGCTCGATATGGTGCATGATGTCATCCGCGAGCACCGCGACACGTTGTTCGTCATCCGCGCGCATCCCGACGAGACACGGGTACGAAAAGCCAGCCGCGAAACGGTCGAGGGTTGGGTGACCAGCCGCGAGGTCCAAAAAGAGCCGAACGTCGTCTTCGTGAGTCCACGTGAGACGTTGAGTTCGTATGAATTGATCCAGAAGTCCAGGTTCGTGATGATCTACAACTCGACCATCGGGTTGGAGGCTTCGATCATGGGTGCGGCGGTGCTATGCGCGGGCAAGGCGCGCTTTACGCAATATCCCACCGTGTTTTTCCCGCAGACCGTGGATGATGTAAGAAGAAAGACGAAAGAATTTCTGGAGGCTGAAAAGATCGAAATCCCCGCTGAGTTCAAACGCAATGCGCGCCGGTTTTTGTATTACCAGTTGTATCGCACATCATTGCCGTTCGGGGATTTTTTGCAACCGTCAGTGCGCACAACGCAAACGCGGCTGAAGACATTCTCTTTAGACAAGCTATTACAGTCTGATGCCGTGAAAGTGATCCTGGATGGCGTGCTGAACAACGGGGATTTCCTGTTGAAGGAAAAATAGAGTTGAAAAAGCGGAGCGAAGAAATTCTTCGCTCCGCTTTATTATTCGACCGCGATTTTGAGAACGATCTTCCTGACCGGTGCAGGTTCGCCGAGCGCCATGCACGGCATGTGCGCATCCTCCGGCATCAACAGGATAAAACTACCGCTCTTCAATGTGATGAGGCCGCCTTCTCCGTGAAGAGGCAGGCAGTCTTTACTGACATCGTACTCGCCTTGTTGCAAGTGATGGATATTGGCATAGCCGATGCCCTCCGCTCCCTGCACAACATATTGCAGGTCGATGTAGCGGCGGTGCGCTTCCCACTTTCCCTGCTCTTTCAATTTTGTGTTGTATTCCTGAACGAGCGCGTACATGTTCGCGCTGTCTATTTCATGTCTTCCAACGGGGATGGCGTGGATGTCAATCTGGCTGATGTAGTCGAATGCGCTTTTGAATCGCTTGTGAACCGCATCATACCAATGGGCGTTTTCGATTCGGTCAAGGATCATGTCTGTCCCTTTTTACCACGGCAACGGGTCGCTTTCGATCTCGCGCGTCCACAGATCACGCATGGACTGAACCGTTTCCGCGCTCAATTGTTTATCGGCGGCGGCGAAATTATCCAATGCCTGCTCCGCGCTTTTCGCGCCGGGGATGACGGTCGAAACCTGCGGCTGTGCCAGCACGAATTGCAGTGCGGCATGTGCCATGCTCCTCTCATCAGGGATCAGCGCGGCGAATTTTTCCACAAGGTCACTGCGGCGCTTCAAAACCTCCGGCGACCAGCGGTTGCGCACTCCATCGAATTTATGGTTTGCGCGATACTTTCCTGAAAGCCAGCCTGAATCCAACGGCACTTTGATGATCAAACCCATCCCGTGTTCCTGTGCCTTTGGATAGGCGGGTAGCGTCTCTTGATACAACGCATTGAAGAATACTTCCGCCGCCTGGCTCTTCGTGGTATCCAGCACCAGTTCCAACTCCGCGCGCCAATCGAGCGAGACACCATAGGCGCGGATCTTCCCTTCCGCCTTGAGTTTTTCGAACTCATCATATTGCGATGCGAGCCTGCCGTCCATCATTTCGCGCGGCGGATTGTGCATCAGCACGATATCGAGATAATCGGTCTGTAATCGCTTCATACTGGTTTCAATGGATGGGCGGATGGACTCTGCTCTGAAATCCGTGACGCCTTCCGCGGTGTGACCGAACTTGGTGCAGATGACGACATCCTTCCGCACGGACTTCAATCCCTGACCGAGCAACTCTTCGCTTCTTCCCCCGCCGTAGCCGGGTGCCGTGTCGAAGAAGTTGCATCCCGCCTCCAGCGACTTCTGTACGATCTTCAAGGCTTCATCCCTGTCGTTGACTCCCCAATCGGGATTTGCCAACTGCCATGCGCCGAGTCCGATCTCGGAAACGCTCATGCCAGTATTGCCAAATGGACGGTTTTTCATGATGCTCTCCTGGGCTCCCAACTGAAATGACTGTCTCTTTTCGCCTTCCTCACGAACTGCAACGCCGCCGCGCGGATCTCCTCCTCCGTGGCGGGAATTTCCGCATTCCGTAATGTTTGGATGCTTTTGCACATGATGTACTCCTAAGTCTTCGGCAAATCCAACAATAAGACTTCCGCCAGCATTCTCGAGTTCACGTTCTTCTCCATTTTCTCCAATACATCTTCGAGACCGCTGACCACCCTCCGCGCGGACGGGAGGTCCATGCGCCCGGCGATGTCTTCGATCTCCACGTTGCGATCCACGTTTACGAGCGGACTGGACGCCTGTGCCGTTCTCAGCATCACGTCGCGCCAGTACGACATCCAGAACAGGATCGTCTGACGCATGGCGTCTTTGTCCTTCGAGAGTTGTTCGGCGTATTTGAACTTTTCCACGCGCGAGGCAGGGAGCAGGGTCAACAGGTCGTTCAGGCGATCTTCGCGTTTCTCCAACAGCAGGTCATCCTGCACCAGCCGCCGCGCGTAGCCGGGACGTCCGCCCGAGATGTGCGCGATCAACTTCGCCCTGCCGCTTTCCACTTTTCTACTTTCCAGGTCCTTTTGTATCTCTTCGATCGTTAACGAGCGCAACCGCAGTACTTCACATCTTGAAACGATGGTCGGCAATAATTGCTCGGGATTATCGGCGGTCAGGATCAACACCGCATACGACGGCGCTTCTTCGAGCGTTTTCAACAGGGCGTTCGCCGCAGGATCGTTGGCTTGCTGAAATTGTGTAAATACCGCAACACGATATTTGGATTGGTAAGGTTTAAGAATAAATATCTTTTGGAAGTCGCGGATTTGAGATATTCGGATTTCGCCGTTTGGATTTGGAATTAATTCCTTGCCACCTTTGGGGTCAGTAATGGTCGGTTCAATTATAGACAAATCCATGTGGCGCATTGCTTCGATCTGCTTGCAGTCGCGGCATTGTCCACACGGAATCCCAGCCGAAACAGGAGTCTGGCAGTTCAATGCCTGGGCGAAGCGTAACGCCAGGGTGCGGCGGCCCAGCCCGGGAGGTCCACAGAAAAGATACGCGTGGCGCGTCGTCCCGTGGATGACATGCTTCTTCAACATGTCCACAGCCCATTCATGCCCGATCAGATTCCAGTTGTTGTTCATTGGTGGTAATCGTAAATCGTCAATCGTAAATCGTCAATTACCAATTCCCCAATTACCGATCTCCGCTATTCCTGCCCCGCCCTCAACCGCAGGAACGAATCGAACCGTTCGGGATGCACGCGTCCCTCTTTCACCGCGGCAAGCACGGCGCAGTTCGGCTCATGCGTGTGCGAGCAATCACTGAACTGGCAATGTTGCACGAGATCGCGCAGTTCGGGGAAATACGCTTCCATCTCCTCCGGTTCGGTATCCCATAACGCCAGCGACTTCCAGCCCGGCGTATCCGCCACATAGCCGCCGCCCACCAGCGGGAACATCTGGCGCGTTACGGTTGTATGCCTGCCTTTGTTCATCACTTTGCTGATCTCATTCACCGCCAGCCCCAGACCGGGTTGGATCTCATTCAGCAAACTGGACTTGCCCACGCCGCTTGGTCCCGCCAGCGCAGAGATCTTATTCTTCAACGTATTGTGCAGTTCATCGATGCCCGCGCCGGTTTTGGTCGACGTGTAGATCACGCGATACCCCAGCGGTTCATACAAACGGAATATCTCTTTTGCGCTGAGCGTAGACGAAGCATCTACGAGATCGATCTTATTCGCGACAATGACTGCCGGTACGCGTTGTTTTTCCGCGATGACAAGGAAACGGTCCAACATTCTTAATTTTGGACTCGGATTTGCG
>JBFYRY010000336.1:0-3786 GCA_041302025.1 Chloroflexota bacterium | reverse complement strand
ACCCGAATATCGTCTTCTCCCTGTTATCGATGGGAATATTCGCCATCCTGATCGAGGTCTCAAGCCCCGGCGGATGGGTGGCGGGTTTCATCGGTGTGGTGAGCGTCACGGTGGCGTTGTACGGCATCGGTTTGCTGACCGTGAACTGGTTCGGCATCCTGTTCCTTGTGACCGCATTCGTGTTGTTCATCCTTGATATTAAAGCGCCCACCCACGGCGCGCTGACGGTTGCGGGCGCGGCATCGTTCATCGTCGGCGGGCTGGTGCTGTTCAATTCGCCGGGTGTGCCCGAGTTCCAGCGCGTGTCGGTTCCGCTGGTTGTCAGTGTCGGTGTGTTCATCGGTCTGTTGTTCTTTGGCATCCTCATGTTTGCCCTGCGCGCCCAGAGCACGCCGATCAAGATGGGAGTGGAGTCGTTTGCCGGTTTAACGGGAACAGCCAAAACGTGGAGTGAAGCAAGCGGACAAGTCCAACTGGAATCGGAGTTGTGGAGCGCGGAGTCCGTTCAAGAGTCGGATCAAATCCGTAAGGGCGATAAAGTGGAAGTCGTCCATGTCGAAGGATTGCGATTGAAGGTCAAGAAAAAATAAAATGGAAAGGATGTGACAGTCACTTTTAAAGTGACTGTCACATATACGCTTCAAACTTAATTATGCCTGTTACCCCTACGAGAGACCGAGTCTCCCCTGAAACCGAATCCCGCCCCCTGCGCCGCCCCGAGTGGATCAAGGTGCGCGCGCCTTCGGGCGAAACCTACGAGTGGCTGCATGGATTGATGCGCAAGAAGGAATTGCACACGGTCTGCGAGGAAGCCATGTGTCCGAACCTTGGCGAATGCTGGGGAAGTGGCACCGCCACCTTTTTGATGCTGGGCGATGTATGCACACGCACCTGCGCCTTTTGCGATATCAAACACGGCAAGCCCGCCTTGCTGGATTGGGGTGAAGCCGAACGCGTGGCGCAAGCCGTGAAAGCCATGGAGTTGAAGCACGCGGTCATCACCTCTGTGAACCGCGATGAGAGACGGGACGGCGGCGCTCCGATCTTTGCGATGGTCATTCGCCGCATCCGTGAGTTGTTGCCGGGTTGCTCCATCGAAGTGTTGATCCCCGATTTCAAAGGTTCGCTCGAAGCGTTGAAGATCGTGATGGAAGCGCGTCCTGAAATTTTGAACCACAACGTGGAGACCGTGCCGCGACTGTTCAAGACCGTCCAGCCGCAGGATAACTACGAATGGGCGGCGGCAACCTTATCGAACGCCAAGAAACTCGACCCCGATGTGCTGACCAAATCGGGCATCATGCTCGGTCTCGGTGAAACCATGGACGAGGTCAAAGCCGTGATGCGCGACCAACGCTCGTGGGGCGTGGACATCCTGACCATCGGTCAATATCTGCAACCGAGCAAGAAGCACATGCCCATGGACCGCTATTACTCGATGGAAGAATTCGCCGAACTGCGCGATTACGGCAAAGAGATCGGTTTCAAATGGGTCGAGTCGAACCCGCTGGTGAGGTCTTCCTATCATGCCGCGGAACAGGTCCGCGCGTTGAGCGTGGTGCATAGGAAACTTTATGGGGAAGTGTTGCCAGTGATCAGTAAACAGTGAGAAAGTAATCAGTAACTCCCGTTGAGAGATCGGCGGGAGTTTTTTGTTTTCATTGCCACATATTTTCTACAGGCATATAATCGGTACATAGGTTGTTATACAAAACATCCCGCATAGGGGTATTTTACAGCAAATTATTGCTGAACACAGAATTAGGCGCCTGGTCAGGAAAACCCACGGAGAAATCAATTGTCCATCCGAACCAAAATCAATCCTCCCAATGATTTTGACATGAGCATTATTGATTTTCGACCTGAAATCGAAGATTTTATTTCTCTCAGCTTTCCAGAAATCGCTATTGCCTGGGTGAAAAATCCAGAACAGCAAATGGAGTTGTTTATCAATCAGCAGCTGCGGGACTTCGATGATGTGCAATCCTTCGTCAAAACACAGATCGAAAGCAAGCGAGTAAAATTCATTAAGGTTGATCCTGCCAATGAACCACAAAACGGATATTGTGCTCACTACGTTTGTTTCGGAGGAGACCCTGATAGTTTAGAAGATTCCATCAGTTTCCGAATTGATCAGAGCTGGGATAGTTTTAAATTTCCACGAAGTTTCAATGAAAGCGTCATAAATGGTCTCAAACCAATTGTTGGAGGTCTGTCTGGTGCGATCATTGGGCGATTAGATTTCCCTGAGATAGTCTTGAGCAAAGAATGGCTTGGCAACCCAAGAGTTTGTTATGGATATGATGGGAAAGGAAACATTGTCAATTCCGAGTCCATTCAGAGAGCAATTACCGATTATTTTCTAGTCGCCAAAGATTATTGGGGTGTCGCAACAATCCTTGATAAATCAGGCTTTATTTGGCTGTGGAATACGATGAATCAAAAGAATTTTGAACTACGACAAACAGGATTAAGTCTGAAAGAATGGTTTCAAACAGAATTAGAGAATCCATTTCGTCAACGTCCAGAGCCAGAGTGGATTCAGCACAAAAACGCCTGACAAAGCGCGCAGCCGACTTGGGGTACGCGCCGCGTTATTTCGGCATTTCGCGCAAGCCTGGCTTCACGTTTTTCCTGCCATCAAAGTTTGTCGGCGTCCCTGTGGCGGTATCTCTTCTTGGATATGCTCATGCCATACCATCCCGTAGCAAAGCGGACGTGCACACAAGTTCATTCAAAACGCCTGCCGTTAGCCACATACCCTGAGGAATGTGCAAACATGGGATCAGATCAGATTGAAAAATTGATTGCGCAAATTCGGTTGTTGCCCAACGTTCAGGTGGATTGTGGAATCGCACAAGGGCAAAATCGTTTTTTCGCTCATCTTCTTAACCATTCCTCTACGCCTGAGAGGCTCGAGTTGCCATTTGATTGGCACGTGAAGGAAACTGACAAGTGTCTTAAGCAAGTGGAAGATTTAGTCCAGCCATATTCTTTGCCAACTGATTATCTATCGTTCTTAAATCTCTATGGTGGGATTACAATTTCCAATGAGGATTTCTGTTTCACATCTTTAGGTTTGGGTCCTATGTCGGAAGAATGGTATCCCTACCTTGCAGGCAAGGTTGGATATTACCAACATGGGTTTCTAAAAATAGGCGCGCTACGATTTCGTAATCCGATTGAAGATAAATTTATGTATGTTTCTTTCTTTCTGGATCTTGGGAACAGCATTCAGCACGACGGTGTGATTGGCGTGTCGATGTGGGAACTGGAGAATCTGCACTTGCAAGATGTTTTTCGAGAACCACAGTCTCATTCATTTTGTTGGTCACTGATTGCAGATTCTTTCACCGCATGGCTTCAAATTGTTGCAACCACCCAAGGAAGGTTTAGGTATTTATGACGTCGAATTCAATGTCGGATCTACTGATCGCCGTAACAAGTGGACTGGGGTACGCGCCGCGTTATTTCGGCATTTTTCTGGCTTCGGGCTTTTCATGCTCCCAAAGTTGGTCAACGCCCCTGCCGCGGTATCTCCTCAAGGATATGCTCATGCCATACCATCCCGTAGCGAAGCGGACGTCCCAGGCAGGGACATTCTAATAACGCCAGCCATCGGCTGCTTCTAATTTTCTGAAAGACATAAACACACGGAGAAAGAAAATATCCAGATGAGCGAAACAGACCAAAAATCATTTGACGCAATTGTACAGAGAGAAGGTAGTTTCACGTTTGTAGCAATTCCATTCTCACCGCGCGAAGTCTGGGGAGCAAAGCCGCGTT
>JBFYRY010000335.1:0-3797 GCA_041302025.1 Chloroflexota bacterium | reverse complement strand
CATACGTCGCCGCATGTGTTGACCGTGATGGAAGCGGACATGAGCCGCGTGGCAAAGCATCGTTCTGCGAACAAGGAGATATTTGCGCGTGATGGAGCTAACCTGACGTTCACGGCGTATTTCATAATGGCGATCGTGGCGGGGTTGAAGAACTATCCGATGGTCAATTCATCATGGTCGGATGAGGGTGTGCTGGTGCATAAAGCAGTCAATATCGGTATGGCAACATCGCTGGGCGAGGATGGTTTGATCGTACCTGTCATTAAGGGCGCGGACAATTTGTCTCTGCTGGCGATGGCACGTTCCGTCAATGACCTGGCGAATCGGGCGCGGACAAAGAAACTCCAGCCTGATGATGTCAAAGGCGGGACGTTCACGTTGACCAATCACGGCATCAGCGGATCGTTGTTCGCTTTCCCCGTCATCAACCAGCCGCAATGTGGAATTCTAGGAGTGGGAGCCATGCAAAAGCGCGTGGTTGTCATTGATGATGCCATTGCCATCCGCCCGATGGTGTATCTCTCGTTCGTGTTCGATCATCGCATTCTTGATGGCGCGTCCGCGGATTGGTTTTTGGCGAAGGTGAAGGAGACTTTGGAGAATTGGAGTTAGCAAATGCCGTTGCGAGGAGCCTGAAGGGCGACGAAGCAATCTCCTGTTTAAGTGGGTTAGCTTGTCGTTACGACACCACCGTTTCAGAGGAGATTGCTTCGGGCGGAAGACCACCGCCCTCGCAATGACATGAGGAAATTATGACCAACTTTGACGAACGTGCAAAAGACTGGGATTCCGACCCCAAAAAAGTGGAACGCGCTCGCGTGGTGGCGGATGCGATTCGCAAAACGATTCCGTTATCTGCAAAAATGAACGCACTCGAATATGGATGCGGGACTGGCTTGCTGAGTTTCGCTCTTCAAGAAAATCTGGGAGAAATTACACTTGCGGATACATCCCAAGGCATGTTGGATGTGTTGAGCCAAAAGATCGCCAATTCCGGCGTGACGAATATGCGTCCCGTTCGGCTTGATCTTGAGACCGAGCCTGTGCCTGCGGAGAAGTATCACATCACCTATTCGTTGATGACCCTGCATCACATCCAGAATGCGCTGGGCGTTCTGCATAAGTTTTATGAATTACTTCACCCGAATGGATATTTGATCGTCGCCGATCTGGATCAGGAGGATGGTTCTTTCCACACGGACGGAACAACGGATGTGCATAAAGGCTTTGAACGAAGCGAGTTGCAGAAATGGGTGGAAGACATTGGGTTTGGGAATGTCCAATTTTCGACGGCATATGAGATCAAAAAGAAAGTGGATGGTAAGGAAAAGGCGTTCCCTGTTTTCTTGATGGTGGCGCAAAAGTTGAGCGGATGATAGAAACACGATTTCCAAGTCACGCGTGAGGCGCTGGTTGTAAGTCCAGAGATTGGATACTGGAGAGTAGTACAATAGTCAAAAACATCGTCATTGAAACAAGGTGATTGCTTCCCAAAGGTCGCAATGACGGATAGAAAAGGAGAGTTTATGGCAGAAAATTTTGACGTCGTTGTGATCGGTGCGGGACCTGGCGGGTATGTTGCCGCGATCCGTGCCGCGCAATTGAAACAAAAGGTCGCGATCGTTGATAAGCAATGGCTGGGCGGTGTGTGTTTGAATGTGGGATGCATCCCGTCGAAGTCCCTGCTCAAGAATGCGGAAGTGGCGCACACCCTGCGCGAGCGCGGCAAGGATTTCGGGTTCTCATTCGAGAATCTGAAACTGGATTACGGTGTGGCGGTCAAACGCTCGCGCCAGAATTCAGACCGCCTGACCAAGGGCGTGGGCTTCCTGATGAAGAAGAACAACATCGCGGTCTTCATGGGCGAAGCAAAATTCAAGGCAAAGGATACGCTTTCCGTTACCGACAAGGACGGCAAGGTCACCGAACTCAAGGCGAAGAACATCATCGTTGCCACGGGCGCGAGCGCGGCTGTGCCCGGTGCATGGAAAGTGGACGGTCAGAAGGTCGTCACGTATTGGGAAGCCATCCTTCAGGATAAACTTCCGAAGTCTGTCGTGGTCATTGGTTCAGGCGCGATCGGCGTTGAGTTCTCGACGGTCTGGAATTCCTATGGCGTGGATGTGACGATTGTTGAAATGCTCCCGAGACTCGTGCCGCTCGAAGATGAAGAGATCTCGAAGGAACTGGAAAAGGAATTCAAGAAGCGCGGCATCAAATCCATGATCGGGCATAAGGTCGAATCGGTGGAAGCGACTGCGACTGGCGTGAAGGTCAAGGTTTCGGCGGAGGGGAAGGAAACGGTGCTTGAAGCAGACCAGGCGTTGGTCGCGATCGGGTTCCGTCCCAATTCAAAGGGACTGGGACTCGAAGATGTCGGGGTGAAGATCAGCGAGCGCGGCTTTGTGGAAGTTAATGAGAAGATGCAGACGAATGTGCCGGGCATCTGGGCGATCGGTGATGTGACCGGGAAACTGATGCTGGCGCATGTCGGCTCGGCGATGGGAATTATCTGTGCCGAGAACATTGCCGGTGTTGAAACCACCACACTGGATTACGAGATGATGCCGCGTGCCACGTATTGTCATCCGCAGATCGCTTCGTTTGGATTGACCGAGGCACAGGCAAAGGAACGCGGGTACACCATCAAGGTGGGACGCTTCCCGTTCCAGGCGAACGGCAAAGCGCTGGGACTCGGCGATTACGCGGGCTTTGCAAAGATCGTCGTGGATGAGAAATATGGCGAGATTTTGGGTGCACACATGATCGGACCTGAAGTGACCGAGTTGCTCCCCGAACTGACTCTCGCTCACATGATGGAGTTGACCCCGCATGAGATTGCACGCAATGTCCATGCGCATCCCACGCTTTCAGAGGTGTTGATGGAGGCGGCGCACGGCGCGGAAGGAAGTCCAATACATATTTAGCAGGTTAAAGACTTCCGAAATCTGCCAGACTTCGGAAGTCTTTTTTGTGTCAGCGGGGGAAAGGCTGAAAAACAAGAACCAGCTTCGAGCGGCGAAAGAGGCGGTTTTTCCATCCGAATGACAAAGAATGCACAAGTCTTGACAGGGAAATTGAATCGCTGTAGAATTCTCTATATTGCAGAGTACTCTATAAAAGATCAAAGAATTGAAGGAATAGTCTATGAACATCTCCCCATCTGAAGCAGAAGAAGCCCTTGCCGCCATTCAGACCATGACGCAGAAGACCCGTCACTCGATCGCTAGTGGCAGTGCGCATATCTCACTCATCATCACCGGTGCCGTCTGGTTGATCGGATTTACTGCCACGCAGTTCCTCACCGCTCCTCTCATCGTTTGGATCTGGGTTGTTACGAGCGTCGTTGGCAGTGCTCTCGCCACTTACATGGGAATTCGTGTAGGAAGGCGCGTGCGTATCGCCTCCTCCTCCGTGACCGGGAAACGCATCGGGATCTTTTGGGCACTGCTCATCCTCTTCGCCGCCGCCATCATCGCCGTTGCCCATCCCACCGACGGTAAACAGATCACCCTGCTTATCATCCTGCTCGCCATGATCGGACAGATGGGCATGGGGCTTTTGCTCTCCTTCTCCGCCACCTGGTGGACGGTGCCGGTCGCAGCCGTAGCCCTGGTCGGTTACTTTCTTGCGCCTGACTGGTTCTACCTATGGATGGGACTGCTCGGGGGCGGCACGATGATCATCCTTGGTTTGTACATTCGGTTCAGGTGGTGAGCCATGGCTGAACTGAATGAGATCATTCACCAGCCGGTGCGACTGCGCATCATGTCCACGCTGGTTACGCTGGAGCAAAA
>JBFYRY010000334.1:0-3835 GCA_041302025.1 Chloroflexota bacterium | reverse complement strand
GATGATCTCTTGATTCAAGCCTGCGGCTTTGCTCCGCAGGTTTTTGTTTTCGATGGCAGAAATGAGCGCTTCTGCGATGGACAGGTGATCCGTGGAATCGAACAATAAGCCGTTTTCGTTCGGGGTGATCCATTCGCGGATGGAGTCCAAGTCACCGGCGGCAGGAAAACACCCGCAGGCGATGGCTTCGAGCAGGGTGTTGGGTGTGCCATCGTGGATGCTGGGCGATACGGCGATCTGCGCGCGGCGGAAGGCTTTTGCCATTTCAAAGTGCGGCATGGGCGGGAGCAGTTCCACGGCATGGCGCAGGTTCATTTCGCTGATCCATTGCTGGGCTTGTGGTTCTCCCGCCATGGAAGCGCAGATGAATTTGGCGTTCGGATGTTTTGCCAGCACGAGCGGCATGGCTTGAAAAAAGGTGTCATTGCGCACATACGGACGGAATCCACGCGGGTTGATGATGACCGGCTCTTCGATGGGTTGGGGGTTGGGATGAAAAACATCGCTTCGAATGCCGCCGTTGCTGGGTGTGACGAGGGTCGGTTTGGATGCGTCCAAGCCCCACTCGTGACCAAGGCGGATATCGCGGTGTGTGTCGGCGTGGAGCGCGTCGGTCACTTCCATGGTCCAGTGCGTGTAATGGCTCATGAGGAAAGTGGACGGCGCGTGCAGGGTGAAGTCGTTGCCCCAGATGGATGTGATGAGAGGGATGCCGGTGTATGCGTCCGCGGCGAGCATGCCTTCGTAGGGAACCCGCATGGCATGAACGAGATCGGGTTTGACCTCCTCAATGAACTCTCGCAGTTTTTGCGATGCGCGGCGAATCGTCAGGGGACCGAACCAGTGCCTGATAACGGAGCGCAAGCCCAGGCTTCGGGCAGAGGCGGTGCCCGGTACTTGAGTCCGCTTTTTAACCGCGCTAAAAGCCACGGGCGTGATCTCCAGCCGCTTGACCGGGAAATCCAGTGAGCACGCGAAGGTGGAAGCGACATACACTTCATCGCCGTGTCCTATGAAGTGGCGGATCCAGTTGGTTGCGATGGGGGAGCGGGCATCCACGACAAATAATAGTTTCATGGGGCGGATTATACGTCATTGCCCGATGGACTAAGGTGCGGTATATTTAATTCCTAATGAGCAAGGGACGTATTTTGATCGTTGAAGATAATATGGATAATTACGAACTCGTGCGTTTTATATTGGAACGCGCGGGATATGATGTATTCCTTGCCGTGAACGGACGTGACGGTGTGGATGCCGCCCGTCTGCAAAAACCCGACCTGATCCTGATGGATCTGGGAATGCCCGAGATGGACGGGTGGATCGCCACCAAGAAGATAAAATCTGATGAAGCAACGAAATCGATCCCGTTGTATGCGTTGACGGCGCACACCCTGCCCATCGAGCGCAAGCGCGCCATTCTTGCAGGTTGTGACGGGTATGTTTCCAAGCCCATTCACATGCAGGGGTTTCTTGAAGTGATCGAGGGTGTATTCGCCAAGTTGAACGGCGGCGCATCGCCGTCATCTCCCAGGGAAGATTGAATCCTGCGCAAGCAGGATACTTATTTTGAATAAAGAGGTACTATAAGTATGAAACAAATTTGTGTTGTCGGCGTTGGGTATGTCGGTCTGGTGACCGCGGCTTGTTTCGCTGATCTGGGGAATCGAGTTGTCGCTTTGGATGTGGACGAGAAGCGCGTCGAAAACCTGAAGAAGGGCATCATGCCCATTTACGAACCCGGTCTGGAGGAATTGGTAACGCGCAATGTGAAGAGCGGACGTATCCATTTCACCACGTCCTATGCCGAAGCCTTGAAGGGCGCCGAATTCGCCTTCATTGCCGTGGGCACACCCGAGGGCGTGGATGGCGCCGCGGACCTTCAATACGTGCAAGCGGCGGCAACATCCATTGCGAAGAACATGACCGCGCCGCTCATCATCATCAACAAATCCACGGTTCCGATCGGGACCGGTGACTGGGTCGCCGATATTGTGAAATCCGCCCAACCCAAACCGATCGAGTTCGCAGTCGTCTCCTGCCCTGAGTTCCTGCGTGAAGGTTCCGCCATCAGCGATTTCATGAGTCCGCACCGCAATGTCATCGGCTCGCTCGATAAGGACGCCGCCAACAAGGTCGCACAACTGCACCTGCCCCTGCGCTCTCCCATCGTCATCACCGACCTGCGCACCGCAGAAATGATCAAGTATGCCAGCAATGCCTTCCTTGCCACCAAGATCTCCTTCATCAACGAACTTGCCGACCTGTGCGAACTCGTCGGCGCGGATGTGAAGGAAGTTGCCGCTGGCATGGGCTACGACGCGCGCATTGGCCGTCACTTCCTCGATGCCGGTCTCGGCTGGGGCGGTTCCTGTTTCCCGAAGGATGTGCAGGCGCTCGCCTACATGGCGAAAGAGAAGGGACTCAATCCCCGCATTTTGAACGAAGTCATGAATGTCAACTACGACCGCCGCAAAGAAGTCACCCAACATGTTACAACCATGCTCGGTGGAAGCCTGAAAGGCAAAACGGTCGGCATGTTGGGTCTGGCATTCAAACCCAATACCGATGACATGCGCGATGCCCCCTCGGTGGATATTTCCAACGCGTTGATCGCCGGCGGCGCCAAGGTGCGCGGCTATGACCCCGTGGCACACGAAGTCGCGGCTCCGCTTATGCCTGCTGTTGAGATTTTCGACGATGTTTATAAAATGGCGCAGGGTTGCGACGCCCTGATCGTGGTCACCGAATGGAATGAGTTCAAACAACTTGATCTGGACAAGGTCAAGGGACTTCTCAAGTCGCCGGTGATTTTCGACGGCCGCAATATCTACGATCCCGCCCGCATGAAGGAAATGGGATTCAATTATCGCGCCATTGGTCGTTAGTTGCGCAGTCGTTTAATCTCCCAGTCGGATAGTCGGGTACAATTGCCCTGCTATCCGGCTTTTCGTTTTGTTTATTGAACTATCCAACTATTGAACTAAGAACCCCATGACTACTCCTCCCGTTTGCAACTACGAAGGCTCCGATTACCAATCCTCTTTTTGGGATAAAGGCGGACGCGAGTACGAGGACCGTACGGAAGCCATTGCCCTTAAGCGACTTCTCCCCAAAAGCGGACGCCTCATGCTGGAACTTGGGGCTGGTGCCGGACGAAATACGCCGCGCTACCTTGGCTTTGACCGCATTATCCTGCTCGATTATTCGCGCACCCAACTGGAACAGGCTCAACAACGACTCGGCAGGTCGGATAAATACATCTACGTCGCGGCAGATGCCTATCGTCTGCCTTTCGTCGACGGTCTGTTCGATGCCGCGACGATGATCCGCACCCTGCATCATATGGCAGATGCTCCGAAGGCACTGGCGCAGGTCAGTAACGTGCTTCGTTCCAGCGGCACATTCATCCTTGAGTTTGCCAACAAATTGAATCTCAAAGCTATCTTCCGCTACCTGCTCGGCAGGCAAAAGTGGAGTCCGTTCACGCTTGAGCCGGTCGAATTTGTCGAACTGAATTTCGATTTTCATCCCAAAGCCATCCGCAACTGGTTGACAGGTCTGGGCTTTTCGATCGAGAAAACACTTACGCTTTCGCATTTTCGTGTTGGTTTTCTAAAACGTGTCATTCCAACGGGTGTTTTGGTGTTCTTTGACTCGCTCCTCCAGTGGACGGGCATGTTCTGGCAGTGTACACCGAGCGTCTTCGTGAAGGCGCGCCGCGGCAAGATTCAAAGTCCGCATGGGGTCGAAACCAGCCCTGCCCTTGCAAATCTGGTCTTATTCTTTAAATGTCCCGAATGTGGAACATCGCCGCTGCTCAATCGAAAATCCC